>DAIDJG010000379.1 GCA_027451445.1 Singulisphaera sp.
CCCTTGGCGGCGAAATTCAGGATGAGTGGCGAAGTTGAGAACGTGAAGTTTATTCTTGTGCAATTCGTAGATCATGAAGCCGACGACCCGTTCCCCGTACTCGGCGACCATGCCGATACAGTTGCGCTGGCGGAGTACACGGAGGAACTCTTCCTCGCACCACGGGAACTCAAAACTGGCGTGCTCGATGGCCAAGACTTCCGGCATGTCACGGCGAATCATCCAGCGAATATGGACGCGGACCTGAGCCTTGGTGGTCGGGACCGTGCTCATCGAGCCACTCCTTCCATGGAACGGTTGAGACGAACAGAGACCATCCCCCGCGGCGAGGGCGGCCGGCGAAATCAGTTCAGCCCCGCAACATCCGACTTGAGCGGAAAAGATGGGAAGGATGCGTCCGCCATGATCCTTCGTGTCCGATCGATCGGGCACGATCCTGTGCCCCGGACGCGAGTCGGATTCTAGCGAAGCCCCCCACTCCTGCCAAGGTCGCTTCCCAGCGCCCCAGGTACCCCGTCCGGCTTACGTCGATCCTCGACGAATTCCTCGGGAAGTACACTGCCATTCGACCCCTCTCCGCTGGCATCCTCAATATCGCCACCTACAGGTATCGGATGCAACGGGTGGGATCGTGAGGATTGTAGGGGCTGGCCTTCACAAATGCCTCATTGGACGCAGGCTGATGGGACGGTCGCGCGGGGCGGGCTCTCGCGGTCGTCTCGCGACAGGCGGATGGTTCCGTGGCCCCGGTCGAGCCACGGAACCGGAGGGATAAGCTGGCATCAAAAGCGGCCAAATGCATACTGCGGGTTCGAAGCATCGAAGTCACGCTCGTGCAGTCCGATATTCGTCCGCAAATTCAGGTAGGTGTACTCTTCGACGAGTTCGGGAGCGGCCCCATGATGCTTCGGCCAATCGTACGATTCGAACCGGATCGGAAGCCCATGTTCCGTGTCGATATACACCTTTACGGCATAATAACGGAAGCTCGCGTGCTTGCGCGGATGAATCGATTCGATCATCGTGCAGGCGTGCGGGCCGACTCGAAGATTTGGGTGAAAGTTGATGACCGACTCGGCGGGCGACAGTTCCATGGCCCAGGCCTTGGCGATGGTGTCGATGAGACCGCCGATTCCTGCCTCAGTGATTGGGTGCAAATTGTCTTCCATCGCCATCGATCCGCGCGGGTCGAGCCGCATGGTGCCGGCGAGGAGTTTGCCGAACCCAACGTCGTGCGCGAGCACTTTGCCGCCGTGACGCCCCTCAACGTAGATGGCCTCACGCCCCTTGTTGGGGGTCACGAACTTGAAGTAGAAACTCGCGGGCCGTGTGCGTGACTTCATCTCCATCGTGTGCTGCGCGGAGAGCTTGCCGCCAATACGCTCGCGTTTGTGGAACGTGCACGAATAATCGTGGATGTTCTGATAGCGCTCCTGGCACTCGAGAATCGTCTTTTTGGCCAGCGCGATCGAATCTGCAACGTCGGGCGCCTTGGGCGTGCTGGGCTGTGGCGCGGCGATCGAGGCCGACGGGGCCGGTCGACTCGGCGACTCGGGCGGGGTGAGCGAGTGCGGAGGCGTGTTCGCGACGCTCGCAATCCGGGGTGGTTCTTCCGGAAGCTTACGCTCTGCGACTGGTGCGACCGGGGCTGCGGACGGCTTGATACCCAATCCCACGGGCTCGGCGAGGGCGGATGGCGCCGCCTCGCCGAATGCCAGGAGAATGGGGCGAGGACCCTCGTAGGTCTTAGGAGGGATCGCTGTCGAATAGTATTGCGTATCCGCGGGGTCTCCCGCCCCCCTGACGACTCGTTCGCCCGCTGCGCTGAGGAGAAGTCCCAACGTGGCCAGCAGGGCAAATACACGAACTCGTCCGGCTCGATCCCTCGTGAGCGCTGATCCTCGGCGGGGTCGAATCGTGGACATGGAATATCCTTCATCACTGGCGGCACGCCAGAGTACTGCGTTCTGAAATCAGGCAAGGTGCGAAATTGGGAAGCGAGAGCGAAGGGATGAACCTGAATCAGGGCTTCGATGAGGTGCCGGAGACCACGGGTTTCAGGTAGTTTTCCCCCTATCGATAGCTTAACATGCAAGAATCGAGCCAGACGGATTTTGCGCGGTTTCTGCGGCAGCCGTCGAAGTTGACGAGGTTTTTTTGCAATATTTTCCACGATTGGGATCCTCGTCGCGCGACCGGATTGTCGTTTCTTCAAGGGGGTAGGTCGGAATTACAACGGAGTCCGCTGATGAATTCGGATCGCGATCAGACGTCCGCGCCGTCGCCCCCCTACTCCATCGCGGCAATCGAATCGCCAGAGTTTGCACAGATTGCGTATGTCGTCTGGCGGCAGGGCCGTGATGATGCGGTGGTTGTGGACCCAGGGTTTGACACCGAAACGATCGTTGATTTGCTCAAACGTAAAAATCGGCGTATCGCGGCGATCCTTAACACACACGGACATGCGGATCACATTGTGGGGAACCGAGCCCTCAAGGAAGCGGCGCCCGACGTGCCGCTCATTATCGGGCGAAACGAAGCATTCTTGTTGACGGATGCCTTCGCCAACCTGAGCGCGGTGTTCGGCATGCCGCTGACCAGCCCGCCCGCTGACCGCCTGGTTGATGACGGCGAGCGGCTCGAAGCCGCTGGGTTTTTGTTCCTCGTTCGAGAAATTCCCGGTCATAGCCCCGGCTCGGTCGTATTCATCGCCGATGAATTTGAGCCGCCATTTGTGCTCGGCGGCGACGTGCTCTTCGCAGGTGGAGTGGGACGGACCGACAAGCCGGGCGACAACCCGAGGGCGCTTCTCGAGGGGATCCGTTCCAAGTTGTTCACTCTCCCGAACGACACGCTCATCCTCCCAGGCCACGGCCCACCCACAACCGTTGGGGAGGAACGCAGAACGAACCCCTTTGTTGGTGAAAGTGCTGGCCTTTATCGACCAGGATCTTGGTGACGACAGGAACATGAGTGTCTGGGCGATCGCGGATTTGCATCTTTCGTTCGCGCGGCCCGAGCGACGGGAGCGGTACGCAGCGCGTTGGCGCGATCACGCCTCGAAAATCGAGCGCGAGTGGCGGTCCATTGTCCAGCCTGACGATCTCGTTTTGATCCCCGGCGATATCTCGATGGCACGCAACCACCGCGATTTGCAGGCGGACCTGGCCTGGATCGATCGTCTTCCCGGAACGAAAGTCCTCGCCCCCGGGAATCACGACGTGTGGTGGAATGGTGTCGAGAATATTCGGCCGATGCTCCGGCCGAGCGAGCTGGCCGTGTGCGGCGACGCAGTCGCGACGCACGGTCTCGTGATCTGCGGTAGTCTCGGCGCACCGGCGCTCGCGGATGATCCGACGACGGAACAGAGTGAGGCCCAATCACGTGCCGTCGCCGAACTCGAGCAAGCTCTCGCGGCGGCGCAGTCGCTTCGCGTGCGTGATGAGCCGCTGTACGTCCTGTGGCATTTCCCCCCTTTTGACCAGCACGGACGTCCTGGTCCCGGGGTCGAGTTCATCGTGAAGGCACGCACGACGGTCTGTCTCTATGGCCACCTGCATGCTCAGGGGCAGTGGTCTCGAACCGTTCAAGGGAACGTTGGCGGAGTACGCTATTACTGCGTCGCCGCAGACGCGGTCGGTTTTCGTCCCCTGCGTGTTGAGCCGAGGACTCGTTGAACGGCTTCAACGAGCGCACAAGCATCGCTGCGCACTCCCCATCCCACTTCGACTCGGAACCCGGGCTTCCGTTCGCCCCCGCCGGACACTTTTGCTGTCCCAAGTGGAAACCGCACCTCCCATTTCATAGTTTTGGAGTGAGGAACGGGCGGGAATGTTGCCAGGAATGGTGCGAATCGATCCCGAGACGGGCAGCGATGTGATCAGCGTAAATGCTTGCGCCGTATGCTCGATCGACCCGAATTGAGGACCATCTGTCGCCTTCGGTACGCAGAATGCGAATAGTAGGGAGAGACGTCCTTCAGTCGGCGATGGCCGCCACGAGGAGTCGACAACCGGAGTTTCACTCTAATTCAGGAGAGTTCGATGCTGGTCTTGAGCAGGAAGCTGGGAGAGAAAATCGTCATCGGCGACAAGATTGTGGTGACCGTGGTCAAGATCGACCGAAACCAGATTCGAATCGGCATCGAAGCCCCACAGGATGTGTCGGTCTATCGGGAAGAGATTGCACCGCGCGTCCCGACGAACTCGGTCGACGACCGCGCTCTTCCGGTCCATTGAGTTGACTCGCGCGGCGTCGCTGGCTGACGGATGTTGGGCCACACGGATTGCAGCGCTGCTGCGACGCGCCTTATGGATGTCGCCGGATCCATTCCGGAAAGCGACGAACAACCTGCGAAGGGCTCGGCGATTACGGGTCCCTCATAGCCTCGACCCGCTAGCTCCCGAAGTAAGCCCTGCGCATCGATCGCGCCGTGGTCACCGGGCAATCCCCGTTCACGGTCTTTCATCGATCGACGATTGCAAATCGATCCCGCTGGCAGATCCGCCAGATGGACGGCGATGATCGAATCGACTCCCCACCATAATCCCGCCTCCCACTCCTCCCCTGCGGCAAAGAGATGGAAAGGATCAAGTAGGATTCCGACATCGGGGCACTGACCCCGCAATGCTTCGAGTAGACCGTCAACATCTGCAAGCCGGCAGATAAACGGGACGCTGCGCCCCGTCCGCGAGGACTCGACTCCAATCACCTCGAGTCCCAGCCGGATGCCGTGCCGTTGCAGCACACGTCCGATCGCGCTCAGTCGCGTGACATGCAGGTCGAAAGTTTCGGTCCATTCCGTGCGGAAGTCGGCCCGGCGATCTGAAGTCGCCACGACCTCGGGCATGATCCAGGTACCCGTCCGCGTAAGGCCCAGGCTCGCCGCTGCATCCGCGAGTTCGTCAAGTTGCGCGAGATCATGCGCAAATCGACTCTCATCTCCCCGCCAATCAACCGGCAGCGGCCAGACAGCGCCGTGAATGCCCACATCCTCCATCCGAGCTCGAAGTCCCGGCAGGTCCGCGCCCTCGAGGACGAGATCGCGTACCAGCAACTCAACCGCCGCGAAACCGTTCGACGCGGCGAGCGCGATCGTTTGTTCGGCCGATAACGTCAGACCCAGGGCTCTCGGGCTGAGACACGAATACACGCGGACCTCATCGGCTACGATGGCCAAAACATGAAAATCTATCAAACGTTTTAGGGGTGGCCCACCGACGAGCCAATGACGAGCACGTTACCAAGGTGGTTTGAAGTTGCCAAGTGCACAAACCGGAATCGTCCACCACCCGCCCCTTGGCGCGAACCTATTGAGCGCTCAGAATCAAGCACCCACGAATTCTCGAAGATTCGAGCGGTCGCACTCCGCGCACCGGGCGGAGGAGGGCGCGGGGCGAGGTGTCGGGCTATGCTGTCGACCTGGATCGAAACTGCGGCGAAAGGCAGGCACGGAGGACCCGTGCGGGCCGGAATGTGGTCGTCCGTGGTGATCGGCACCCATCCCATCGAGGCGAATCAAACCGTTTGGTTAGAGATTTCAGCCGACGATGTCGCGATTGGTCCACTGCCGGGCTACTGGCTCGAGAACAAGGGGGTCAACAGTCTCTGGCACGTCCCGATCCCACATCAGGCTGTGGGAGCGCGCCTGCATTACCGCGCGGTGGCTCGGCACGAAGGCGGCGAGCCGGTCTACAGCCCGTATCAGGACACGATTGTCCGACCGAATCTTCCTGATCGGACGGAATCTGCCGAGATCGTCTCGTTCAGTCCGGAAGGGCTCGTCGGCAACCGCATGATGACCGTACGCGTCGATGCCCGAGGCTCGACCTACGACGTGTACTTCCCCACGGTCGGCCTCCATTCCGACGTTCGGCCGGCCGAAGGGGAACTGCCCCAGAGCCGGTCCCACTTTCGCGCGATCGCCGGGGGGCTCGCGTTAGGACGGCGGCTCGACTGGTTTACCGAACGGTTATCGTGGGAGCCCTTTCAACACTATCTCGGGGCCACCAACCTTCTCGTCACCGAACTGAACTGGCGCGGCGGTCCCATTCGGGTCATGGTCACCGACCTTGTGGCAATGGGGCCCAGCCTTCCGCGGACGACCGGCGGGACCGAGTCGCCGGGGCAGTACATCAAGCGCTTTCGGATCAAGAACGACGGTACCGAAACCTACCATGCGCTGTTCGGCGTCTACATCCAGGCCGAGGTCAACGGAGGCATCGGCGAGCCTGGATTGAGCTGGCACGACGGCGACCGCACGATCCTCGCCACGAATCGAGGACACGGACACGCCAATCGCAAGCTCGCACGGGACGCCACGGTCGAATTCGCGCTGGCGCTCGATGGCCGGGGCGAGGTGCATTGCGAGCCAACCGGTCCGAACGAAGCGATCCTGTTGCGGTGGCTCGATTTGCCGGCCGGAGATTCCGTGAGCGTCGATCTCCTCATCAGCGGCGCATTTACGGGCTGGCGCGGCGATCCGGGTACGTTCGAGCACTGGCTGCGACCCGCGCTGGCGTGGTTTCGCAGCACGGACCTCGACGAGGTTGAACAGGCCACCGCGCAGGAGTGGGACGCCTTTGTCGAGCCGTTACCCAACCTTCATTTTCCCAAGCCGACGTACGTGGTGAGCATGCGGCGATCGGCCCTGGCCGCCGCGATGCATGCCGACGCGCAGTGGGGCGCGATTGCGTCGGGCTTCGACCGCGGCTTGAGCGCGTACTGCTGGCCTCGCGACGCGATCTGGGCAGCGGGTGCGTTCGAGCGGCTCGGACATCCCGAAGTCGCGCGCAGCGCATTGCAGTGGCTGAGTCGAGCGCGCATTCAAGGACGTCCTTACCTCTACTGG
This sequence comes from Singulisphaera sp., assembly GCA_027451445.1. Classification (GTDB taxonomy): domain Bacteria; phylum Planctomycetota; class Planctomycetia; order Isosphaerales; family Isosphaeraceae; genus DAIDJG01. The sequence goes on from DAIDJG010000379.1 coordinate 6,851, forward strand.
TTTCAGAAATACACGATTGACGGTGAGCCCGAATGGGAGACCCCGGCCCTGGACCCATCCGCGATGACGCCTTGGGCCCTGGAGCGACATTATCGCCGGACGGGCGATCTGGACCTGGTGTCCGCAAACTGGGCGACGATCGAGCAGGCCGCCGCAGTCTCGGCGGGCGAGTCCGGGCATCCTGGCCTGCGCTGGATCGAGGAGCTGAGCCTGGTCTCGTCCGCCGGCATTTGGGACAACCAGTACGGTGCCTTCTTTTATTCGAACGCCAGTGCCGTCGCCGGGTTACGCTCGGCCGCGCGGCTCGCGCATCTAGTCGGTAGAGACGAGGCGGCCGTCCGTTGGGCGGCACTGGCCGAGCGAATTTGGCAGAGTGGCATCCTCGGGGATGCGCGAGGCGGCTCGGACGGATCGCAGTTGGGCCTCGTCGATCCGGACAGCAGCCGTTTCCTCGACGCCCGACGTCTTTCCACATTACGCGGCGTCTGGACTGACCACGCACAACTTCTGATCGATCGCTCTGCCGCGCTGGACATCAGCTTGCTGGGCGCGGCGGTTCCGTTTGGGCTTCTTTCGGCTGCCGATCCTCGACTCGTGCGCTCAGCGGAAGCGATTCTGCGGAACAATCCCATTGGCGGCGACCCCAACCTGCTTTCTCGCTGGTCCACGGATTCCGGCTCACGATCCGCCCGGTATTGCTCTCCCGGCGACTCGCACAGTCAGGATGTCTCCAGTCTCGCCAGCCTGTGGATGGCACGCTACTTGATCCAGCTCGGCCAGGAAACGGGCCAAGTGCGGCACTGGAACCGAGCGCTCGCGATCCTCGACAGCATCCTTGCACGGCTGTTTCCGCTCGGGCTGGGGCTCCGTCCCGTCTTACGAGGGAGCGAACCCGCCCGCACCGCCAGTGGCGCGACGTCGGGAGTGTGGGAGTTGCACACCATGTTGGTCGAGACGTTGCTCGACTTTACGGGGGTCGAATACGACGTTCCCGACCGGCGTCTCACGCTGAACCCGGTGCTCCCAAGTGCTTGGCCCCACGTGGGCCTCACGCAAACGTTCGAGTGCGGCGAGATCTCGTTCCGACTGGAACGCCCGATCGGAGGTAGCGTTTATCATCTCAGTCTCAAAGCGTCTCTGATCCGCCCGATCACCCTCGATGTCGCGATCACCTGTCCCGGCTTGGTCGCTCTTGGCGATTGGCAGTCTGCACCCGACACGCCTCCACCACAACACGATCGTCGCGCGAGCCGGCTGAATTGGTCCGTCGCGCTGCCAGCGGACGACTCAACGTGGAATTGGACCTGGGGATAGCGCTCTTGGCGCCATCGTTCTCGGCGACTGCCGACCGTGTGAACGCAACGTTGGCGCCAGGCCGGATCATGCGAGCCTGGACGCGCGGCATCCCCCGCGCAGAGCCACATCACCGTACAATGCCACGAGTTGACATCGCTCAGTGCATGACGAATGATGAATTGCTAGCCCTTGAGCGTCAAGGCACGCCGTGTCAGCGCATATCTCGGCCAGCGACGGAAATCTCGTCCGGTTTTGCTCAAGATCGGGAAGATTTCCAACATTTCCCCGTCCGCCCAGCTTGACGAGACAGATTGCGTCGGCTAGGGATGGAAGGTGAGCTTAGTCATCGTGTATCACACCGCGCCAGGAGGGCGCCTCCTGGGATTGAGAAAGGAACGGGCCATGCTCCGTCGCCTTGCGTTCGCTTGCACGTTGGTCCTCCTGGCGACTGGCCCGGCGCGGGCTCAGCTTCCATACACCAGCCATTTGCTCCCCACGCGATCGGCACTTTCACGCGTCGGCTTGGAGCGTCAGTGGATGGTGACCGTGCCGCTCAGGGGCAGTGAGCGCCTATTGTCGATCAATCTGGCCGGAGCCCTGCTCTGCACGCAGACTAACTTTGGGAACATCTGCGTGTACGACGCTGAGTCGGGACAGTTCTTGTGGACGGCCCATCTCGACCGCCCGACGGGAGTCGCCTGGCCGGCCTCGGTCAACTCGACCTCTCTGTTCGTCACCAATTCCAACAAACTCTATTCACTCGATAGGCGGAGTGGGCGACCGATCTGGGTCGCCGAACTACCAGCGCTTCCGACCAGCCCCACAGCCTGTGATGAACATCGAGTGTATGTGGGCCTCCAATCGGGGAAGGTCTACGCTTACAATAGTCAACTGTCCACCATGAAACTCGCTGTTAAGGGCGGCGGAGCTCGCGACGAGTACAAGTCGAGACCGGATACTCCGTGGAACTGGCAAACGAGCGGATCCGTCACCGGCCGCCCATTACCCGCTGGGGCCGTGATTGCTTTCGGAAGCAGTGATGGCAAGGTTTACGTTTCCCAGACGGAAGCTGCCGTGATGTTGTACCGGTTTGCAACTGCCGGCCGCGTAACGGCCTCGGTGGCGCCGCTCGGCCTGCGAACACTGATCGTCCCGTCAACGGACAAGAACGTCTACGCAGTTGACCTGTGGACCGCAGAGACCAAATGGGTGAACCCCACGGGCGCCCCTGTGGATCAGGAACCTCTGGTCGCGGACGATAACATCTACGTGATCAATGAGGCGGGAATGCTGTTTTCGCTCGATCCCGAGACCGGGGTGGCGCTCTGGCAAGTCCCCACGCATGGTGGCCGTTTACTGGCAATTGGAAAGACGCGGGTCTATCTCGAGTCGCACGACGGCGACCTCTTTGTCGTAGACCGCAAGACCGGAAAAATGGTCGTCGAACCGCGAATGTCGTACGGGCGTGCGGGACTCAACTTGCGGGAGTTCCAGCTTAGCCCGACGAACAGTCAGAACGACCGTCTCTACTTTGGAACGCAATCCGGGTTGGTGATCTGCATTCGCGAGGTGGGACAGCTTGCTCCGGTTCCGTTGCGCAATCCCAAGAGTCTCCCCTTCGGCTACCTCCCACCCGAAGGCATCGATTTGAGGGGGGTGGGCCAGCCGAAGCCGACGACAGTCGAGGCTCCGCCTGGGGAAAACACTCCGCCGGAAGGCGAAAAGAAAGATGAGGGCGGCGATAAGGAAAAAGAGATGCCCAAAGAGGAAGAGCCCAAGTAAAATCCATTCTCTCGCGAGCTCACTCGAAACGATCGATCAGCTCACGGACGCTCTTCGGCTGACCCATGGAGGTCGGCCGAAGAGCGTGCTTTCGTTAATCACATTCGACAATGAGGGGAGCTTGAAGCGGATGAACGAGATCGTGCCGGTTCGTAGAGCATTGCTGAGCGTCTCAGATAAGGCCGGACTGGTCGATCTCGCCCGCGTGCTCGCGCAAAAAGGGGTCCACCTCCTCGCCAGCGGTGGAACTCGCACCGCGCTGCTCGCGGCGGGGTTCGAGGTCACCGAGGTTTCGGATTACACGGGCCAACCTGAGATCCTCGGAGGGCGCGTCAAGACGTTGCACCCGAAGCTGCACGGCGGAATCCTTGCAAGACGGAACGAACCCGAAGATCTGAACGCCCTCAAAACGTACGGCATGGAGCCGATCGACCTTGTCGTTGTGAATCTCTATCCGTTTGCGGCGACAATCGCACGGCCAGGAGTGACCTTCGAGGAAGCGATCGAAAACATCGACATCGGCGGCCCCAGCCTCATTCGCGGCGCAGCCAAGAACCACGACCACGTGGCGGTTGTCGTCGACCCGGCCCAGTACCCCGAGTTGATCGCGCAGCTTGAGGCAACCGGTGGAACCACACTCGAGTTCCGCAGGAGGCTCGCGGGAGCGGTCTTCGAGCAGACCGCTCGTTACGACCGTATGATTGCAGACTACCTGGTGCAGGCCCTCCCAAAACACCCCGAAGAGCCTCCTTTCCCCGCGGTGTTCGCCCCTCGGTTCGAGCTGCGGAAGGTCCTGCGGTACGGCGAAAACCCCCATCAACGAGCGGCTCTCTACGTCGAGCCCGGCACAAACGGTCCCAGCGTCGCCACCGCGGAAATCCTGCATGGCAAGGAGCTTTCGTATAACAATCTGCTCGACCTGGATAGTGCACTTCGGCTGATCCGCAATTTCAGCGCACCCGCCGCGACGATCTTGAAGCACAATAATCCGTGCGGCGCGGCCGAGGCCGACTCACTCGCGGCCGCGTTTGAGCTGGCGTACGAGGGCGATCCGGTCAGCGCCTTCGGCGGGATCGTCGGAATGAATCGTTCCGTTGATCGTGCGACTGCGGAGCAACTCTGCGTTCCAGGCCGGTTTATCGAAGCGATCATCGCTCCGGACTACGAGCCCGACGCACTCGGGATCTTGACCACCAAGCCCACATGGCGAAATAGCGTTCGCTTGCTCGCCTTGAAGGCACCAATCGGCCCGCACACCCCGACCGCGAGTGGGATGGACCTTCGGCGGCTCGAGGGGGGTCTTCTGGTTCAAGACTTCGACGCCATGGAACATGACCCCGAGCAGGGTCAAAGTGTGACGCAACGCGCCCCGACGGCTGAGGAACGCGCGTCCCTCGGGTTCGCCTGGCGGATCTGTCAGGCGGTCAAGTCAAACGCGATCGTGCTCGCTCGAGGGCGCCAGCTCATCGGCGTGGGAGCAGGGCAGATGAGCCGGCTCGACTCAGTACGAATTGCGGTATCGAAGGCAGGCGACAAGGCTTCGGGTGCGGTGTTGGCCTCAGACGCGTTCTTCCCATTTCGAGACGGCCCCGACGTCGCTGCCGCCGCCGGAGTCACGGCGTTGATTCAGCCGGGCGGCTCCAAACGCGATGATGAGACGTTGGCGGCGTGCAACGAGCACGGGATGGCGATGATCCTCACCGGCCGGCGGCACTTCCGACACTGAGCGCTTCGCGCTTTTTGAGGGCGCGAAGCCTTGAGATCATGGCGTGTTCGTAACCGTCAACGGTGGCCGCCTCCGCCGTGGCCACCGCCACCCATGTGGCTCATCCCGCCGCCGGAAAACCCGCCACCCGCGCGCCCACCTCCAAAACCGCCGGAGAACCCGCCACCCGCGTGCCCACCTCCAAAACCACCGGAGAACCCGCCGTATCCCCCGCCAAAGCCTCCCATATGTGCTGCGGGAGCGTAGCCGCCTCCGAAACCAGTGCCACCAAAACTTGGGGCGTGAGCGGTCGCAGGACCGTAATGCACCGACGGGCCGCCACCACCCGCAAAACCGCCCATGTGGCTCGGAGTCAGACCTCCCGTCGAAAGACCTCCGAGATGGCCGGGCGATAGTGCTCCGCTCGAGACTCCACCCAGGTGGTTCGGCGACAGTCCGGCGTGCCCTAAACCACCTCCTGCCAGTCCACTGTGAACCGCGGGGCCACCCAGGTGATTCGGCGACACTCCGTTGTGCCCTAAACCGCCTCCTCCGAGTCCACTGTGAACCGCGGGCCCATCCAAAGCGCTGGCATTGCCGTTGAGCGTCCGCCCTCCACTCAATGCTGCATGGTTCATCCCCGAGCCGTTGAACGCGGGCCGCGCGGCGGAATGTGCGACAGAGGATGGCGACACCCCGTTAAACCCTGTATGCCATCCCGTCCCGTTATGGGTCGCCAGACTCGTTCTCGCCGTTGAATGGCCAGCCGTTCCGGCAGCGTTGTGATTCAACCCCGAACGATGCTGAAAAGGATTGGCAAACGCATGTGATGAGGGTGGCGACGCGACCCCGGAATGGTGCATGCCCGCGCTCCGGCCATTAGCTCCATTCCTGGAAATGTTGGTAATGTTGTTATTGATCGTCCTGGAGATATTCACCGTTCGGTTGAAGCTATTATTAATGCCAATCCGATGTCCCGGTGCGAATGGGTAGTGGCGGTGGCAAGGAAATCCACCGTAGCCGAAGAACGGATACCCGAACCCGAAGAATGGATACCCAAATCCGAACCCGAACAACCCGTAGCCAAGCCCCAGGCCTAGCCCGTAGCCGAGTCCGTAGCCAAACCCACCCAGGAACGGAGAGCCATAGCCATAGCCGAGACCATATCCATAGCCGCCGTAGCCGTATCCCCCGTAACCGTAACCCCCGTAACCGCCATAGCCGTAGCCGAACGACGAGCACAGGAGTCCACCCATCAGTCCGTAACCCCCGTAACCGCCGTAACCACCATAACCGCCGTAGCCATAATAGGTTGGGCTCGTGTAGTAGGGATAACCGTACCCTCCATAGTAGGGATAATCCAAATACCCCGTGTAGGGGGGTAACGTGCCGTATTGGGCATAGCCGTAATAGCGGCCGCTCGGGTCATAGTAACAGCCCGGGTAGCCGTCATAGTAAGAGTTCGGCCGGCCGAAGGCGCCGTACAGCGAACCATAGGTTGACGGATCAACCTGAGAGTACGGCTGATACACGGTATTGGCGTTGCGCGCGGTCGGCTCGACCTGGGCGGGCGTGAAAAGTGTTCCACGGTCCTCGAGAACGCGGTCCCAGTAGCCTTCCTGGAACGCCCACCCCTCAGGCTGTTTGACCCATTGGGCGGGAACCCAGGACCAGCCTGGTTGCACGCGAGACCAGAAGCCCGGCTTCCAGACCACACCATTGGCATCAGGACAGTACTGCCCCGGGACCCAGAAATAACCATCGCCGGGCGCTTGACCTGGGTTATCGTCAGGATGTTCCGCTGGAGGTCCGTCCTTCCGAAAGTCGATACGATCCGTTTTACGGTCCGACCAAAAACCCGGCACGCGGTACCACCCCTGTTCGTCGCGACGCCAGTAACCGTTGACCCAGAACTTGCCTGGAGGGGCGACGCGCCAGGTGCCGGTCACCCAGACGAAGTCATTCTGACCACGGTCCCACTCAAAGTATCCCTCGATCCACGTGGCGTTCGGATTCGGGGGATCGACGCCAGGCCGTTCCAGGATGGGAGGAGGCGGAGACTTTTGCAAATGAAACGGTTCACGATCCTTTGCGGGTGAAAGAAACGCCTCGTGCAGCGGGCCAGCCATCAGCGGCTTCACCGGCCGGTCGGCATCCACCTCCGCCGGTTTCCGATCTTCGATTGGCGGTAAGTCCAGATCCAATCCAGGAGCGGGCGGCGGGGCCACGGCTTGAGCAATGACCGGCCGGCCGCCATACGACGCGAAGAGAGCCAGTCCCAACCCGAGCAGAACGAACCGTTTCATGGCGATCACTCCGCCGACCATTTCGGACGTGGCGAACAAGGGGGATATCTCTTTATACGGGAGCCGCCGCCCGCCGCGCCAGTTTTCGTGGCTTTTCCGCGCGAAAAGGTTCGGTTTCCACCAGTGCGGCGATGCCAAGCAATAACCCGGCTTACGCGAATCCTCCAGTTCGCAACACACGTACCGGGTAAACGAGCAAGCCACGTTCTCAGCGCGCCGGAGCAACATTCTCGCGGAAAGACCGCAAATCCCGCGTCTAGGGCTCTGATGCTGCGTTACAATCGCCAGCAGTCTGGTGCAGGGATCACCAGTTTGCTCACGTGGAGGTGAGTATTACGCTTTTCGCAGCAACGGGAGCGGGTCGAACCCGGTTCCGAGGACGGGCGCACCTGGGCAACCGAGCCAGTTCTCGAGCAGCTCGGCGTAAACGCGACGAAAGTCGGTGTGGTGCTTGAGATCACCGTCGTCGAGGTCGTCCAGACTGGGATGTTCGCCAACCAGACCGGGTTTGGCAACGGGACCGACGACAAGAACCGGAGCCGCAGCGCCGTGGTCGGTACCGAGCGAGGCGTTTTCACGCACACGACGGCCAAACTCGCTGAACGTCATGAGCGCAACGCGATCACTCTCCCCGGCAGACGCCAAATCCGCGTGAAACGCGGCAATCGAATCGGAGAGCTCGTTAAGTAGCGCGGCGTGGGTACCGAGCTGGTTCGCATGCGTGTCAAAGCCATCGAGCGAGGTGTAGAAAATGCGCGTCCCAAAGCCCGCTTTGATGATCTGTGCGATCAGCTCCAGTCGCTTTGCGAGACCGTAAGTGGGGTATTTCGAATCCGCGGACGCAGGCGCAAGTTGCTCGAGACGCTTGCTCGAATCGTAGGCCGAGAGCGTGCTTCGCCTCATAAAGCCCAGCAGTGGATCGTTGGCGTCGCGATCCAGCCGAGCAATCTGATCGAGGGCATCACGCTCGGCGCGGCGGTCGCTGTCCGAACCGCTAAGCTGCAATCGAAACTGCTCGAGGCTCGCCACGGAGGGAATCTCGGTCCGTTTCGCCTTCAACGCCAGTGCCAGCGAGCGCGTGCCGATCTGCACAGCGCGGAAGTCGTCGCCGGCCTTCGTCGGCAAGGCATCGACTGCCCGGCCAAGCCAGCCCGTTTCGAGGGCGCCGTTCTCGACGCGAGCGGTTTCCCAGATTTCCATCGACCGAAAATGCGACCGATCCGGATTGGGGTAGCCGACACCTTGGATCACCGAAAGCCTGCCGTCCTCATGAAGCTTCGCCATCTGCCCCATAGACGGATGAAGACCAATTTCCTTTGTAATCTTGTGAATCGCACCGGGGGCGAGTCTCAATGCGCGACGGTTGCGCGGGTACCCCTCGAGTCCGTGCGGAACGACAGTGTTCAATCCATCGTTGCCCCCGAGGAGCTGAACGACGACAAGCACCCGTCCATTTGCCGAGCCCGCCGACGCTGCGCGCGCGGAACGGCTCAAGAACCCGGGAACCGTGTGCGCCCCCATCGACACGAGGGTGCTCGCGGCCAGAGATGACTTCAAGAACGCGCGGCGGTTGGGAGACATGATCGGCGGCTCCTCACTTGTAACGCTCAAAAGCAGACCCGAACGTTCGATTTGCCGATTATGCGAGCTGATACTCGGGCGACGTGAGGATCAGCGCAGGGACTTCCTTGGAAGAAGCCTTCGCGATCCGTTCCTGCACCTTCCGATCATAGGCATCCTGCACCAGCAGATCGATCAAAAACGATGGCGAATTATTGCCGCGTCCATGTTTTGCGGCGAGCGCCCCGAGGTTCGCCCGTTCCTTGTCGGCGAGTAGTGACAGGACGAAGTTGGTGCGCGCAAGCATTGTGGTCGAGTTGGCCCAGGACGGCCCCCAGTCCCAACCGGCGACGCTCGGGGGTGCGTACAGCTTTTGTCCCATTCGTCCGCACGCTTCGGCCAGTTGATCCACCGGCAAGGTTGGTTTCAAGACTTCGAGCGCACGGATCGTGCCCACCGTCAGCTCCACGGGCGACTTCACGCGATGGCGCCGAAGGGCCTCGTCGTGGAAAAGGTTCGAGCTCAGGATCCTCTCCACGACCGTCCTGACGTTGTAGCCCGAGTCGCGGAAGTGTTGGGCAAGAGGCGCGATCAATTCCGGAGTCACCGCGTCGACCTCGGTGACGAAGTAGCGCACCAGTTTTCCACACAAGAACTCGGCACAGGCCGGTTGGCGGAGCAAAAGGGGTGGAATATCGTTCCCGTCAAAACGTCCGGTCTGGCCCAGGACGGTCTTCTCCCCGTCGTCGTGCTGAGCGCTGATTTCCTGGAACCGGTCGCGCACGACGAACCATCCCGTGAACGCGCGCGCGGCCTCCTGGATATCCTTCTCGCTATAGTGACCGCGTCCGAGCGTGAAAAGCTCCATGACCTCCCGGGCGTAGTTCTCGTTCGGCTTGGCTTTGCGGTTGACCGTGGAATCGAGCCAGATCAACATCGCGGGATCCTTGCCGATCGCATTGATGAGCGCAGGAAAGGCCCCGAGGGCGTGCGTCCGCAGCAGGTCGTTCTGACGCTGCATGAGCGCGGGGTTTTCGACCTTGGCGTTGGACGTCGCGAAGTGGTTGTGCCAAAAGAGCGTCATCCGCTCGCGAAGCGGATGCGCCGTGAAGATCATGCGGTAGAGCCAAATGCCCTGAAGTCGGGGCAACGCCGCCGCGGGCGCGAGTTGTCGTCCCATCTGGTCCAACAACGACTCGAACTCGGCCGCCGGCTTACCGTCCGCGGTGCGAGCCTCGCCGTCGAGCAACCGTTGAATACTCGCCTTGGGACCGTCGCGGCGATCGCGCTCGAGCACGGCCCAGGGGGCCGCGAAGCCCGCGCGCCGGTGAAGATGGGCCACGCGGGCTAGATCCCATGGTTTATCGCTGCCGGGCTCGAACGGGGACCACGCGAGGGAGGGATCAGAAAGCAGTCCGGGCGAATTCACGGCCGATCTCCTTTTGAGCGGCCGAGCGCAAAGTCGAGACTCAAGCGGAACGTGTCGGCCCCGTCCCGTGCGGTCAATCGTCCGTGCCCAAGGTAGCGCAGAACGCTCAGCAACGTGTCGACGCCTTCCTCAGCCTGGGCCTTGTCCTGCCCTTTCTCGAGCATGTTCTGCATGACCATGCGGCTCCGATTGATCTCCAGGAGTTTCGCGAGCTCAGAGCCGTCCGCCTCGATCGTGAGTGTCGTATCCCCCGATTTGGCGGGCGATTTCAGTGCCTTGATCAGGTCACGTGTCAGGCCAACGCTTGAGCTGATGATGAAATGGTTGCCCACATGCGCGACCGACGGGCTGAAGTTATGGCGATAATGCACGGGTTCCTGGGGGTCGGTACCGGATTTCGGCAGCATGAATCGGGTGGTTGCGATTGTGACTTCCTCGAAGGTTTCGGAACCCAGCTCCAGAGGGGGTGCCTTGTTTTGTGCCGAGCCCAGGTTGGCCAGGCCGACGAATGACTGGAACGCCATCTTCAGACGCAGAGGAAAATCTTCGTCGTCGGGTTTCAGATCGAGAACGAGTGCGAACGCCGGATACTTGAGGTCCGGAACCGGCTTCATCTTACTGTAGTCCTGCCGCGCGATGACCAGGCGCCAATTGTTGTTGATCGACCCTGCCACCGCGGCGAAATCGCTCCCGCCGAAGAACTGCCCTGCCGGTGTGTCGAGCTTGGAAAGATCCTGCGCTTCCTGCGGCTGGAACAGGTCAGCCTTCGCTTCCCAGACCGCGGCAAGATCGCGCCAAAGGCTCAGGCTTGCGATCGTTCCGGGCGGGCTCAGGAGTGGCGCAGCGGCGCTACCTTCAGGCGGAATGAACCCCTTATAGAGTGCGGCGTATCCCCCTTCCGGTTTTGGGAGCGTGATTCCGGCGGCCAGCTTTTCTCCGCTCCAACCCAGGCTCGCGGCAATCCATGAACCTTTGCGTAACGCTTCAATCCAGGACCCGAAGAAGAACGTCAAAGGCAAAGGCGTCTTTTCCGGGACCTCGAACTTTTTCGCGTCGATCTGTCGCAACCGGTCCAGCCTTGCAAATCCCCAGGCGAGCGCGTCGGGCCTCGTTTCGGCCTGTCGCGTTTTCCAGGCCGCGTCATCCACGATCGACTGGCCCGCTTTGACTCCGTCAAGAGTGCGGTCAATCAACCGCTTCACGGTGTCGCCCCGATCGCCCACGACCAACACGTCGTTCACGATCGCGTAGGCCCCCTTCTCTCCTGTGGCCCATCCGCGAATTCCGCGGTATTCCGCTGACTTTACAGGATCCGGTTTTCCCTTGTCCGCCGCGTCCTTCCGGGCGAGTTCCAGGAGCGCTGTATTGGCCTGAGTGAGGAAAGATGCGTCTCGCGGCACGATCAAGAGATAGATCGACGGGAGCCCGCCTTGAGGCACCTCAACGGCTAGCACAGCGCCTCCGCCGGCAAGGTTACGCAAGCCCTTGTCCCACGTGGTATCGAGCTTCGACAGGACGAAATCAAGGATCTCTCGTCCCCGAGAATAATCTTCACTTTTAATGTAACGAGAGTATTGTGGAATGGTGCTGAGCAACTTCTGGAAGGAACCACCCGCGACCTGGTCGACCAGGTCGGACGGCCGAGTGGCTTCGAGGTAGATCACCGCATCGGACTGGACGAGGCGCGACGCTTTCGGCACCTCGGCAAGCGCTCGTCCCACGCCTCCGGTGACTACCGCCAGCAGCCCGACTGAAAACAACAGCCACCACCTCGCCAGGGCCGATCGAGCCATGGGCCACCCCCGAAATCGTATCATCTGATCTGTTGAAGTCAGCGATGAACTGCCTCCACTACTCCGGGCAGCTCGTCGCGGTTTCAAGCTTCCTCGAAGACGAACGATTCGCACGCTTGGACCACCCGAAAGTATCGAATGAGTGGACAAGTGTCTGCAAGGTTATCGAGTCACATTGTCGCAGTTTGGAGAACGGGCTAGAATTGATTCGGGAGTCTGCGATGGCGCGTCCTCCTCCGCTCCGTTCACATCTCGCCTCGCCTGGGGATATGTATGAAAGCCGAACTGGTTCCCGATAACGGGGACCCAGCGATCCCGATTGTGAAAGACATGACCATCGTGGGACGCCGAGAGTTCTGCGACGTCGTGATCGATGATCCGAGCTTGTCGAAGCGACACTGCGTCGTCGTGAAGACGGATGGGCTTCTCGTCATCCGTGACCTCGCGAGCACCAACGGTACCAAGGTGAAGGGCCAGCGCGTGCGCTGGGCCGCCCTTCTCCCCGATGACCGAATCGCTTTCGGGGCTTACAAGATGCGCGTCTATCTCGGGCCGGACGACACGCCCAGCCCTTCCGAGTTCCCCAAGGGACGTGGTGCAAGTGCGCCGCCTCGGCAGACCGTCGTAGCTCAGTCCCCTGCGAATGGGGAGCCCCGGCGCACGGTGGCCGCCCCACCGAACGCGCCGAAGAACGGCGTCCAGCCGGAAAACGTGTGGGAAGAGGATGACAGCGACAGCGGTGACGACGGGAGCTCGATCTGGCGCCACCATCTCAATGCAGCGCCCGCGCTCGATGACGACGATGACATCATCGACCTGGACTGACGAGATTCGGTCGCATGGGAATTGCGGCGTGGATGGCTCATAACGAGAAGACCGGACGCGGGCTCAGGGCATATGCCCTAGGCCGGCGTCCGGTGGGAGCGGGTTCGCGAAAGCGGGGCGATGGATTACCGGGCGGAGGGATCCCCCGATCGGCTTTCCTGCACTCATTGCGACCTCAGAGGTCCTCGCTACGAGTGCGACGGGCGTCGCGCCGGAGCGGGGGATTGAGGTTCTCGACTTGTCGCGCGTCCTGGGGATCCAGGCGCGCTGCTTGCCGGTTCTCGCGCTGAATGGCTTCGTACACCTCTTGGCGGTGCACGGAGATCTCGATGGGGGCCGCGATCCCCAATCGAACCTTGTCGCCCCGGATGTCCACCACAGTGATGACAATGTCATCACCGATGATGATGCTTTCGTCGCGGTGTCGGGACAGGACCAACATCTTCGGCTCCTTCCTCCTGCCAACGAGACCCGTGACCGTCCCTGATCACGTCGCCCGGGCTCTCGGTGACCACGACGGGGCTGGGGATGTTACGTCGCCGTTATCGGTTGCTAGCACGATGCTACATCGGATCATGCCGTCGCTCGAAGCGGGGTTAGACCGGGCAGCACGGTAAGTGTTGGGACCTGGGGTTCGAGTGGGTACCGTACCGCGTACCGGCTCGAGGTCAGAACCAGTTGCCGGCCGAGCCGACGAACCGGGTTGAAGACCAGCGGGCCTTGGAGATTGACCGTGAGGCCGCCCCCCTCGCCGCGGTTGAGGATCACGTAGATGAGCGCAGAGCGCTCTTCGTCTAATTCCAGCGCCGCCCGGTCGCCCGGACGAAGCTCGACCCTGTAGTCGCTAACCGCCAACGGCGGAGCGATCAGCGCGAAAGCCAGGTCCGGCGCGGTAATGCTTTGCAACCACGACAGACCAGCTACCACAGGGTCAGGAAGAAGAACGAACTGCGTGAACGAACGGAACCCGACCAGCCCCTCTGGAAGCCGGATGAAATCCGACTCCAGGGCCTGAATCAGGCCAAAGCGTGTCGTGACGATGTTCACTTCCTGTTTCCCTCCTTGAACGTCGGGCTAGGCGTTGCCACAGCCCGGCGCGACGCCTGGCGACTCCGTCCGATTCGAACCGGCCCCTCGGGTCCAATCAGCGGCCGAAACGGGCCGTTCCGCCTGGTCGAAGCCTCCGGACGCGAACACGACGCATCCCGCAGACACTCCCTCCCCCGCCCACCGGTTCCCACCGGAAGTCCGAGGTAGGTTTGACCGACCGTAGTATCGTCGTCCCGGCGCAATCAGGCTCAGCCCCAGTTAGCCGAAATTACGCCCCTTCGCCCCTTTGCGATGCCTATCCCAATCAGTCCGTTCGTATCGGCAACGCACGGTGGGATTGTGCGGGTACTGCGCGTTGTAACGAGGGTCGAATCTGCGGCCGAAAGCCGCTGAAACGCGCGGCGCCTAAGACCGGCGCTCGCGACGATTGCCGCGCGCCGTCCGAGCGCCGTAAGAGATGCGCGACGCTCTCGAAGCATCTATGGAGTGAACCACCGAGGCGAGGCTCACACGGCTTCACAACTCAGCTCTGTGCGACCCATGGCGTCACTCTCGGATCTGTCCTTCGCCGTAAACGATCCACTTCGTCGAGGTCAGCTCGCGGAGCCCACAGGGCCCTCGAGCGTGGTACTTGTCGGTGCTGATCCCAATCTCGGCACCCAGGCCGAGCTGGCCGCCGTCGTTGAAGCGAGTGCTCGCGTTCACCATGACCGCCGAACTGTCGACCTCGGCCACGAACCGCCGCGCCGCCGCGAGGTCGCTTGTCACGATGGCATCCGTGTGCCCGGAGCCATGACGCGTGATATGAGCAATGGCCTCATCGAGTGAATCGACGATCCCAACCGCGAGAATCTTGTCCAGAAACTCGGTATCCCAATCGCTCGGTTCGGCGGGAACCATCCAGGGGACGACAGCCCGGCTCGCCTCGTCGCCTCGCAACTCAACCGACATGCCGCGGAGGACTTCCGCCGCGCGGGGCAGAAATCCCTCTGCAACGTCTCGATGCACCAGCAACGTCTCCGCCGCATTGCAAACGCCCGGGCGCTGGACCTTCGCGTTTACGATGATGCTAACGGCCATGTCGAAGTCGGCCCCAGCGTCCACATACACGTGGCAGTTACCCAGGTAGTGCTTGAGCACGGGCATCCGGGCTTCCTCGACGACACGCCTGATCAAACTCTCGCCACCCCGAGGAATCGCCAAATCAATCCGATCAGGAAGTTTTAGCAGGTACCCGACCGCGGCGCGGTCGGTCGTTGCGACGAGCTGAACGGCATCGCCGGGAAGCCCCGAGGGTACCAGTTCGTCCGCCAGGACGCGGTGCAGCGCGACGTTGGAGTGAATCGCCTCTTTACCGCCTCGGAGAATCGCGGCGTTGCCGCTTTTGATGCACAGGGCCGCCGCGTCCAGGGTGACGTTGGGCCGGCTCTCGTAGATCATGAAAACCACGCCGAGCGGCACCCGCACCTGCGACACCTCCAGGCCGTTGGGCCGGCGGCTCGACGTGATGACCTCGCCCACCGGATCGGGCAAGGCGGCAACTTCGAGCAAGCCCTTGGCCATCTCGTCGATGCGCTTCGGGTTGAGAGTCAACCGATCGATGGCGGCCGCAGAGAGCCCGTATGTGGGGGCCTGGGCAATGTCACGCCGGTTCGCGTCGAGCAGCTCCTCCGTCCGGACGCGGAGCGCCTCGGCAGAGCGCCGAAGCCATTCGTTCTTCGCCTTGCCGCGCGCGATGGCCAGTTCCCGCGAAGCGCGTTTGGCGCGATCGGCCAGTGCAACGCACTCCGCCTGCAGGTCGTTTTCAATGAATTGGAGCATGAACGCTTATTCCCAACCGCATAAAGCGGACCACACTTTGATCGCGTCGACCATAGGTCCGACGTCATGGACGCGGACGACGTTCGCGCCTCGGCGACAGGCGGCCAGACTCGCCGTGACGGAGGCCGCTGCGCGTTGGTCGACCGGCCGGCCTGTCAGAGCACCCAGAAACCCTTTGCGCGAGACGCCGACCAACAGCGTGCATCCCAGCGTGGCAAATTGATCCAGGTTACGCAAGAGATCCAGGTTATGCTCGAGCGTCTTGCCAAACCCAATACCGGGATCGATCGCGATCCGCGACTGCGGAATCCCCTGCGCGAGCGTCCACTCGACCCGACGCGCGAGATAATCGCGGACCTCGGTTACGACGTTGTCGTAACGAGGGTTCTTTTGCATCGACCATGGGACGCCCTGCATGTGCATTAGCACAACCCCGGCCCCGGCGTCCCGGATCACGTGCACCAGCCCTGGATCGGCTTCGAGCGCGGAGATGTCGTTGACGATGACCGCCCCGGCTTCCAGTGTCCGTTTCGCAATCATTGCCTTCGTCGTGTCGATCGAGATCGGCACGCTTACAACGGACGCGAGCGCTTCGACCACCGGGAGAACACGTCGTAACTCCTCCTCCTCGGAGACGGGTGTCGACCCAGGACGGCTGGATTCGCCCCCGATATCGAGCAGGTCAGCCCCCTGCTCGATCATTGCGCCGGCGCGGGCGACCGCGGCGTCGAGGGTTTCGGCTCTTCCACCATCCGAGAAGCTGTCCGGCGTGACGTTCAAGATCCCCATGACGCGGGGTCTACGGTCCGCCACAATCGGCCGCCCGCGCGCTTCCCAGAGGCTCATGATGTCGTTCCTTGCGCAGGCACACGGAGATCAGTCGCCTTTGATGTCGCGATACCAGGGTGACTCCATCATATCCACAATCTGCGTGGCGATGTTGAAACAGACACGGTAGAAGGCGGTTTCCGTCGTCTCACCCACTTCGGGCACGAAGTTCACCGTCTCCTGCACCTGCGTCGTCGCGCGTTTCTGTTCCTCTGCGGTTGGTGGGTTGTGCGTGAATTTGACCGCCACGGTGATCGAGCCGTTCATACCACGCGGAATGTTGTAGGGGCTCTCGACGACGGTGTTCTTGTCCGCGAACTGAATCGTTCCCTCGAGGAGAGTGTCCGCTCCCTCGGGAGAACCGACGACCTTGTAGGGCGTTCGGCGCTCGATTTCCTTGATCACGAGCTCCGTGAGCTGCAAGTTGATCTCACGGCGGAACGACTGACATTTAACGATCGGGACAAAAACCGTTCGGACGCTTCGATCGTAAGGTGCAGTGAAGTGATACCCGCATCCCGCGAACGGTATGGCTGCCGCGCCAATCAGGAATGCCCGACGCAGTCGAAGGAATTTCGGATCTCGCATCGGACGTCCTCCCTGCGACACAAATCGCCTGACCAGTCCAGGGCCAGAGCACGGAATGCCACTTGTGAACTCGCCCTCTCATAACGAACGATCACATCATCCCCATTCCACCCATGCCGCCCATGCCCATGCCACCCATTCCACCCATGCCGTTCATGCCGCCACCCATTCCCAGCGGACTGGCACCGCTGTTCGACGAGAAGGGATCCGACGACCCAGGTTGTGTGAACATTCGGCTGGGGAGCGACGGGGTTCGCGGCATCTTCGCCAGGGTCGCCAGCTCCGCCTTCGCTTTGGTGGCCCAGGGGCTCTTGGGCCAGCATTGGGGGATCTTGCCGAAGTAGTACTCGGCCGATGCGACCTTTCCGGTGCGGCGATAGAACTCGCCCACTTTGAACGCGCGCTCCGCGTCCTGGTCGTTGATAAGCGCCAGGGTATGGTAGAGCTTCTCGTTGTTCTCGGCCCGGTCGGGGAACGCCCGCATGGTTTTGTGGATCATCTCCCGCGCCTTCTCCAGGCCGGTTCCATCCAGTTCGGGCCCGCCGTAACCCTTGATCCAGGCGTCAATGGCCGCGTGGTGCGCCTTCTGCAGGTCCGGGCTCTTGGGATACAGTTCCACGAATTGCCTGTAGTACTCGGCGGCCGTCTCATAGTCCGCCTGCTTCACGTGAACATCGGCCAAAGTCATCGTGGCGTCGTCCGCGAGCGGCCCCAGCGGTTCATGCTGGCGCACGTGCTCCATGACCTGGAGCGCATAGCCCGTCGTGTCGAGAATTGGTCGGCGGCCCGTGAACCGCCCCTGCCAGGGGATGCGATCCTCGGGTTTTGTCTTGGGATCGCTCAGGGCAAGCCATTTCAGCCCGATGGCGTACTCACGGCTCGCCACCTTGTCCATGTAAAGAGTGCCGGAGTAATCCTTCACGAGCTGATCCAGGGCGTCATGCGCGTAGACGAACTTGCCTTCCTGATAATACGATTCCGCAAGGTAGAACTGCGCCTTCTCGCCCCATGGTGTTTCCTTGCGCTTCTTGGCGATCGCTTTGAACGCCTTCTCGGCCTCGCCGTATTGTTTTTGTTCGAACAGTGTGAAGGCTGCTTTGAATTCGGCGTCGGCTTCGGGGTTTTCCTGAACCTTGGGAGGTTCCCATCCCCTCGGCCCCTTGACGAGCGGCGTCTTGGCCGTCGGGTCCGTATTCGGACTCGGTTTGGGGGTCAGCCAACGACCGAGCAGGCCCTGGTTGTCGCCGAGCTCGGTCTTCGTCGGGGCCCTGGAGAACGTATCATCACGATAGGACCGCAGCGCGGCGAGTGGACCGTTCTGGCAGCCGCAGAGCAAACTCGTCGCGAAGAAACCCAGGATGGTGGCGTGATAAGAAGTCAACCAGCGTCGATTGCGGTGCTGCTGGGACTCCTCGGCCATCGGATCACTCTCCAAGATAGGGCAAGAGTCGCGGACGATGACCGACCAGGTGGCTGATCACCGCCCCGAGTGTAGCTCGGACCGGTGCGAGCGCAGCGGGCGAGGGGTCAAGCGCTCGCCAGGCGTCGCCAGGAGTTGCCAAGACCCGGATCGCGTTGAGCGTGCGCCCCGACAAAGTCGCGACGTGCGGCTGACCCGGACGACACGAGGGGCAAAGTACACCGCCCGTCGCGAGCCCGAACGCAACCGCGTTCGCGTCGCCCCGCACCTCGAAATCCGCACCACAATGGGCACAGGCTTCCAGTGCCGGCATATGCCCCAGTTCGCGCAGGCAGGCCAGCTCGAACCGAAACACGCGCCGAGACCGCAACGACGGCTCGCCCAGATGCCGCAAGGTCACCACCGCCGCGTCGAACAGTTTCGGGTGCGGGTCGTGTGAGTCGGTCAGGTCTGTCAACAGCTCGGCGATGTAGTAGCCGGCATACAGGGCCGCCAGATCGCGGCGAAGGGACGCGAAGCGCTCAACAGGCGAGGCCTCGGTTAAGAGGTCCAGCGCCTCCGACGCCTTGTGCAGCCACACAATATCGGAAACCCCCAGGAGGTCAAGTCCACCCTGAAACGGCGACTTCAACCTCCGTGCCCCCTTTGCAAGCCCGGAGATCTTCCCCAGCTCGCGGGTGAACAGCGTCACGACGGAGCTGGTCTCGAACACGTCCACCGCACGAAGCACAAGCGCCAGGGAACGTAAGGCGGCCACAATCGAATTCCTCGACGGAGACGATGCAGGGTCCTGCCTCACCCCGACTTTTGGGAACGAGCGATGAACTCAGCGTATTCCGGCGAATTCATCCCTCGCTGAACCGTGCGCACCAGGCCCGTACGATCGCCCCGAATCAACGAGCCCGTGTCGAGCCACAAGCCCGGAAGCGATTCACTGCGCACGATTCCTTCCTGATCCGCCGCCAATCGCTCGTAGCGACCGTTTCGAAGAATGAACCAGTCGATCGCTTTTTCCTGAACGCGCCAGACGAGATACTCCAAAACGCCGTTGCGAAGATAGACCTGGAGCTTATCGTGTAAGTCGTAACTCACGCTCGTCGAAGCAACTTCTGCAATCAGCTCAGGTGCGCTCTCGATATAGTCGTCGGCACCGATCCGCACTCGGCCTCCAAATTCAGGCAGGACGTATAGGAAGGCGTCGGGTTGGGGCATGTTGTTGAGATCGAGCCGGAGTGACGAGTTGTCTCCTCCGTCCACCAGCGGCGTCCCCGACCAGTAATGACCGAGCCATGCAATGAGATGGAAGTGCGGCTTACCATGCTTCATATGCGTGACGGGCGAGCCCATGTACACGACTCCGTCGATCAACTCAGCCTTCTTGAGTTGAGGCATTGCGTTGTAACGTCGCTCAAACTCAGCACGCGTCAGTCGGTCGCCATTTTCAAGGAGAGGCGGGGCAGCCTCCGACTCGTTTGGGAAGTGCGACTCTCGGGTCTCTTTCGCCACCGTCGCCATGGTAAAAACCCTCTCGCTCACGGCGATGCCTGTCTAGCTTTTAGTATCCCCGACTGTGACGAATCAGCGGAAGTCCAACGACTCGGAAAACCGAGGCTGGCCAGGGGACGCACCGCGATGACTACGGACTTCCCACGGCTGCCGCAGGCTGTAAGTCGAGCTGAAGCCGCTTGATCGAGTGATCGGCGACTTCAAGGACCGTGAACTCGATCCCGTCATGGCGGAAGGAAACTCCCGCCTCAGGAAGTCGGCCAAACGCGTTGAGGGCAAAGCCCCCCACGGTCAGAAAATCCTCGTCGGTGGGAAGGCTCAGGCTCAAGCGCTCGTTCAGTTCCTCGAGTGAGAGCGTCCCATCAACCTCATAGCGTGTCCCCCCAAGCGGAACCACCGAATCGGCGGGTGTGGGCTCGTCGTGCTCGTCGTCGATCGCGCCCACGAGTTCCTCGAGCAGATCCTCGAGGGCGATCAGACCCGCAACGCCTCCGTATTCATCGAGAACGATGGCGATATGGGTCCGCCGCGCACGGAATTCCTCCAGGAGCGCATAGGCGTCCTTGGTCTCGGGGACGCAATGGGCGGGGCGAACCAACTTTCGCGGGATCACAGCGTCGAGCCCGTCCTCGACGATCTTCGGGAAGAGGTCCTTGGCGAAGAGAATTCCCACGATATCGTCGCGATTCTCCCCAAAAATCGGAATTCGACTCCGACCGCTCTCCCGAAATGTGCGAACCGCGACTCGCGCGGAGACATTCGACGGGAGCGCCACCATCGACGAGCGCGGGATCATGATCTCTGCCACGTTGCGCCGAGTCATCTCGACGGCACGTTGAAGGAGTTCGCGAGCAGATTCCGGCAATTCGGCCTCGAGATCCTCCGGATCCTCACCGACGGCCGGGACCTCGACCTCGACACTCGACGGACGAGGCTGGCCATCGCGAGTCTGGGTCCAACGGTCTACCAAAGTCTCGGCCTGGGCAGCCGCGAACGTGAGAGGGGTGGTCAACCACCTGATCCCCGCCGCGACCGTCCAGAGTGTATCGATCACCGTTTCCGCAAACACCCGGCCGATGATGCCCGCCATCACATAACCGAACCCACCGACAATCAGCGCAATGAGGATCATCAACTTCGTTGCCAACTGGGGGACAACGCGCTCCGCAACCGCCCCGAGCCATGCCGCCAGCAGTAACCCGGTCACCACCGCCACGGCCTCGGCACTTCGTTCTGTCCGCTCGTCCTCATGCGCGACCTCGTCCGCCCGATCGGGGCGGCCGCGCTCGCTGCAAATCTCTTCAAGACGCGTCCGCGAGTAGGTGCGCAGCGCCGTTGTCAACGTGACGGCGACCAGGTGAAGAATGAGGATGAACAGCCCAAGGGCTAACATCCCCCAGAAGGTCAGTCCGATCACCGCGCACTCTCCGGCAACGCGCCGATCCGATTGGGTTCGGCCAGCGGAAATGGATTGATCAAACCGCGAAGGGCCAAGATTTCCCCCTCGCGCAAACGCATTGCCTCCGCAGCCGACGGATCCTTGTCATCATAACCACAAAGGTGAAGCAGACCGTGTACCACGTAGAGCGCAACTTCGTTCCACGGATCGATCCCCGCGCTGCGCGCGATTCTGGCTGCCGTTTCGGTGGAGACGATCAGCTCCCCGGAGAGAACCGGT
Organism: Singulisphaera sp.; assembly: GCA_027451445.1. Taxonomy (GTDB): domain Bacteria; phylum Planctomycetota; class Planctomycetia; order Isosphaerales; family Isosphaeraceae; genus DAIDJG01. The sequence continues at coordinate 28,438 of DAIDJG010000379.1, forward strand.
TCGCCCGGTTCCGACAGCGGAAAACTGATCACATCCGTGGCCCAGTCGTGTCCAAGATGACGACTGTTAAGCACGCGGATCGTCGCATCGTCGACAAGCGCAATCGAAAGACTGAATTGCCCGATCCCCTCGTCGCTGAGCGTGCCCTCGACCAATCGCTTGAGCGTATCGGCACGAAGATCGATGTGGGTCTGAGTATCGCTGATTTCGACAAGGCGCGCCAGGTCGGACGCCGCGGGCCACTCACGCGCCTCGTCCGATTTGTTTTCTATGCCCATGTTGGTTCGAGTTTGTAGGCTCAGGCCGTGCGCTGTTCGGGGTATTTGATACGGCCGTGATAGATGCCGATGAGCGATTTGATCAGGCTCTCACGGATCTCGCCAATCTCGCGCAAGGTCAGGCCGCACTCATCGAATTGGCCGTCACGCAAGCGTTTGTCGATGATTTCGCGGACGAGATTCTCCAACCGGGCGGGGGTCGGGTCGGACAGGGTCCGGCTGGCACTCTCCACCGCGTCGGCAACCATCAGGATCCCGGCCTCCTTCGAAAGTGGCTTGGGTCCAGGATAGCGGAAGGCGCTCTCGAGGATCGTCGTGCCGTCGGGATCATTATCATTGCGCCGATTGGCTTCGTGGAAGAAATACTCGACCAGCGTCGTGCCGTGATGCTGTTCGATCAGGTCGATGATCCGTTCCGGCAGGTGGTGCTGGCGACCCAGGTCGACACCATCCTTGACGTGGCCAATGATGATCAACGTGCTCATCGCGGGGTTCAAGTTCGCGTGCCGGTTGGCCGCGCCCGCCTGATTTTCGACGAAGTAGTGCGGCTTCAGCATCTTGCCGATGTCGTGAAAATAGGCACCGATACGCACCAGAAGAGCGTGCGCACCAATGCGCTCGGCAGCGCTCTCCGCAATCGCACCGACAGTGATCGAGTGATTGTGAGTTCCCGGTGCGCGACGAACCAGCTCTTGAAGGAGCGGGTGGGTCGCATCGCCGAGCTCGAGGAGGCTAATTCCCGTCACAATCCCAAACGAGTTCTCGATAAAGGGCAAACTTCCTCCCAGGAAGAAGCCCGCCATGAGCCCCCATCCCGCGCGCCAGAGGCTATCGCTTGTGATCAGGCCGATCGGTTGGTTCTGCCAGAAACCCGTCGCCCAGGTCAGTACGAAGTAGCCTGCGGCGAGCGTAGCGCCAACCTTGATCAGCTTGGTTCGGGTGCGGACCTCGTCGAGCGTCAGCACACCCGCCGCTGTCCCGCCCATGATGACGAGGAAGTGACTCATCCCGGTCCCAAGCGCGAGGCTTGTCAGAAGACAAAGCGCAAAGGTAACCATCAAGGCGAAGTGGGGGTTATAGGCGATTGCCAGAATCATGCCGGCGATTGCCACTGGGATGAGCTCGGCCTCCCAGGGCTGCAAGACCAGGAGCCGCACGAGGCCAATCGCGGCAACGCTCAGTCCGCAGATCGCGGTGATCCGTCGAAGGTCACGGGCGATTTCGGGCTCGTGCCTGTGCACGTAGTACCCAATGAGAGCGTAGAGCGCCGCCACTAAAATCACGATCGACACCGCGCGACGGACTCGCTCGCCGAAGCCCTGCGAAGCTGCGGCCATGTCATGCTCGAGGCGCAGCAAGATGAGCTGCTCTTCGGCAATCTTTGTGTCCTGTTCGACGAGGAGGTCTCCTCGCCGATAGACATCGTAGACGTCGCGGACACGGTTCCGCGCTTCCTCGCGCTGACGTGCGGTGTGCTGTTCTTCGTACGTCAGAGTGGGGGTGTGTGCAAGTTTTTCGGCCACGAGCTTGAACAAAACCGGCCCGATTCGCGGCGAGGTGAACGCAGCGACGAACTCCTTGTAAAGGATCTCCTCGGGCTTGGAAACCCGCTCCGGCACGACGCGCTCACGAGACACAAAATGTGCTGCACTCGGGGGTTGGCCCGCGTTGTGAACCGCGAGTGTCCGGCTTGATTCCTCATGTCTCGGGAGCGAATCCGGGCCGAGAACGCCGTCGCGCAGCACCGGCCCGAAGGCCAGCTTCACCTGCTGATGAAGCGCATCGAGTCTTTCGGGCGTATCCGTCGCCGCTTTGAGCTCCGCGAACGTCTCGTTTTTCAGGCCCCACGATTCGCGCAGCGAGAGGGGCAGATCCTCGAGCGTCTTGACCTTCGCGACGGAGTCCAGCAAATCTTCCAGCCGTGCCTGGTGATCGCGCAACGGGGCGGGGTCGTTCATCAGGAACGGAGCGATCTGGTCGACGACGAGCTGGCGTTCGGCGTTACTTTTCTTTTGGTTCAATCGCTCGAACTTCTCGACGTTGACGCGGATCTCGCGATTGGGACGCTGCCCAAGCCGGTAGGTAAACGGCGGCCCCGCGCCGAAGATAATCATTGAGGTGGCGAGGACGGCGAGGCCGACGATCGCGAGACGCGACAAACGCTCTCGTTGACGGGCCAGGCGGCCCTGCTCGATGGCGATCGGGTTGGTGGGACGCAGTTGCGCCCGCGAAAGTTTGGGCCGACGTTTACCAAAGCTCATGGAAGGTTCTCTGTGGCGCGGGGTCAATGAGAGCGTCTCCCATCCCCCGCCGAGGTGTGCCCGGCCGACATGAGCCGGGCTCCCGCGTGCTGACGTAATCGGCGACTACGCCTCACGCTCCGCCTCACCCCGAGGCGGCGGAACCAGCAGGTGGAGGATGGTCCGACGCGGCAGCCGCCGCGCGCGACCCACCCTCCTTCACCGGCTCCGCACTTTCATACGCGTTCACAATCGCCTGCACCAACGGATGCCGCACGATATCCGACTTATCGAGAAAGACCGTGCCCACACCGGGAACCACCCGCAGGCGATCCACCGCATCCGCAAGTCCGCTCGTCGACGACGGCGGTAGGTCGACCTGCGTGACATCCCCCGTCACCACAATGCGCGCGTTCTGCCCCATTCGGGTCAGAAACATCTTCATCTGAGGAATCGTGGCATTCTGTCCCTCATCGAGAATGATGATCGCGTCGTTCAAAGTCCGTCCCCTCATGTACGCGAGGGGCGCAATCTCGATGAGGTCATTGCTGATATAGCGCCGAATCTGCTCGTAATCCATCAAATCATGGAGTGCGTCCAGGAGCGGCCGCAGATAGGGATTGATCTTCGCTTCGAGATCGCCGGGTAAGAACCCAAGGTGCTCACCCGCTTCAACGGCCGGGCGGACGAGGACGATTTTCTTGATCTTCCCCCTGCGCAAGGCCGATACCGCCATCGCCACGGCGAGATACGTCTTCCCCGTGCCTGCGGGCCCGACGCAGAAAACTAACTCGAAGTCTCGCAACGCCTTGAGGTAACGGTTCTGCCCATCGGAGCGGGGCCGGACGACCCGGTTACCCTCTCGAAGCTCAATGGTATCCGAGGGTTCCGAAGTGTCGGGAGTCTGGATCGACTCGATCGATTCCGTGACGACGCCGACATTGATCGGCTGCTGGCGCCGGTAGAGATCGCGAAGCACCTCGACGACCTGACGCGCCTGCTCGACCCGCTCGACGTCCCCTTCAATGCGGACTACACCATGACGAGGTAGAATTTTGACCCCGAAGGCATCGCGGACGAGACGCAGATACTGGTCCCGGCTGCCGAAGATAGCGAGTTCTTCGTCAGATCCACCCAGACTTATCGTCACTTCCGGCATTCGAGATCCTTCATCGACCGAATTGGGGATGCATTGACGACTTAGGGGGCGAACCAATGCTGCCTCAAAACGGAGTCCCTATTATGAACCAGGATGCCGTCAAAAGGCAACGTCTTCTGTCGCCCGCTACGTGATACGGCCATCCTCACTACGAAGTTATCGAAACTGGAGGACATCGCCGATGTTTTCGGTAATGAAATGGCCCCACAACTCATCGAGTTCCATGTCCGAGGGTAGGCATGCGATTTAGTACGCGGCCTTTTTTTTCTTGATCCTTCCCGGAACGGTCTCAGGCATGTCCATGTTCGACCGAGGGGGCGCAACCCGTGGGAATCGGATCTCGACTCTCCGGCCCAAGGCAGCAGCGATCCTCCGCAGCATCGCCAGGCTATGACCCTGGTAGTCCGCATCCTCCAGCCGGCTGACGGCCGAGGCCGTCGTGCCGATCCGCTCGGCCAACGCCTGCTGGGTCAGTCCGGCTTCCGTGCGAAGCCGGTAGATGCCGCGCGCGACCTCGGCCTCAGCCCTTACCTCATCGAGCAATTCCAACGCCTCGGGACGATCGTCGACGTAACGCCGTCGGAGGATCTCAGCAGCGTCGCTCGTCGCTCGGCTCTTACTAGGCTTACGGGGCATATCATTCCTCCGAGTACATGTGCCGTTGGGGATCCGCTCGGAACTTCCTCATTCGCGTCACTGCCCGATCGATTTCCACGTCGGGAATGTGGTCCTCCTTGACGATGCGGTGCGCCAGGACCGCTTCGGGCAGCCAGGTCTTCGTTTCGAGATTCCGACCGGAATCACACCGTCTCGTGGCACGTGCAACCCGAGCTGCGAAGCCACCGCATCGCACCACAGTTAACGACGGAGCGATTTCAGTGACCGGCATGACACATTCCGTGACCGTTGGTGTCCGATCCGCCCGACGGAAATGCGCTCGCCCGCCGATGTGCCGGCGTTCAACGGAACTCAGGAATCGTGGAAGGCAGGCCCACGCGCATGAAGAATCGCGCAAACGCTTGCGAAAAGTGCTCGAGGAAAGGCGGCTTCAGCCGCCAACGCGGCCCCAATCGTTTCGCGTGATCGGCAAGGTAGTCGTGCGGAAGACTGAAGATCTCCCGAAAGTCGACCACGAGAGCCTGACGATTGTCCTCCGGCGCGGTGGGCGAAGCGAGTAAGTGCAGACCTTCGATGCGACCCTTCAAAACCTCATTCCAGCGACCCTTGCGAGCAAACGCAGGATTAACGTCCTCGAATTCCGCCAGCGGAAAGATCGGACAACCAGCTACCAGCCTCACCTTTCGCTGCTCGAGGTCGCAGCTTTGCGTCACAATGATCAAATCGCCTTGATCCGTCCGGATTTCGTGCGGCTCACCCACGACTCCGAAAGCCGGGCCGACAACGGGGATCGAGCAGTCCGGCAGGAAGTCTCCTTGACGAAGCTCTTCCTCGTCGACTTGGAGCCAGAACGATTCCACCGTCACGAATCCTCCTCGTCGAGCAAATACGGCAGCGGCCTGAGACGTGCGCCCGGCCGAAACCGGGCAACCAGCATCTGAGTATTCCGAGGTGGTACCGGCGTGTAATCGAGAAGTTCCGCTTGCTCCTCCTCCGAGGGCCCGGCGGGGAGTGCTGAACGACCGAACGAGGGGGCGCTCGACAGGCTAATCTGTTCGACGGGCCCGGTAGGCTCGGCGTAGCGTTGGGTCATGATCCACCTCCCTCCCCATTCTAACGGCCGCAGACACGTTGGTCTGCGCGCGTCGATCTTTCTTCGAGCGGTTGATCAAGCGCGGCGGCCGGATCTTGAAAGTGGCCTGCAACAAAGACCGCGCACATACTTAGCAAACGCGGCACTCGATTCATCGTCGCGCCGCATAAGAATCATACAACGTGCGTCGCCCCACCCCTCGGTCACGGCCCCAACCAAAGCCAGTAACCAAACGCGAGCGGGGCGGCAAAGAGCAGCGAATCGAGAACATCCAGCACGCCGCCAAATCCGGGCACGGAATCCGAAGCATCTTTACGCGCGCAGTCGCGCTTGATCATGGATTCCATGAGGTCCCCAAGTTGGGCGGCTGACCCCACGAGGACACCGAAACCGACCGCCGTCCACCAGTCGAGCGTGGGAACCTTGAGAACGAAACGCGCCACGGCGGCGACGACCACAGACGCGAAAACGCCTGCGCCAAGCCCGCCGAGGGCTCCTTCGACAGTCTTGTTTGGGCTCAGCCGCGGCCAGAGCTTATGCCTGCCGAAGAGCCGGCCAAACGTATACGCACCGGTGTCCGCCCCCTTCGACGTCGCGACGAGGAACGCGATGGGCAGTAGACCGTGGTAGGGACCGTCGAACCACCGTAGTTGAATGATGAAACTCCCGAGCAGCCCCACGTACGAAACCGCGAGAATGGTCCCCGCGATTGTGGCCATCGTGGCTCCTGGCTTCTGAAACTGGACGCTCTGCACGACGAACGCCGCCATGACGACGACCACGAATGTGAGAAGCGGCCACGCGAGCGCACTGACCGGCATCAAAGGGTCGTAGGGCAAACGCTCGGCAAGGCGAGGGTCCTGAACGAACCGGTCGATCAGGTGAGGTGCCCAGTTTGCAAACACCAACGCCATGACACCGGCAAAGACGGTGTTACCGGACGGTCGGGCACTGGTCTCGTTCAGAAGACTGACAAGTTCCAGCGACGCGGACCCCAAAGCCACAATGGCAAGCAAAAACCAAAACGGGAACCACGGGGCAAGGAACTCATCGAGACAGAGTATGGCCAGCAGAGCCCCGACCATCGAAAAGCCAGTGACGAGTCGGGTGCTGAGCATCGATTGGGGCGAGTGTTGTTTGAGCTCGGAGGTGTTCGGATTCGTGATGAGCACGACGGTCGTCTCGAGTGTAACGCGCCTCAGCCCTTCGCACCAACAGATGGGAGCCCGCCAAACTTGCGCTGACGCGCCGCGTAAGACTGGCACGCAGCCAACAGGTCATCGGCACGAAAATCGGGCCAGAGCACGTCGGTCACCCATAACTCGGCGTACGAAATCTCCCAGAGCAGGAAATTGCTCACCCGCAGCTCACCCGCCGTTCTGACGAGCAGGTCGGGCTCGGGCATCTCCGCCGTGGAGAGATAGGACGCGAACATCGGCTCGTCGACCCGGTCCGGCTCGAGCCTGCCCGCGCGAACGTCTTCCGCCAGCCGACGCGCCGCGTCGGCGATCTCGGTCCGCCCGCCGTAATTGACCGCCAGGCAGAGAGTCATACCCGTCTTGGTGGCGGTCAGTTCCATCGTACGATCGAGTTCGCGAAGCACATCGTCCGGCAGACCAGCTCTCCGCCCGATCATGGTTAGCCGGACATTCTGTTCGAGGAGCTCATCGCGCTCGACCACCAGGAAATGACGCAGCAGCCGCATCAGGAACTTGAGCTCGCGCGGCGGACGCTTCCAGTTCTCGACGGAAAGGCAATAGAGCGTCAACTGATCCAAACCCAGGCGACAGCCCTCTTCCACAACGGCCCGGACGCTCTGAATACCGCGCCGATGCCCCATGATGCGCGGCATGCCGCGACTCTGCGCCCAGCGACCGTTTCCATCCATAATGATGGCAACATGCCGCGGAATCTGATCGGCCGTCAGGCCGACTTCCGCGAGTCGAGTGCGTCCTTCTTCAGTAATCGCGTTCGGCATTGTGTCCCGCGTCTTGTCTCGGGAAACGTTCTCTCAGGGCCATTGGCCCGCCGGTCTCATCCCACCTTCGTGATCGTCTGAAGGCGCTCGGGACCTACGGACACGATGGAGATCGGTACGCCGATCTGCTTCGAGAGAAAGCGGACGTAATCGTGCGCAGCCTTGGGGAGATCGCTCCAGGATCGGGCCTTGGTGAGATCCTCGCTCCATCCGGGCAACGTTTCGTAGACAGGACGGCACTCGGCGAGGTCGGCGACGTGCCCCGGAAGCTCCGGAATCCTCTTGCCATCCTTGTTCTCATACGCCACCGCGACCTTGATTTCGTCCAGACCGCTCAACACGTCGAGCAGCATCAAGGCGATTTCGGTCGATCCGCTCACTCGCGACGAGTAGCGTACCGCTACGGCGTCAAACCAGCCGCAACGGCGCGGACGCCCCGTCACCGTACCATATTCGCGCCCAATGCGCCGGATGCGCTCACCGACATCGTTGTCCTGCTCCGTCGGGAATGGCCCGCCGCCGACCCGCGTGGTGTACGCCTTGACGATTCCGATCCAGCGGTCGATGTGACGCGTGGGCACACCCGACCCGGCCGCGATGCCCGCGGCGCTGCTGTTTGAGCTGGTGACGTAAGGATAGCTGCCGTGATCCACGTCGAGGAGGGATCCCTGCGCGCCCTCGAACAGCAGCCTCTTCCCTTGCGCGAGCGAATGATGCATCCAGGTCGTGGTATCGCAGACCAAGGGGCGCAGGACGTCCGCGTATTCGAGGTATTCGTCCGCGACCTGCTTGGCGTCCAGAGGATCAAACTCGGGAAGCATCGCGGCGAGCAGCCGGTTCTTGTAGTCGATGATCCGGCTCAGGTGCTCTCGAAACTGGGCGGGGTGATACAGGTCGCCCACACGGACGCCGTGGACACGCCCGACCTTGTCCCGATAGCAGGGGCCAATACCGCGCCGGGTGGTTCCCAGGTGGTCCGCGGCCGAGGCTGACTCTTCCGTGAGCCTCTCCTCTGCCAGATGGTAAGGGAGGATCACATGCGCCCGATCGCTCACGTGGAGCCGTCCGCCGATCTCCACGCCTTGTTTCTTCAGCGTCTCGACTTCTTTGAGCAGGGCGGGCGGATGAATAACGACACCGTTGCCAATCACGCACTCGATGCCGGGCCGCAGAATCCCGGTCGGCAACAGAGAGAGCTTGTAGGTCACCCCGTCGGCGACCACCGTATGTCCCGCGTTGGCTCCCCCCTGGTACCGAACGACCGCGTCGTGCTGGTCACACAGCAGGTCAACAATCTTCCCCTTGGCCTCATCCCCCCACTGCAAACCGACAACACAAGTCGAACCCACGGCGCCACATCTCCGATCAATCGCAGCGAAGCTCTCGCACTCAAAAGCTGCTTGGGATGGCAAAGGAACCAGCGTATCGTGCCGTCTCGGCCCCGTCAATTGCGCAAACTACGCGGGCGGCGTGAGACGTCATTTCTTCTGAAGTGCATCGAGGCGACCCTGGGCCGTCTTGGCCTCAGGCGAAGCGGGGAATTGCTTCACCGTCTTTTGATAGAACTCGATCGCCCCGGCAGTCTTCTCCGACTTTTCGAGGTTCTGGCCCATCTTGAGCAGCGACGCGGCAGAACCGGACGCTCCGGTGGCCGGTTTCTTGGCCGTCGTCGATCCGCCCTTCTTCTTTTTCTTCGAGCTCTTGGTGGCCTTCTGCGACGGCGTGGGCTGATTGTTGTCCACCAGATCGCGCACGAGGTCATGGGGCTGTATGTAGAGCACCTTGTTCTTGTGCTCGCCTTCGAGAACCTTGACCTCTCCGCACACCACACCCTGGACCAGCGCGCCGCGACCAACCTGGATCTTGTCCACGACCACCGGACCGAGCGCGGTGATGAGAACCTTCGTCTTGAGATCGAGCAGGATCAGCTTGTGCTGGTCTTCCATCTTGTCGATGGCCGCGTCGTTGTTCACACTCGCGAGCTGAAGGTACGCCACGAGATCCGGAACCGAGGCGAACGTGTTCACGCCGAACGGCTCGCCATCATCGTCGACCGCCCCAGTGCCCACCGCGACGGTATCGCCCACCTGGGGAACGTACGAAGGGTCGAGGGCCCGAACCGGCGGCCTGTCTGCGGCGTTGGCCCTCCCGTCCATCCAAGGAACGACCAGTACCAGGGTGACGAGACTCCAGCGGCAAGGCATCAACACTTCTCCTCACAAGTGATTACTTAATCGCCTTTTTACAGATAGCCGCGAACGAGTGAGCTGGAACCACTGACCCGGTCTCCTCGCGACCGTCTCGTCCTATCCCATCATTTTCCGAAACTCCGCGAAGAGATACTGGCTATCGTGTGGGCCGGCCGACGCTTCCGGGTGATACTGGACGCCGAAGACAGGCAAGCGCTTGTGGTGCAAGCCCTCGAGCGTCTGGTCGTTGAGGTTGATGTGGCTTGGTTCGACGTCCGCGGGGAGGGTCGCCGGATCGACCGCGAAGCCGTGATTCTGGGTCGTGATTTCAATCTTGCCCGTCCGCTCGTTGCGGACTGGGTGATTGGCCCCTCGGTGGCCGAACTTCAGCTTGAACGTCGTGGCGCCGAAGGCTTGACCCAGAAGTTGGTGGCCGAGACAGATCCCGAAGATCGGAATCCCATGCGCCTCGGCGCCCTCTTTGATGAGCGTCCGCAATGTCTGAGTCGCGTCGGCCAGCGGCCGAGGGTCGCCCGGCCCATTCGAGATGAAGACACCATCGGGAGTCCGTTCCAGAATCGCTTCGGCCGGTGTCGAACCGGGAAGCACCGTCACCCGGCAGCCGGACTCGACCAGATGCCTCGGAATGTTCCATTTCATCCCGAAATCGAGCGCGACGACATGGGGTCGCCGGCCCGACGGGCTCGCGCTTGTCGTTTCAACTTTCGGATCGGCGGCAATGTGGTCGAGCCCGGCGTCCCAGGTCGTAACCCGGTCGGGCATGACTTCCCGAACCAGGTCCCGGCCGACCAAACCTGGACTCGCCTTGGCCTTCGCGACAAGGTTGTAATCGTCGAGGTCGGTCGTCGACAGAATCCCTTTCAGCGCCCCTTCGACCCGCGTCATGCGCACTAGTGCACGCGTATCGATCCCTTCGATTCCGAGCACTCCGAGCCGGGCGAGATACTCTTCGAGGCGGTCCTCAGCCCGATAATTGCTCACAAGGCGGCTCAATTCGCGAATTACGAAGCCGCGAACCCAGGGCTTGCCGCTCTCAGCATCTTGCTCGTTGACGCCGTAATTGCCGATCAACGGATACGTCATGGTGACGATCTGACCGTGATACGAAGGGTCCGTGAGGATCTCCTGATACCCGGTCATGCTCGTGTTGAAGACAACTTCCCCGTCAACTTCGCCACGGGCCCCGAACGCCCGCCCCGTAAAGACCATCCCGTTCTCAAGCGCAAGCTTCGCAATGTCCATGGCGTTCGAGCGAATCTCCCAGCGTTGGTGTCGTGAGCGCAGCGCGTTCCGGTCAGTATACGGCAACGTCGCCAGGCTCATCCAGCCAAGTTGACGGCGCCCGCCCCGACATCACCGCCGCGAAGGCCAGAAGCTGAACGATCAACACGCAGGACGCCAGACTCACGGCATGTTCGAGGCCGTGTCCAGGCTGGTCCGCCAGGGCGAGAAGCTTGGGCGCAATCGTTCGACCCGCCCCCGTGGGCTGAAGTATGAGCGCGGGTGCGAGGTTGGTCGTTGCCAGCACGAAGCTCCAGACGATGCCAAACATCCCGCTGCGCCACTCGGGCCACGCATCGACACGCGGCCCGCGCCAGCCCGGCAGGCCAAGCATGCGAGAGGCCGAAACCGGCGCGTCTCGCTTCAAGCGCTCCTTCCAGACGGCGCGCTGGACCAGGCGTGGTAAATGCACTGCGGCGACTGCAAGAAACACCAGAACGCTCGGGGCTCGGTAAACGTCCAACGCATTGCTGACCCAACCGAGCGGATCCGAGAGCGACGCAATCCCTCTGGTCCGGCGCGCGAGTTGACTGACGAGCCCCAGAACGGGCGAAACCGAGAGGGCGCCGACGCCCACGACAATCGGTGGCACCCCCCTGCTCCAGTTGGCCAGAATCGACCAGCCGGATCGGCTCCCAGCGCCCGCGCTCGCGAGTCCCTTTGCTGCGAAAACGGTGACCGCAACAACGGCAGATCCCACTGCGACCGAGCGTGTGATGATATCGCGCAGCCGAAAGTCAGTGGTCAGATCCGTCAACGCGGTAAGTGCGGATCTCGAATCGTGACTTCCGGGATCAGCCCAAATTCGGATCGCTGATCCGAGCAGGCCGTACAATGGAAGCCAGAGCAAGACCGTGGCCCCGGCGAGGCATCCCCAGAATAGGACCGTGCGAACGACCCCTGCCGACTCTGGGCGTTGACTCACCGAAGCCGGATAGGCCAGCGACTCGCCTCCCCACCAGCGGAGAAAGGTCCACGCGAGTAACACGTATAAGAGCGTGGTCAACGCCAGAAGCGCCGCGCGAGCGCTCGGCTCGGGCGCGGAGACCGCTTCGATAATCTGGAACGCCAGGGTCCGGCGCAATCCGAGGATCAGCGGAGCACCTGGCTCAACGAGGATCACAGTGAACAACAGAGACAACGTCCTCATGACTTGAGGTCGCACCATCGGCCAGGCCAATCGTCGCCACGCACCCCAACGACTCAAGCCCGCCAACCGGCCCGCGGCTTCCCACCCAGGGTCGATCCGCGCCAAGCCGCGCATGGTCGCCAACATGATCATGGGCACGCCGACAGCGAGATCGACCCAGGCCAGGCCGACCCACTCGCGAAGATCGGGGCTCATCCCTGCCGTCGACCAGACCTCGTACCACGGTCTCGACCGTCCGAACAGCAAGCGCAGTCCGAGCGCTCCAAAGAACGGTGAAACGGCGATGGGGGCGATGACAAGCGCAGAGAGGAGCGTCCTTCCCCAAAAGCGCCAACGACCGGCAACCCGTGCAAGGATCGTTCCAACCAGGAGCGACCCGATCGAGACAACAGCAGCGTTGATCAGGCTATTCCGGGAACAATCCCATAAGAATGGGTCGAGAACGACCAAGGCGGCCGGAAAGAGCGATGTTCGCACTCCGCCCGACGGTCCTCGCTCCATCACGGCAGCCGGAATCAGCGCCAGGACGGGTATAAGTAGGACGACTCCGACGGCCCGAGCAACCGCTCGATATAAACCGCGAACGAACCTTATCACGACGAATTCAGGCCCCCGCTCGACAACCGTCAAGAACTCGCCCTACCCACCAGATGAGCCTCGCGATTAGATCCTACCGCATCACGATCGTGAATTCCTGGCGGGGTGTCGATTATGTCCTGCTCTCGATGCCGGCTGGCATCTTAGGCGAATGCCTACGGGAAGTTTATTCACCGTAGACCTCACGCTCCGCGTGAGGCCTACGATTTTTGACGTCTCCCGTTCAGAGATCACCAGAAACAGGTGCGGGGGCCAGAACCTTCGGGTTCTGGCCCCCGCGTACCATGACCAAGCTCAGTGCACGAATCAACGGTTCAATCCTCGGAAGGGTCGACGACCTCGCCTCCGTTGCGGGTCAACAACTCCCGGAGCGTCTTCGGTTTGATCGTTTCCTTGAGGAATCGGCCTGAGCCATCCGCGAAGCAAACGTTGGTCCCTTGCGGATGATGACCGAACAGACCCTTTCCGGTCGGTTCGGCGCCGATGTCCCAATCGTCCGGCTTCGTCCAGGTCACGGCGAGCGAGTCACCGGCGTCTACCACCATGATCGTGTTCACCGTACCATCCGTAATTTCCTGGACCTTCACCGGCTGGGCTCCGGGGAAGATCGTCTGGGGACCTCGCGGTGTGAGATAGGTCGTTTTCCCTTCCCGAATCGCAGCCTGGTTCGCGCCGGGACAAGCGTATGTAACCGGCATCTGACTAATCAGGGCGCGGTTGTGCTCACTGTCCCACGGCTCGTCGAGGTGGAATTTCTGATAGAGCGCCATCTGGCCCAGGAATGGGAGCAGATGGACCCGCCAACTCAGCAAGGGCTTTCCGTCCTTGCTCGTCGAGAAGGCGGCCGGGAACGTGTTATGGTCGCTGTGGTAGTTGTGCATCGCCAGTCCAATCTGCCGCAGGTTATTCATGCACTGCGAGCGAACGGCCTTCTCGCGTGCTTGATGAACGGGGACCAGCACCAGCTCGGCCGTTTGCTTCGGGTCCGTCTCCAGCGTGACGCGGTCGCCGGCGAGTTGTGGCTTAAGCGGCTGAAGCGCGTTGACGAACGCGGCGAGCCGTGGATCTTCGCCTGCCTTTTGTGCCAGCACGTTCAGGGCACTCGCGACAATTTTCTCAAGTCCCTGCGCCGCCTGCTCGTCCTTCGCCTGCAACGTCGCGCGGAGCATCGGTTTAGGATCGACCACGACGGCGATCGAACCCCACTTGAAACCGCGAGTCACGGTCGTGATCGGTACACCACCGAAATCCGCCGGCAAAGCGGTCATCGACTCCTCCAACGCTCGTCGTTGGATCTCGCTCGGCATGAGGACGATTTGTACGGAAGCGTTAGCGCCGACAGAGAGTGCGGCCGCAAGGTCGGACCGAGGTGCCGGCTGGAGCGTGCGCACTTGTGCCACGGCGTCCGCCGTACCCGCGACGACGGCGCCACGCATCGTCTCGGCCTTGGGCCAACGGAACGATGGAACCGGTGCCCCCTCAGTGAGTGCCGTAGCGATGGCCTTAGCGTCGGCGCCGTCGGCGAACGGGATCACCACCAGTGGGAGACCTGGGAAATCTGTAAGATCAACGAGGACATAGATATCGCGCGCCCCACCGCGTTTCAAAGCGTCGACCCACGCTTTGGTGCTTTGGACCGCGCCCTTCACCCGGTCATCATCGGCCTGGTTTCCACCCACGGCCCGCACGATCGTTTCGACGTTGATCCGGTTCAGGTCAACGCGCACCAGCGCTGCGACTTCAGAACCGAGGAAAGGGGCCACGATTGCGGCATTTCGCTCCCCAACGGGATCCAGCGGAGGCGCCCCCAGCGTGATCAAGGCGGCAATCGGAATCAAACTAAGCATCGCGATCATTCTCCGAGCAAGGGATTATCAGTGCGCAAATTTTAAAATATATCGTAATGTAAACGTGGGGTTTTTCGGCGCCCCGGCAGGCGCCGGAGCCACGAGGGTTGCCGAATCCCCATCCTGGGTATAGGCGAACCGCTTACCGGTCAGGGGATCCATGGGCACCGGCGCGTCCTTGATGAGATCGAGACTTGCCGGCAAGGCGCCGTCGTGTTCGGCCGCGTACATGCGAACCGCCTCGATGCATTGCAGCGCGTCAAGGTGACGATCGAGCCGGAGGGACGCCAGTCGGACCTGGTTCAGAGCCGGCATGAGCGTGTAGAACATCCAAAGCATTGGGTTGGCAAGCTTCTCCTCGGCCTTCTGCATGACCGGGCGATCGACCTTCCCGGAGGACTGCCAGTACGGCACGTTGAGCCACTTATAGCTGTCATCCAGGAGACGGTGGTATTCTCGCACCGTGTAGAGCGTCGCGACCTGAACGACAGGCATTGCTGCGACCGTACTTTCGGGTTCACCGGCCTCGATCAATGCTTTTTTCGCCTCGGGATAGACCTTCGCGGCCATTGCCGCGATGCCAATCCGTCGCGTCAATGCAGCGTTTCCATTCCCACGCGACGAACCTGGATCCGACGAGGTGAGCGCGAAGAGCTTACGCTCGAGTTCGTCGGTAAACTTTCGAGTGCGGTCCAAGGTCCACGGGCCATTTTCCAGTTCCGTCAAATCGGGGAATTCTTTCTCCAGCAGATACCGTTCCCCTTCGAGGCACCGCCGCATGTCGATGAACGGCCGCGGTGCGTCCGCAAGCGCCCAGACGAGATTCGGCGCTCCTGGGACCTGGATCAGATCCTCGATGCGCCGCAGCATGATGACGTCGATACTCACACCGACGAGGGCCTGAATCACCACCGGCCCCTCGCTAACGTGCCGCCCCATCACGAGACCCGTCACGATCCAGTGAACGGCTTCGTCGGTCTTGCCATCCACAATCGCCGCTCGTGCTTGCAACGCGACCAACTGTGCCAGGAACCTCATCTCCTGGATATCGGGGAGCCTCATCGAGATACCGTCCGAACGCAGATCGAATTCCCAGTCGCACGAGGAGCGAATTGCACCCAGTTCGCATTCCTTGAGCGGATCATCGAAGGCATCCAGCACTTTGCGGGCGTCTTCTCGCGGCAGCTTGTCTACTGGATCCGTAATCCAGTCATGAATCCGATCGTACAGCGGTGCGCCACGGACTCTATCCTTCCCTTGATCAGGCGCGGAGAACCGTGCCCGGCGTTCGAACACCATCTGAATGGCACGGTGGTAAAAGACTGCGGCGTTACCCGCGACTTGAGCTCTGCGCTCGGGTACCAGCCGATACCTGAGAGCCGGCCGAGGCTCGGCCGCCGGTCGCAACGCGATGGTCGTGGGGTCGCTCACCGGTTGCGCTCGACCCGCAATCGGCGTCCACACCACGACGAGAACGATGAGAGGCAGTGCGTGCTTCATAGGGCATCTCCATCTTGAAGGGCATTGCGCAGTTCGTCATGCAACAGTTGCAGGCGAGATACGTGAGCGGGCATGGAATCAACGTCGGAGGCGCGCGGAACGGGGGAGGTCGGCAAGCCGTCTAGTCCATAACGGAGAACCTGTCCGGCCAGGCGTTCGTAAGCGGTCCGGTCCAGTGAGAGCGCGAAGTCGACCCTGGCGGGAGGGGGAGTTTCCGTGCGCGGGGCGACGACTTGAACAGGCGTAGGGGCGACCGGATTCTCCCGGACGACGACCTTTTCGACGATCCTGACCGGCGGTCGAAATGCAAGTACTCCCGCCTCACCGAGCGCCACGACGCCCAGGCTCGCCGCGATAGCCATCCACCAACGCCGCTGGACAACCAACCGTCGGAAGGAAGCCTCACCCGCGAGGAACATCACGCGGTCACGATCGATCTGGCTATTTGCGGGAACCAACGCACCGAGTGCCGTTTCCAACTCGTTCATTTCGGAATCGTGCGGGACGAATTCGTTCGACATGGCACCCCCAAACGCTCTCTCAAACACGTCAGTCCGGCCTGGTAAATCCGATGAGCGGTACTCGCCGAATGTCCCGCCATCTGGGCGATCTCATCAAAGGTGAGGCCGCCCCAGATGTGCGCGACGATGATCTCGCGTTGGTCTGGTGACAGTGCGGCGAGTGCCGCCTGGGCCGATTCGGCGTCGACCGCGGCTTCCTTTTGGCCGAGCGACTTGATCTCGAACCACGCCGAGACCGGCGTCGCCACCTCAGTCTCATACCGGCGCCTTCGGCGCTGCTTGACGCCGGCGTTGATCGCGCCGTTGCGGACCGTGCGAAACAGCCACGCTCGCGGATTGCTCGGTTGGATCGGCAGCCCGGCTAACCTGACGAACGCTTCCTGCACGACGTCTTCCGGTTGGTCGACCCACTGACGCGCGAAGAGTTCGAGCGCGGCGGCGTGCTGGTCGATCAAACGTCCGAGCGTTTCGGATTCCATGCGCCGCTGGGCCCTCGGGTCATCATGGCCAATCTACAAAGAAGACCACGGCCGAGACGCGCGATCCCAGGTTTTTTCCTGGCGCCTAACAGTGCGTGCGCGCCCACGAGAGGGATGGGTGGCCGGGGCAAAGGGGAGCGCAGCTCCCCGTGCCCCGGTGGGCCGCGAGACGCTTCCGGGGCACGTCGGCCTTCCGGCCTCCTCTGCCCCGGCCACCCCCGGGGCTCCCACATCGCGCACAATCTGTTGGGCGCCAGGGGTTTTTTGGTCAGTCGCAGAAAAACACGGTCCGCCAGCGCAACCGAGGATGCGGCAAGCCGTAAAACCGCCGGGTACGCCCTGGCTGGGAGCGGTTCGGGGTCGAGTCGCGCGCAGCCGCTGACGCCGCGGTCCGGCGCGAACGCCCAAACGCACGCAAGGCGCCCTTGTGCCGGCTTGATGTGGAATCGGCGACAACCGTAAACGATGACGAAAAACTTACCACCCAAGAATTGCGCAGCACCCGGGAAAACACCTTGTCGAATCACGATCGCGGACCGCAAGGACTTGCAACCTACTCGGAACATATAGGGAAAGGGATCAGAGTCTCGATGAGCGATGACGGAAGACGCGCCCGGACTCCTTTTCGTACCCGACCCATTCAGGATAATGAGGGAAGGCTGGGGAACTCGTTCTCGTCCATCACTTTTAATAGGCGCCCTCCCGAGCAGCCGCCTTCTCGGCGCAAGTGTTCAGAGGTATTTCTCGGATACTTCGTAAGTGCTCGGCAGATGGTGTGCGAAAATGGGAAGCCTTGGGTGGTCGAGGTCGAGCCCGCAGGGCGATGCCCTTACCGGCTCGACCCAGTCACCCGCCCGTGCACCTATTCGATGGCCTGCACGGAGGTATATTTCGAATATTTCGTAATCCTCGGAGCATTTTTCGTGCATCTGTTCGGCAATCTGTACGGAAGTATATTTCGGATATTTCGTGAATTTCGTGAACGCTCGCCAGTTGGTGCGCGAAGATGCAAAATGTTGGGTGGCTGGGGACGAGACCTCGCGCCCTAACCTGGGCCTTGCCCACAAGGGGGAGGGATTGTTTATGTTCGTGGCTTCGCAAGGTTTACGACGATCGCGACGTCGGCCCGAAACGAGAGCGCGCATGTGCGCAGCCCATTCGGTATTTCGGAACCCCAAGACTCTCAAGGAGTTCCGAATTACCGAATGGGCGAGACTATTCGGTAATTCGGAACCCTAAGATAGAAAAAGAATTACGTCAGGATGTCCGATATCGCAGGTGAGTGATCGAGACGCGCGTCATCATGCCAAGTCAACTTGTCACTTCGTCGCCGCATATTTGCCGGAGAGGACGACGACGAACTCCGGCGGCACGGAGAGCGTCACGGTCTGCCCCTCACGAAGGCCTTGCGACTGGCTCTGAAGGGCCAGCGCAATGACGGGCCAATCACCCGGCCCACGGAGATGGATTTGCCGCGTCTCGCCCAAAAACAGGAGGCGCTCGACGGTCGCGGAGAAGCGGTTGGAACCGGGAGCCACGGGTCCAAGGGCGAGTGCCTCGGGTCGGATCGCCACCGTGACGGGTGTGCCAACGGGCAGTTGTTCCGTCGCGGTGTGACCAATCAGACGGCCGAAGGGAGTCCGCACAACAACTTCTCCGCGCTGTGCGGGACCTTCGACCTGCGCCTGTAGCAAATTCGTGGGTCCCAAAAGACGGGCTACGAACGCGTCCGTCGGCCGGTTATAGATCTCCTGCGGAGCCCCCGCCTGGACGATTCGGCCCAGGTCGAGCACCGCAACGCGGGTCCCCACCGAGAGCGCCTCGCGCGCATCTCCCGAGAGGACCAGCGTGGTGATTTCGATCTCGCCGTGCAAGCGCACGATCTCGTCGCGAATTTCATCGTGCTGGCGCGCGTCGAGTCCTTGCAGCGGTTCATCCAGGATCAGCAGCTCGGGGGAGGCGGCAAGCGCCCGCGCCAACGCGGCTCGCTGGCGTTGAATGACGGTCAGCCGCGCCGGCTTCTCGTCGGCCAAACTGTCGATCCGCAGCAGGGAGAGCAACTCGCCGACCCGTTCTTTCCTGCGAGCCCGTCCCACGCGTTGGACCTTCAGGGGAAAGCCCACGTTCTGGGCCACGGTCAAGCGGGGCCACAGCGCATCGCCCTGAAAAACCACGCCCACCTTGCGCGCCGCCGGCGGCAGTTTGTGCACGACCCGCTCGTTGAGGAAGATCTCGCCGTCATCGAGCGTGACGAGCCCCGCGATGGCATGAGCGAGGGTCGTCTTGCCCGCCCCTTTGGGACCAAGCACGTAGGCGAGTTCCCCAGGACGGAGCTCGAGCGATGCGCCGTCGAGCGCAGCGACCGGACCGAAACGCTTCACAAGCCCCTCAAGGGTGACTCGAACCATCGGTCCTCTCGACTCGTTCGGGGACAACCGAAAGAAAGGTCCGCCTTGCTTGCCGGTCGACTCGCCGATAGCGCTGACGGGCCCAGGCCGTCCATTCGGCGCGAAGCCAGGCGCGAAAGCGTTCCTCGCGGACCAGCCGGCCTTTCACGGCGTCGGCCAACTCGGCCAGAAGCTTGTCGTCCACCGGATGCTCCGGGAGCAGCCAACTTCGAAACAACCAGGACCGGCAATCCGCCTCGGGCGCAACCTGCTGGAGCAGCGTTTCAAGCAAGGCGCCCGAGTCTTTGCCCTTCAAAAGCTTGGCGACCGAAGCCGGCGGCCAGGGCGGCGATTCCGTGAGCACAGCCTCGTACACAGGCCACTGCCTCGTGAATCCCAAGGTCTCGCAAGCCGCAGACAACTCGTTCTGCGCGTCGACGAGCGTGGCTCCGAGAAGGTCGGCAAGCAATGCATCGGCAGCCGGCGAGGATACATCGACCGTCGAGGGCGCCTCCGCCTGACCGCGCTCGCCGAGAAACTCCAGGAATAGATTGGACAGCGTGATGTTCCCGCCTCCCTGAACAATCGCGACCCCTTCGACCCAATCCAGTCCGCGAGGTCCAGACACGAATACGACAGAGTTCGTCTCCGAGCGGTCCTCCCGTAGCAGTGCAGGAGCGACGGCGGCCTCGCCGCGTTCGACCGACGCCAGCGCTGCACCGGCTAGCCGACAAACGCGCTGCGATGCTCCCGCCGTCCGAACAAGGCGCGCATAGCCCGCAGCCCAATCGGATTCGTTCAGCACACTCTTGGCCCAAGCCAGCGCCCACGGGGCGTGACGCGGGTCGTCAAACGTGAAGCGTCGACCAGGATACGCGTAGGCGATGATCTGCGAGGGATCTCCGCCGGCCAAAAGCGCACGACCATCACCGATCGCCCCATTTACGGCGAACCGAATGGGCTCGCGACGTGCGATGCGCCAACGAATACCGCCCGGCATCCCAGCATTCGCGAGCCAACCTTGACGCTCGAGGGCCGAATACGCGGCAACCGAACCACCCAGCGCGAGATCGATGGAGCGTCCCCGAGCTACCGGTCCTTTGTTGTATGCGGAAATGACACGAATCAAAGATTCGCCAGGGTCGACGTACAACCACTCGATGTCGTGCGCCAATCCCTGGCCGTCGGGCTGGTCGGCGAGCCAGCGTTTGAATTCGTTCGCGAGCGCGGTGCGCTCATCCTCGGACCAGGTCGTCGCGATCTTCAGCGACGCACTCCGCGACGAGAGCGGGCCGCAACCGGTCGCGATGAGACACAAGCCGCTGAGCAGAGCCCCGCTCCAGAGCCGGCGCGGTACGAGACGCCGGTTCTGGTGCAATCGTTGGTCCAGGAAGCGCATGATAGGGGTCACACGGGCCGTCGACGAGCGGCGTCCAAAGAACGAAGGTCACTCCTTCGGACGGGAGCCCAGTGTCACCTGGAGTTTCTGTTCCTTCCCCTCGCGCTGCACGACAATCTCCACGGAATCGCCCGGCTTGTACCGGCCCATGCTCTCCATGTAATCGTAGATCGTCGCGACCGGCTTGCCGCCAAAACCGGTAATGACGTCGCCCGCTTTCAAGCCCCCTTTTTCGGCAGGGCTCCCTTCGCGAACTCCAGCGAGCTTCATACCCTTCTTGGACTCGTCGCCGTAGTCCGGCATCGTGCCGAGGTAGACCGAGAGTCCGTTGCGCGCCGGGTCTCCGCCGCCGCGGCGAGGAGGTGCAGCGAGGTGTACGAGAACAGGCCTTTCGGGCCGGCGCACGACATCAAGGAGCAGCAGCTCCAGGTAATCGGCGATCCGGGCCATTCCACCAAAGTTGATGCGTTCCGAGTCATCACTCGGCCGGTGGTAGTCGCGGTGGACACCGGTGAAGGCGAAGAGCACCGGGATGTCCTTGCCGTAGAACGACTGGTGATCCGAGCCCCCGAAACCGTCGCTCAGCCCGGCGATCTTCTTGATCTTGAGACCCGCCGATGGCCCGAGTGCCTCCACAATCAGGTCAATTCCGGCCACCGTCCCCGTGCCGATCATGCTCAGCTCGCCCTTGTCGTTCAGGCGACCGACCATGTCAAAATTGACCATCATCACGGTGTTCTTGAGCGGATAGAGCGGGTGTTCGACGTAGTGGCGCGATCCGAGCAGGCCTCGTTCTTCACCCGAGAACGCGATAAAGACAACGCGGCGCGGGAGCGGGTCAGGACGCCGCGCCAGACGCCGCGCCATCTCCAGAACCATCGCGGTGCCCGATGCGTTGTCGTCGGCGCCGTTGTGAATATCGCTCGACAGCAAGGCCAGCGAGCCCGAGAAAAGCCCCCCGCGACCGAGGTGATCGTAGTGGGCGCCGATCACAATCGTTTCATCGGCCAACGGCCCCTCACCTTCCAAAACGCCCACGACGTTCTTGGTCTCGATGGCCATTCGGTCAATCGTGACGTGCGCTTTGAGCTTCCAATCGGCCAATTCCTTGGACCGAGGTTTGAGGTCGGCGTCGATATCTTTTTCAACGGTCTCCAGCGATGGCAGTCCGGCATCGGCCAGAAGCTTGTCGGCGAGCGAACGCTTGATCATGACAAACGGGAGGGCGGAATTGACATCCTGGCCCGCCTCGTGAAGCTTCAGAAGCGTGTCCTTGTCGTCCTTCAGGCTCCCCATGTCGTTGACGAGCAAAACCGCCGCTGCGCCGTGCTGAAAGGCGTTCGTCGCCTTGTGGCGGAAGGTCGCAAAGTTGCTGTTGTTCTTGCCGTCGAAAGGGCTATCGTCCTTGTTGCTTTGTGGTTCACGTCTCAGGATCAGTACGGCCTTCCCTTTGACGTCGATCCCGGCGTAGTCGTCGTAGTCAAGCTTGCGACTCTCGTCCCTGGCCGTGATCCCGTAGCCGGCGAAGACGATGGGGATTCCCTCGAACGTCCCGCTCACGCCGATCGCGAGGGGGCTGAAATCCGCCTTGTCGGCTTCGATCCGTTTATCAGTGGGTCCGTCGAACGCGAGATCGAGAGGCTTCCCGAGTGTGGGGATGCCGCCCAGGGTGAACGTCTGAAAGTAACCGTTCGCTCCCGGCGCTGTCTTGAGTCCCGCTTGCTCGAACGCCTTCGCGATATAGTCGGCGGCTGCTTCAATCCCCTTCGAGCCCGGAGACCGGCCTTCGCGCGCGTCATCGGCCAGAAAGGAGACGTCCGCCTTGAGCCGCGCTTCGGCCGGCGTGGGGATGTGCTCGGCGGCGTTCAACAACGCCGGCGCGCCCCCAACGCCCAGTACCAGAACGATCAACAATCCCCTCGTATTCCGAACGCGCCCATGCATGCCCATCAGTCCTTCGTTGGTCGATTCGATCGCGGCTTCACCGTCCACCCTGATTCTCAGGCCTTGATTTGAAAGCGTCAAGAACCGCGCGGCGCTGCCCACACCGATTGAATTCCACAACCGGGTCTCCGAGGCATTCCGCGCACCAACGCGTTGCAGACCTTTCAACGTTGCGTTACATTGAATTCTTACGGACTTCCGACAACTGTCTTTTTGGGCTGTTACGAGTGACAAACGAGCGGATCGAGCGCTGGGCGGATTTGCTGGTGGATTACTGCCTTCGCGTCCAGTCGGGGGAGACGATCCTTGTCGGTTCGGAGTGGGAAGCGCGGCCGCTCGTCGAGGCCTGTTATCGGGCGATCGTGCTGCGGGGAGGGCATCCGCTGGTCCGGCTCGAGTTGCCCGGTTTGAGCGAGTTCTTCGTCCAGCATGCGACCGAGGAGCAGCTTGCCCACTTGCCACCGGTTGCGTTGTATGAAGCACAGACGGTCGATGCACGGATACGGATCGCCGCCGAAAGCGACACCCGCGCGATGAGCCGGATCGACCCCGCCCGGCAGGCTGCGTTCGACCGCGCACGCCATCCCATCCGTCAGGCGGCGCGCGAGAAACGCTGGGTCCTCACCCAGTATCCCACCGCAGCCTACGCCGACGACGCCAAGATGTCGTTGGAAGACTATGAATCGTTTGTCGCCTCGGCGATGTTTCTGGATCGCCCCGACCCCGGCGCGGCCTGGCGAGAATTGGGCGAGCGCCAGGCGGGCCTGGTCACTTTTATGTCGCAGGTTAAAGCGTTGCGCATCGAGGCCGCTGATACCGACATCACGCTTGATGTCGGAGGCCGCACCTGGATCAACTCGGATGGCCGGCGTAACATGCCTTCTGGAGAGATCTTCTCGGGACCGGTCGAGGATAGCCCCCGAGGACGCCTGCGCTGTGGGTTCCCCGTTTGCCGAGGTGGCCGTGAGTTGGTCGGCATCGCCCTTGAATTCGAGGGTGGGCGTGTTGTCGCAGCGCACGCTGAGGAGGGTGAAGACTACCTGCACTCCATGCTCGACCTCGATCCGGGTGCACGCCGGCTCGGTGAAATTGGCATCGGTCTCAACTATGGGATCAGCCGCTTTACGGGCAGTATTCTTTACGACGAGAAAATCGGTGGGACCGTTCACCTCGCCCTGGGACAGAGTTATCCCGAAACCGGCGGCCGGAACGAATCGGCACTGCACTGGGACTTGATCATCGACACGCGAACGGGCGGCCGAGTCACGGCGGACGGCGTCGTCGTGATGGAGGACGGGCAATGGAAGGTCGGCTGAGGTTCGCGACGTTTCGCTGCTGACGTCCGGATACGCAAATCGACGATCTCGATCACTTGACTCGTATCGTGCCTTTCTGTGGGGTCCTTCTTTAGGTTGAGGCGCTGCCATGAAGTTCGTATTTCCCTTCCTCGTTGCCCTGGCGTTGGCGGTTCCCGCGCGGGGACAGGCCATCGATGCCGCGCTGCGCGACCGCGTGAATCAACTCGTTGAGAAGCTGGACGCCCCGAAGCTCGAGGCACGGCAGGCCGCTGAAGATAGTCTCATCAAGCTCGGCACACGCGTGTTGCCCCTGCTGGACGCGGTGAAAGGAGGCACGCCGGAACGCAAAGAGCGATTGGAACACATCCGATCCAAATTGCGCCAGGAGATGGAGGCGAGCAACCTGGGTGCATCGACGGTCAAGCTCGTAGGCAAAGGGATTCGGCTGTCCGAGGCGCTCCAAAAACTGCAGGCGCAAACCGGGAACCTGATCACCGACCTCCGCGAGCAAGAAGGCGGCGAGACGACCAACCCCGCGCTTGATCTCGACATCGTCGACAAACCGTTCTTCGAAGCACTCGACATCATCTGCAAGCAGGCCGAGATCACGCCCAACTTCTACACTGGCGACACCTCGATCGGGCTCATGGCCGGCAAGCCGCCCGAGAAGGCGCTCGTGCAGTATTCCGGCGCGTTTCGCATCGCGTTTCGACAGATCGCGTCGGCCCGTGACCTGCAAGCGGGAACGTCGAGCGCAAATCTTCAATTCGAAGTCGCGTGGGAACCACGGTTGCGGCCAATGCTCCTCGCCCTCAAGGTCGACGAGACCGAAATCAAAGACGATCAGGGCCACAAGCTCGAGCCCCAGGTCATGGAGGAATCGAGCGACGTGGTGCTCCGTCCCGAAAACCCCGCCGCCGAACTCAATCTCAACCTCAACGCACCGGAACGCGCAGCCAAGATGCTCAAGTCCGTAAAGATCAAGGCCGAGGTCAGCGTTCCTGCCGGAATCAAGACATTCCGGTTCCCGAAGCTGGACGTCAAGAAAGAAGCGGTCCAGAAGCAAGGCGACGTGAGCGTTACCCTGGAAGGAACCGAGATCGACGAGCAGGTCTGGAAAGTGAACGTCGTCGTTGCCTACCCCGGCGGCGGAGCCGCGTTCGAGAGCTATCGCCAGGGTCTGTTCAACAACCAGCTCTGGCTCCAGAAGGCGGACGGGTCTCGCTTCGAGCACAATGGCGGGTTCTCGAACACGATGTCCGATGAAGGTAAACTCGGATTCGAATACCTCTTCGTCGACGCTCCGGGCAAACCGGCCGATTATGGACTCGTGTACGAGACGCCGAGTAAGGTTCAGACGATCCCGTTGGAGTTCACGTTCGCTGACGTCCCGCTCCCGTGACGGCGTCAGCCACGATCATATCAAAACAAGGTGCGGGAACGGATAACCGCACCTCGCACCTCCACTCGTATCCGCCGCGCAATGAAACCCGCCCATCTTTCCCGGAATCGCTTTTAGGCGGCATTTTATCTCACCTTGCCATTTTTCCTCAACGAGATCATATCCTCTGTCCGAACAGTGAGTAGCGAGGGGAGCGCAGGGCCGCCAGGCGAGCGCGCCGTTTTACCCGCGCGTGGCGTTGGGCACGCGTTGAGGGACGTTCCCGCTCGAGTTCGCCGTCCGAGGGAGGGAGCCCACTCCATGACGCGATTCCGGCCACTTCGTCAATCACGGTCCACGCCCCTCGTCGAGCCTCTAGAGGGACGGCCTTTGCTTTCGCTCTATACGGGACCCTCGACCGTGTATCCGGTCCTTACGCACGGAGCGCTTTACCAGTTGACGGTGAGCGGTGGGGGTTTCGAGAAGGTCCGCGAAATGGGGCACGGCCAGGTCAGGGTCATTCTCTTCGGAACCACCGCAAGCAGCACCCTGACGGTCAACCTGCTCCGAGGGCGCCCTCACTTTCCGCTGGCGCCTTTGGAGATCGGCAACATCATCGTCAGGTCCGGTGAGCTGGGCAAGATCGACGGACTGTCGTCCGCAGACCTCGAAGGGCCAATCACTCCGATCTCGGGCGTGAATAGCCTCTCGTTCGCGGAGATCGGACCCAAGGCGAGCATCAACGTGCTCGGCTCGCTCGGAAGCCTCACCGCCGGCGGGGTCAATCTCGGCCCGAATGGATCGATCTCGGTATCCGGAGACGTCACCGGAGCCATCAATATCGGCGGCGCCGTCCTCAACGGGGGCAAACTCAGCATCGGCAACGATGCCACCGGCCCGATCTCCGCAAGTTCGCTGACAATCGAGCACAGCGGATTGCTCAGTGTCGGGCGAGACGCAACCGCCGGAATCTCGATCAACAATGACCTCACGCTCGACTCGGGCGGCAACGTGTCGATCGGGCGAAACTTCGGTGGACTGACGGTCAACGGTGACCTCGTTGTGACACCGACCGGAGGCTCCGTCAACGTAGGTGGCAATTTCGACGGCCTCACGGTCACCGGTGTGGTCCAGGGGAACGGCACGTCGCGGCCCGACGTCTTCGCCGGTCTCGATCTCAATGGCCTGAAAATCCTCGGCGGACAGCCCAACGCGGGCGGACTTCAGCACGCCAGCATCGTCGTCGGTAAGAACATCAACGGCTTCGACGTGTCGCACGGCGTGTTCAACAGCTTTATTTCCGCCGGAGTGTTGATTGACGGCAAGAGCGGCCCCAGCCTCTCGCCCAATATCAGCCCGGACGGAAATACGGCCGTCTTTGATTCCAATATTCGCGCCGGCATTGAGATCAAGAACTTCTTGATCAATGGCGACGTTGTCTCCGATTACCCGACGAACCCGCAACCGACCGGCTACCGCACGCGAATTGTCGCGGGCGAAGACGCGGCGGGGAACTTCACGGCAGGTGGAAGCATCAGCAACTTCCAGATCACCGGCGAACTGGTCGACTCGGTCCTCGCCGCAAGCGTCCAGCCGTTTGGAGGCAACGGCACGTTGCCCGTGACCGGCTACGGCGCACCCTTGCCGATCCCCGGCACAACGCCCGGCGACGGCGGCGCCAACACGTACGACCAACCTGCGGGCGTCATGGTCGGCGGAACAGTCGGTACTCCGATCTCCTACCCGAACTACTCCGAGGTCTCGTACTACAACGAGAAGCCGACCGGCGTCGCATACAACCCCGCCGATCCGACGATCGACGACGACATCCTCCCCGGCTCGATCAATGCCGGTTTCGCGTCAACGCCGTTGCCCGACTCCTCGCTGACGTCACCCACCACGGTGCTGCCGCTGCCGACGACGTCGACGGTGCTCGGTGGTGTCATTTCGACGCCACACGGCGACAACCAGGACTACGCCGGCATCTTCGCCGCCGACACCAGCGGGGTGTTCGTCGGTCAGATTCCCACGAAGACGGGCTGAGCGGCCACGAAGCACTCCACCCAAAGTGCCACGCTCCCCACCCCGGGGACGTGGCACTTCGTATTTCCCCCAGCGTGACGGCCAAGAAAACGATCTTGCTCGCGAATATCCATCAGCAAGGCAGATCCCGGCCGCGACTCGACGGGTTCCGGGGACTTTACCGCCCGATTCCGCGGCGGTAGGATGCCTGCACTGTTCGACTCGCGCTGTCGGACTCTCTCGCGGATGAGCTGGCGCGCGAAGACTTCCTGCTGAGAAACCGGAGAACTTTCGTCATGTCCTTGGACTCCAAGTCGACGCCCCCCCCGACGAGCGCCTCGTCTGTGAAGCACCGGGACCAGGGAATCCGGATTTTCACGTATCCCAAGACCATCTTCTTCTTTCCAACGCTCGTGATCGCGTTTCTCTGCGGCTTTGTGATGCTTTACGAGGAGCATCAAAATGACAAAAACAAGTCCGCGGCGGCGGCCGTGAAGACGATCGAATCGAGCGGCCCACAAGCCTCGTCGGACCAGCCAGTCACGAAGGAAGAGCGCTTTCGGAGGGTGGAGAATCTAGTCGCAATTCTGTTCCTCACGGTCTTCGCGTTCAACCTCTTGATCATGGCCATCGATTTTCCGCGATTCGCTGCCGCGGGATTGCTCGTGACGATACTCTTCATCCTGTTTTTCGTGCTCTGGTTCGGCGCGTATTTCCAGTTGAACGTCGCGCGCGCAATCTTGCATTTCCTAGGCCATCTCTACGGTTACGCGAACTCTGGATTCTACTTCACCATTGGAGTGATCCTGAGCGTGATCTTCGCGGTCATCTACGTGACTCGCTGGCTCGATTACTGGGAAATCATGCCCAACGAGATCTTGCACCACCACGGTCCACTGAGCGATCTGGAGCGTTTCCCTACGCTGAACCTGAAGTTCGACAAGGAGATTCCCGACGTCTTCGAATTCGCTTTTCTGGGTTCTGGGCGACTCGTTCTCCATGTTGCCGATGAACGCAAATCGATCGTGCTGGACAATGTGTTGTTCATCAACACCAAAGAAGAGGCGCTCAAGAAGCAGATGAGCCGCCTCGAGGTCCGCGTCACGACCGACCAGGAGGTCGCCGAGAGCTGAGGAGGGATCCCCGACCCCGTGGATGGGCCCCTTGCGGTCGCGCGGTGCAAAGTTAGGCTTGTACACTGTTTTGTCGGTTTCACTTCCGAATGGAAGTATTGCACTCGTGATTCTTTATGTTTTCCGCCCCAAAGGGGCCAAATATGATAGCCTGGGGCAACGCCCCAGGACGATTCACGATGCGTAAACCTCCCCGCCCCCGCTCCTTTTTCGCTGGCCTATGGCCAGCGAAAAAGGAGCGGGGGCGGGCAAACAAAGCAGTATACAAGGCTATTCTAATACCTGGGGCGTTGCCCCAGGCTATCATATTTGGCCCCTTTGGGGCAGACGGTGCAGCCGCGTTGATCCGGGAAGCAAACGCTCACGCGCAACAGACTCCCGAAGGGCCGTTTTCCTGGTCAGCCCCAACATCTCGCCGCGCCACTCTAGCCCTCTTGTATCCCGCAAGAGCGAAGGCACGTAACGCCAAGGCGTCGCTCGCGAGCAGGCCCCGAAGTGCTCACGCCTCTGCCGACTCAAACTCCACAGGGTCTTTGAACCGCGTACGGTCGAGCTCGTATTTTTGGAGCTTCTGAGTCACGCTGCGCCGTGAGAGCCCGCTGTGTTTGGCACAACGAGCCACGTTGCCCTTGTACTTCGCGAGCAACCGCGTCAGATAGTCGCGTTCGACCCGGCCGACCAGATCGCTGGTCAGATCCGGGAGGGGACGCTCGATATCGATCAGTGAACTCGAGTATGGTCGGGGCACGCGCGGAAAGACGGTGGTTGGAAGCGCATCGCGGTGAACCGCCGCGCCGTCCGCCATTGCAACGGCCGCCTTGATCGCGTTCTCAAGCTCACGGACATTGCCCGGCCAACTGTGCGCGAGGAGAGCCTGCATCGCCTCCGTGTCAATCTCGGTCACGGGCGGAGTGCTCATCCGTGTGAGCTTGACCAGAAAGTGCATGGCGAGGAGCGGAATGTCCTCGATGCGCTCGCGCAGGGGGGGTAGCTCAATCCGCACGACGTTCAGTCGGTAGAACAGATCCGGACGGAACCGCCCTGCCTTGACCTCGTCTTCCAGGCGCTTGTTGGTTGCAGCGACAATGCGGACGTCGACCTTAACGGTCTCCGTGCCACCAATCCGTTCAAACGTCCCGGTCTGCAACACACGGAGCAGCTTGGCCTGCATCGACGGTGACACATCCCCCACCTCGTCGAGGAAAAGCGTGCCGCCATCCGCCAGTTCGAAGCGCCCTTTCTTTCGCTTGTCGGCGCCCGTGAAGGCCCCCCGTTCATGCCCGAACAACTCACTTTCCAGGAGCGATTCGTGCAACACCGCGCAATTCAACGCGTGGAGCGGACCGACCCGACGGTTATCCGCTGCGTGAAGCGCCTGGGCGACGAGTTCCTTACCCGTTCCTGTCTCACCGTAGATCAAAACTGTCGAGCCCAGCGGCCCGACCTGCTCGATCATGTCGAAGATGCGCCTCATCTTGGGACTCTTCGACACCATGTTCTGAAAGCTATACGACTCGCGCAACTGCTTTCGAAGCTGCTCGAGCTCATCGATGAGGCGCCGACGGTCCATGATCCGCTGCACGAGAATTCGCAGATGCTCGGGCTCATATGGCTTGGTCACGAAATCATCCGCACCGGCCTTCATAGCATGCAGCGCGATCTGCGTGTCGCCGTGACCTGTCAGTACGATGACACCCAGCGGCATCTTTTCGGCCCGCACTGTGGCGAGGAGGTCGAGCCCCGACATGTCGGGCATGCGCAGGTCGGTGACCATCAGGTGGAACACACGTCGTCGCAGCGCATCGAGTGCGGATTGACCGTCGGTCGCGGTCTCGACCTCGTCGCCATCCATCCCCAGTACGACTCGCAAGTGTTCCCGAATCAGGGGGGTGTCGTCGACTACCAGGATACGTCGCTTCATGCTCGTGCCCCTTCGTTGCGGCTCATCGGGTGGGTCGTCACGAAAAGTCCCAGTCGTCACGTGACGTCCTGCCAGGAAGGGATGGGTCCGCTCCATGGACGGCTGATCGAATCATCGCGGCTGGCGCAAGGCCCCATCTCATCAAAACACCACAAATAACGTCATCTGGAGCACCGTTCAACTCTTCTTGGGCAGTTCCGACGTTACGGGTTTCTCCTTGTCATCGCCAGTACCCGAGTTGTTTGGTGCGAGCAATACCCGGAATTCCGGCTTCGCCCCTTTCAGAATTCTCACCACGAGGTCGCTATTCTTGGGACGCTTCGCGAGAATCGCGCGCAATTCATCGAGTGTTCCGACCCGTTGCTTGTCGACGTCGGTGATCACCATGCCGGGTTCCAGGCCATTCGAATCAGCGGGTGAGTTGGGATCAACCGCCGTGATCAGCAGTCCGGGGTGTTCGCCGCGCGGCATTCTCGGCTGGCCTCCGAACCGGCTCTGTTCCACGACGTGCAGCCCCAGCTCAGGAAACGCCGTAGCCCCCAGCGAGTCAGCCACGGCGGGCCCGATGGCGCCCGGGAAAATCGGCGTCCGGCGGAACTCGCGGAGGAATCCTCGCCCCGGAAACTGCAGCGGACCGACAGGATTCAGGCCAAACGTTTCCGGCTGCTCGCGAGGCGCGACCTGAATTTCCTTGGCCGTCCCATCCCGTTCGATCGCCACAGACAACGGCGCACCGACCTTGGCGACTTCCACGGTGTTCTGTAGCCCAATCACGCCCGCGAAGGGCTTGCCGTCCAGCCGCGTGATAATATCACCCGGGAGCACGCCCGCCTCGGCCGCTGGGCCGCCCGGTGTTACACCGTTGACCACCACCGCGCCTGGAACATCGAGACGCTTGGCCGTCACCGCGTCGACCGGACCCACCTGCACGCCGAGATACGCCCTCCGAACTTTCCCGTCCGTCGCCAGCTCGGCAGCGACCCGCCGAGCGCGTGCCGCGGGAATGGCAAAACCGACTCCATCGTGGCTACCCGTCTGAGTCTTGATCGCCGTGTTGATTCCAACGACCTCCCCTTTGAGGTTGATCAACGGCCCACCGGAGTTCCCCGGATTGATCGCAGCATCGGTCTGGATCAGATCCTCGTAGAGCGTGACTCCAATTCCACGCCCCTTGCCGCTGATGATCCCCGCCGTCACGGTCCCGGAGAGTCCGAAGGGCTGACCGATCGCCAGTACCCAGTCGCCCACATCGAGCGTCTCGGAGTCGCCCCACTCGGCCTGGGTCAGGCCTTCACCGGGAATCACCAGGAGGGCCAGGTCGCTCTTCGGGTCATGGCGCACCTGCTGAACCTCGCGCGTGCGGCCGTCTTGCAGCACAACCACGACCCGCGACACACCCTGTACCACATGGTCATTCGTTAACACATAGCCCTTGGCCGCGTCGATGATCACACCAGACCCACCGCCCTCTTCCGGCACGAAATTCGGTATGAAGTCGCCGAGCGGCCCCGTCGCCGCAGGCGGCAGCGGGATGCGCCCGGCTCCGCCTCGCACGGTCACGACCGCAGGCATGACCCGCTGCGCAGCCTTTCGAAATCCGGCCGAGAGCGATTCCGCATCCCCGTCGCCTCGGGCGGTCGACATCGTTACGACGAAGAGGGACGCAAGAACGGTCCCAACACTCAGGTTGCGCCGACATCGAAAGAAAGGCATGGTATCACCCCACGAACATGCGCCTTCGTTCCCGAGGAGAGCGATCGTCAAGCTTGCGCAAACCTCCTCC
>DAIDJG010000380.1 GCA_027451445.1 Singulisphaera sp.
CGATTTCGCACTTGTGTCTCGCCCCAAGTGCCCTTCACTTTAGGCTGAGGGCACTTGGGGCGAGACACAAGTGCGCAACCCCTCGGAAAGGTGGATCTCTGAGGCCGCGATAATGGCTCAGTTCCCAACCGCTGCCAACAGTCACGCCCCCAAGGGGGGCAACCACACGGAAATGGCCCCTTCGGAGGGGCCTTCCTAATACCACGTCCTACGGGCGTGGTTTATTATTATCATAAACATATATGATCCAATATTTTCTTTGAGATCTCGCGCTCTTGATGACCACCGCCCTGATTCTCTCTGCTGGAATGCTTCATCAAGAATTGTACGCATGGGCGCACGTCTGAAAGGACTTCCGATTCGCGCTGCCGAGTAAACCAGGGAAAACGACGAGCCGACGGATCGATAATGCCGCGGGGGGGCAGTTCGCCAATGAGCACAAGGGTACGGTCGGGGCCATCATGCCAATCACGATCGCCAGCAACCCCGGGCGCGACTTCGAGTTTACCGAGAATATACCAGCCGGGTCGGTGCGCTCGAAGCGGCAGTGGGTCGGTTCGGGAAAAGCGATGTTCATGCTCTCGGCGGCCGGCAATGCCGGCGCGGAAGTTCCCACGAATGCCGACGACCAGCTCGGCACACTTGAGATCCGGGTGACGAATACGGCCCGGAGTACGCCGCCCACGGACGTTGCCGCCGCTCCAAAGAAGAGCACGTTTCAGGATAATATCGAAGGCGCCGGCGAGGTCATGCCCGAGGAGAAGAAAGCTGCGCCCGGCGAGGCCAACACAGGCGGCGGTGATCCGGCCGAGATCACACTCGACGGCGCAGCCGACAAATCCAAGGCGGACAGCGCGACGTCGTCCGCCCCGTTACGGTTTACCATCAGCAAGATGCCCGGCAACGCGATGCCCTATCCGCAGTCAAATCTCGAAGATGTGCCCCGGTCCTTCGTCGGGAGAGATCGCGACGGCTTCAGCGACGTCGGTCCAACGGGATCGTTCCTGGTCGGCGTAGAGTTAGTTACATCGAGCGCTTCAACCGCCCGAAGATCCGTTCGGTCGTCATTGCCGACGAATTCATTGCCGACCTCGAAATCCGGTTCGTCTCTGCCGATGAGAACCACAGCAAGCCGATCGAACCCGTACTGCTGTATAAGGACGAGGAACGCGACCTGGCATTCCTTGGGGTCGACACCGACCTGAAGCCGCTGCGCGTCGCCAAGGCCTACACGTTCCGGAAGGGGGAAGACATCACGGTGATCGGCTGCCCGGGGATCGGCGACGGCCAGGTGCTGCAGAACGCGATCAGCCGAGGAGTCATGAGCACAAAAACCCAGGTCGACAACAAGGAGTTCTACCAGCTCGGCCTTGCGATCAATCCAGGCAACTCGGGCGGACTGGTGTTCGACTCGTCGGGGCGCGTGATTGGTGTGGCAACGCTCAAGGCATCCAAGCAGGAGGCGACGGGCTTCAGCATCCCAATCGAGGATTTCCACGGCGCCCTGGACAAGGTGGCCCATCAGACAGGGACCGATGCCTACCGCTACAATTCCCGGCACCGGATCGTCAACGCCGTCAAAGGGTTCGGCGGCGGCGGTGCATTGTTGTGCCTGGCCGTCGACCTGCGACGA
This sequence comes from Singulisphaera sp., assembly GCA_027451445.1. Taxonomy (GTDB): domain Bacteria; phylum Planctomycetota; class Planctomycetia; order Isosphaerales; family Isosphaeraceae; genus DAIDJG01. The sequence goes on from DAIDJG010000380.1 coordinate 1,634, forward strand.
GCCGCGTCCATGTCGAACAGCCCCGAGGTAAGGGGTGCTCTCGAGAAGTTCGAGGCAATTGCCGCCGAGGCGGAGTAAGACGTCTTCCCGTCGCTAACCGAGCAGGCCGGACTGGTGAACGACGACACGCTGATCGACGATTCGGAGAAGAGCAAGATCAGTGACATGAACGGGAACTTTGCACGCCTCCGCGAGGCCTACACATCGCGCAAGTATCCGGGTGACAGCAAACTGCGGCCATGGAAGCAGACGCACAAGCGTTTGATCATTGAGCTCGCCAGCGCGCTCAAACTGGACGTTCCCAAGGATATGATGGTGGCGTTCGAGGATCGTTCTCAGGCCCAGCAGGGGACATTTACGATGGTCGGTCCTCAAGGAGTGAACTCCTTCGGCCCTCACCTGCGTCCGCGTCCGCCGATCGTCCCCCGCTCGCCCAGCTCGCGCGGACGATTGAGGTGAGGTCGAACGCGACCTTCGCGTTCAGGATCGACGGTCCAGTCATGGCCCGACACGATGCCGCTTGCGGTCTATTGAGAACTACTGGTTCCGAAGATATTTCGCAAAGCGGTGTTGATTCTGGTTCATGATGCCTTTCAGTTCAACGAGGCGGGCACTGTATCCCTGTTTCCTCTCGTCGCCGTCGCGGAGCAAGGGGATCAGGTGCTCGAAGAATGAGATCGCCGCGTTCCCAAAGTGGAGGAGCAGGCAGTCTGCCTTCGCGCTAGCTTCCCTGACGAGCTCGGTTTTCACGGAGACTGTGACCAGGCTCGTCCCCCGCGCAAACTGCATGCGAATCCAGGCGGGGTCGTCGGGGAAATAGGTTTCGAAGTCCTTGCGTTGCGCGAGGCACGAGACTCCATCGGCAATGAAATACCACAGTTGGTCGACGAGGTCCCATTGCCTTTCGTCGAGAAGAACGACGTCGTTAATTTTGATGCAAATGGCGCCTTCAATATAAAATGCTTTGATGGGTTCTTTGTAGTCCTCGACCGCGACGAACTGGTGAGCTTTCACCCTGAAGAACGACTTGATATCGACCTGGCACATCAGCACGCTCCGGCCTGCGCGGGCAGATCACCGATCTCTGCCGTCGGGGGCCGCCCGGGAGATGCGTTGTAGGGTATCGCCCGCCGTTGTGTCGCGGATCTCCTCGAGCCAGTCGTCGATCGAATGAGGGTGGGCGCACGCAACCGTGTTCAAGATGGCCCACTTCAAGCCCTCGTCGCGCGTGTGATTGTAGCAATCGACGAGCGGCCGCCCGTCAAACGGCTCACACGCCGCAGTGAGACAGCGGACGACGCCTTCCTTGAGGCGGTCGACATCGAAACGTGGGAGCCATGCGAGGAGCGCCTCGACGAACGCTGGCGGCAACGGGGCGGGATTGTTCACGATCTCCCAGAGTGACGTAACCATGAAGCCGAGTGCCGCAATCTCTGCGAGCATTGGCGCTTCGAGACGCGTATATTCTTGCTCTTTTTGAAGGCGCCTGGCTTCGGCCCCCTCCCTGTGTTCGCGAACCCCGGGGATCTGATCGAACCTGGCCACCAGCTCCTCCACGGTCGGCCGCGGACGTCTTGGCATCGGAGGCACTCCGGGTCATCGAGCTTCGTCAGACGCGCGTTTCCGCACGGTGCAACCGCCCAGAAAGCACACCCCCCAGGTACGCGGCGACCAAGGCGAAGAGCGAATGTCCGATCCGCACGAAGTTCTCGGTTGTGCCGGGAACGGAGATTGGCTTTCCTGTCGTGGAGCTCCAAACCTGTATGGATCCCGGCCCGGTGGCGACGAGGGTAGAGCCATCGGTCGAATAAGCCGCGCTCCTCACGGTGTACCTGACCGACTTGAAGGCGACTCCGCCCGCCGTGAAGGCGATCGCACGATCCGCGAGCATCCCGTCGAGCTTGATGAGGGCCAGAGTCGTCGGCAATCGAGCCTGCACCGACGGCACAAGACTAACCACGACGTAGGTCCAGCCAAACACGACGAACCCGAACCAAAAGGCCCTACGCGCCTCACGACGGTGCATCGCCATGAGCGCGGCGAGCGACAGCAAAGCCAGGGTTGCGCCGAAAACGGCGCTGTCCCAAACCTCGGTCGCCTCCCAAAGCGCAGCAAGGCCGATGGCCAAGACCACAATGAAACAAGAGATCCCGGCGATCGTAAATCGAGGGCGAATCATGGGCGCGTCCACGTGGAGAGTGTCGATCGAGGACGGACTTGGACGATTAATCTTAAATCGTTCGTGGCCGGCCATCAATCGCTTTCCCAACTCAGACTGACCCGGTGCTAACGCCAGTCGCAAATTTTTTACATCATATATTTGCAGATCAAGCGTCTCCTGGCACTCCCCGTTTGACGCACAGCGTGGGAACGGGCACAATCGGTTTTCATGAATGGGACCGAGGCTCACGAGACATCCCGCTCCCAGGTTCGAAGCAAGCGAGGTCAATCATGAAACCCGCGACGGGCTGGCTTAGCGGCGTCATGTTGGGACTGCTCATTGTTGGCGTTGTGCCGAGGCTCGCGGCGGCCGAGGCGGGAGACCGTGTCGCCTCGAAGACGTTTACGTACAAGACGACGCCGGACGGTCCTCTTGAAATGATTGTTCACTTTCCTCCGGGTTGGAAGGACACGGACAGGCGGCCGGTGATCGTGTTCTTCTTCGGGGGCGGCTGGGAAAATGGGAACGTTTCACAGTTTCAGACCCACGCCGATCACCTCGCCCAGCGCGGGATGGTTGCGGCCCGGGCGGATTATCGAGTGAAGTCGCGACAGAACGTCACGCCCGACCGCTGCGTCGAGGACGCGAAGAGCGCCGTGCGTTGGATCCGGGCGAATGCGGGCAAACTCGGCGTCAATCCGGATCGGATCGTCGCGGCCGGCGGCTCGGCGGGGGCACACCTCGCCGCGTGCACTGCACTTTCGCCGGGGCTCGATGCGAACGGGGAAGACCTCGCGATTTCGTCGCGGTCCCAGGTGCTCGTCCTGTTCAACCCCGTCCTCAAGTTCGACGGCGTGCCTTTCTTGATGCAGCGGATCGGTCGCGATGAAGCCCTCGGCAAGGCACTTTCGCCAACGCTCCACCTCTCGAAGGCCGCGCCGCCGACCCTGATCTTCTTCGGCACGGCCGATCGCCTGAAGGAGCAGGGCGATGAGTACGCGAGTCGCGCCAGGGAGGTCGGAGCTCGGGCGGAGATGTTCACCGCCGAAGGGCAGCCGCACGGATTCTTCAATCGTCCTCCCTGGCGCGAGCGGACCACGGAGCGCATGGACGAATTCCTCACAACGCTTGGTTACCTGGAGCCGAAATCGACCACCGCCGAGAACGGCTGGGTGTCGCTCTTCGACGGCAAGAGTCTCAACGGCTGGACCGTACACGGAGGGACCGCCAGGTACACGGTCGAGGATGGGGTGATCGTTGGCTCGACCGTCGAAGGGAGCCCGAACACGTTCTTGTGCCGAGGGGATTACCGAGACTTCGAGCTCGAGCTGGAGGTCCGGTGCGACCCTCGCCTGAACTCGGGAATCCAGGTTCGAAGTCATGTGTACGAGAAGGACGTGGCACAGGAATCGGACGCGAAACGAATCCGAACGGCGGGGACGGTATACGGTCCCCAGTGCGAGATCGCCGCGCGCGAGCGCGGGACGGCCGGAAACTTCTGGGACGAGGCTCGTCGCACTCGCTGGCTCGACGATTGGACGAACAAGCCTCAGCCCAAGGAGGCGTATCGCGACAATGAATGGAACCGCTACCGCATCGAGGTGCGGGGGCACCATTACCGCTCCTGGGTCAACGGTATCCCCTGCGCCGACTTCGACGATGACCGCGACGAGCACGGATTCATCGGGCTCCAGGTTCACGGCATCGCCAAGGGGGAGGGCCCTTACCAGGTGCGCTGGCGAAATGTCCGGATCCGGGAGTTGAGGAATGCGCAGTAGGGTCAGGCCTGCGACCTCTTCTGCAAAAATGGGAGCACATGTTCCTGCGTGCAAGGCGAATCCTCACGCCATCTTCGGGGCCGCCCAGTGCCCTTCGCGATAACGCCGAGACAGCAGGGTCGCGGCCTCGCTGTCACCAACGATCGTCTCCGCGCGCGGATTGAAGTGAAGCACGCGACCGACCCGCGCTCCAATGTTGGCGAGGTGGACCAGCGCGGCGGATCGATGTCCGGCCATTACGTCGGCGTTGGGGGCCTTGCCGTCGCGAATGGAGTCGAGGAAGTTCTGGTGATGAGCCGGGAGGTCGGCATTGCCGGTGCGCTCGGCGAGCTTCTTGTTCTTGGGGCCGTAAAGGGTCCAGCCCACGGAGTGGCCGATGACCAGCATGCCCTTGGTGCCGTAAAACGCTGCGCCGTTCTCGTAGCCCTCCTGGACGTAGGGCGACCAGATCCGTTGCTCGAAAATCAGTTGCTTCGCGCGGCCGGGACCGGCGGCGTCCGGGTACTCGAACACGACGTACTGTGTGTCGGGAAACTGCTGATCGTCGTCGAAGAACGACTTCCCGCCCAGACAGGCGATCCGGCCCGGATGGGTCGAGACGCCAAGTCCCCAGCACGCCACGTCGATATCGTGAACGCCGTCGTTGCCGATGTCGCCGCAACCGAAGTCGTACCACCAGCGCCAGATGCCGGGGAGCAGGTTCGGCCGGTACGATACCATGGGGGCGGGGCCGACCCACAGGTCAAAGTCGAGCTGAGCCGGCGGGTTGCCCGGCTTCGATTTGCCGATCGAACGGCGGAGCTGACTGTTCCAGGCCTTGGCGACGAGCACTTCGCCGATCTCACCGCCGTGAACGCGCTGAATCGCATCCTTCACCACGTCCGTACTGCGGCTCTGCGTTCCCACCTGAAGCACCTTGCCCGAGCGTTTCACCGCCTCGGCCATGAGCCGTCCCTCGCGGACGTTGTGACAGCAAGGCTTCTCGACGTAAACATGCTTTCCCGCATCGAGCGCGAGGATCGCCGCGGGGGCGTGCCAGTGGTCTGGGGTCGCGATCCAGACGGCCTCGACGTTGGGGTCGTCGAGCACCTTGCGCAGGTCTTTCACGGCCCTGGGGGCCTTGCCTGCGGCTTTTTCTGCGGCGGACGCAGCCGCAGCGAGACGATTGCCGTCGACGTCGCAAATGTACGCGAGATCGACGTCGCGACGCGCGGAGAGCAGCCGCAGATGGTTGCTCCCCATCCCACCCGCCCCGATCAGGCCGACGGTGATTCGCTTCTCGGCGGCACCCCGTGCCGCCACATTGCCGCAAGCGAGCGCCGCGGCGCCGAGGGCGCTACGCTCGAGGACGACTCTGCGTGAGATCGACGTCATGTTCAGCCCTTTCGCGTTGGTGAGTCGGTGACCACGGCGCCATGATTGCCGCGTCGCGGGCTGGAAGCAAGAAGTCGTTGGCGATGGCGGTTAATGGTTCTTGGGTCGAGTCTCGCCCGCAAGCGCGAGCGGCGCGTCGAACGGGGCGACGACGGGTTGGGCGCGCGTGTCGTCGTGAACCAGGGCGCCTTGCTGACCCACGAAGAAGGTGTGTGCGTCCGGCAGTTCCATGTTGAAAACGGGCTGGACGGAATCCGGCTTGATGTCCACGACCTCGGCCAAACCGCCGAGCACGCGAACGCGGTCGCCATGCTTCAGCTCACGAGCCAAACACCAGCCCTTCCCCGCGCGCCAGAAGCGGTGGATCGGCGTGGCGATGATCTCGCCATCGTTGAAACGAATGCGCAACGTGGGACTGGGTGGGTTGTGCCGAACGACCACGATCGGCTGAAAACTGAGCGAGCCCGTGTCCACGTCTTCCGCCAGGACCTGATCGCCCACGCGGAGGGTTTCGATCGGCTTGAGGCCGAGCATCGTCCGCACGGGCGTGCCAGCCGCGAAGCAGTTGGAATGGTAGCCCGCCGCAGCGAACTGTGCTACGCGCGTGATGAGCTGCTTCGGCTCGGTGCTTGGGGTGTAGGCGTAGCCGCGCCGGTCCGCAAGCCAACGACGCCAGGCGCCGGGCTCAGGGCCCTGGTCCTCGCCGGTCAGGTCGACCAAGGCTTCGCGGGCTGAGTCGTTAACGGCCATTCGGAAATCGTTACGTTGTGCGAAGTAGCCCAGGTCTCTCGAAAGCTGTCGTTGTGCCGAACGTGGACGGGGCGGGCGCACGACCGCGGCGATGAAGCCGAGATTCGTGTTCCTGGGCGTGGAAGTCGATACCCCAGGCCGAACCACGTACCTTTTCAGGAGGACGGACTGCTCGTCCTCGACGCGTAACGACGCGACCTCGCCTTGCCCGCCACCGGCAGATATGCTGACGCCGAGCGGGTCGTGCATCTGTGCCACGAGCGGCTCGATGACCTCGTTGGGATCGCGCTTGCTGAGGCTTTCGACCGCCTTGCCGCAAACCTCGACCGATCGACCCGCTGTGGCAAGCCGGCTCAGTTCCCTGGTCGAATCGGGCGTGTCGATCCGATCGAGCAAGGAGACGGCGGCGCGTTGCTGCTCCTCGCTACCGATCGCGAACAGCGAACGGATCATGGGAACGGCGCGAGGCTCCAGGACAAGCTCGGGCTGAGTTCCGCCGTCCTTGTTGGCCAGCAATTTCCGCCACCACGCTTTGAGTCGAGGGGCCCAGAGTGCATCCGCCTGGCGCTGGGTTTCGGCCTCAGCAAGCTCCGCGGCGATTTCGGACGCATTGCGCCAGCGGCCGCGGAACTTGCGGCAGCCGAGACGTTCCCACGCCGCGCTCCGAGTGGGGTCGAGCTGCGTGACGACCGCGAAATGGGCGCGTGCTTCGGGCTTGAGGCCTTGCTCATCACACCAAACGGCGAGTTTCCAGTGCACGTCGGCGGTGTCGGCCATTCCCTCGCGCCGGGTGTTGTATTCGGCGAGCTTTGCCTGCAGTGCTTCATCCGACCGGACAGCGTCGGCGACGTCTTCGGGAACCTTCCAGCCCCCGCGATAGGCCACTTGCCCGAGGAGAGCGCGGGCCGTTGCGTTCGCCGGGTCGGCGGCAAGGGCCAGGGCCAGGTGTCGGGCACGTTCCACGCGCAAGCCATGATCCTCGCACCAGAGGGCGAGGCGGACGTGGTCGCCTGGACTCTTGCCTGCGCGGGATTGGGCGTCGTCGTAAGCGGCCTGAACAGAACTGGTGTCTTCGGCCGGCGAGGCGGGGGGAACGGAAAGCAGAAGGGCGCTGATGAGAAAGATGGTGGACATTGCTCGATCCCCGGAACTAATTGGCGAAGGGGGGGGAGTCGCACCACGGTCACTCAATCTCGCTACGACGTTCGGTCATGTAAGGTTCACACATTTTCGGTACATCGCAGCAGATCTGCCGAAAACTCCTTGGTGTCACTGCGCTCCCGAAGCCGCTCAGAATCGAATCGTGCCCGGGGCGAAGTCGACGTTGTTGCACTAACCCGAAGCGAGATCGAGGGATTATATAATTTCCTCGCTCGCGCTTCGGGTTAGTAATGTTCCCATGCGCTCGGCGCCGTGGCATCGCGTCGGGCACCGCTTTACTTCGGGATCCGACGCGCCAAGGTTTCGGCCTCGGCCCAGTCGCCGCAGCAGAGCGCGGTCAAGGCGAGCAGGCGCAGCGAGTCGGCGTCCGGACGCAGATTGTAACAGCGTTCGGCGAACACGCGTGCGGCCTGGGGAAGCCCCGCCGCGAGCTGTTCGAGACAACGGCGCCGATCGCGCTCGTAGGCCTTGGCGAACTCGCGCAGGAGCCGCAGGTCGCTCTTGCAGCGCCGGCACGTATCAGACCACGCTTGAACAGCCCGGCAGGTGGGACACTGGAGCGTGTTCGACACGGGGGACGAATCGGTGTCTTGCGGCATCAAGTCAACTCACGCGGCCAAGGCGTCATTGATCTTCCAGGTAGAACACGAGGTCCTCGACCTCCGCCGAAACCTTGCGGATCGCGTCCTCGGACCGGCTCGCGACGGCCGACCGCAAGTCCGTGAGCAGCCCCTGCAGTTCCGCCGCGTCTTCGGCATTGGCGCCCTCAGCCAGAATCCGTTCCGCCTTGGCGATCAACCCGTTGGCGGCATCCACGGCATGTTGCAGACCCGGCGCCAACGTTTCCGCCGGTTGCGCCGGGCTGGGGAGCGACGCCTGTCCCGCACCAGCGTCCCCGGTCGTCTCGAAGATCGCCTCCAGCCGGTCGATGGCGTCGGTGCGTTGCTTCGTGCGGAAGCGCTCCATCGCGTTGTCGATAACGACGTGGCGGGCCAGCCCGGTGAGGCGCTCGGTGGCCGTGACCTTGAGAATCCCGTTCAGGTCAAGGTCGAACCGCACCATGACCTCGTTACCCGCCTCGACGTCGGCCAGGCCCTCGATCTTGAAGTCGCCCACCTCGACGTTGTAGCGAGTATCTTCGTGTTCGCCTTGGAACACGTGAAAATGAATAATCTTCTGGCCGTCGGAGACGGTGCCATACATATTGGTTCGAGAGGCGGGCAGGGGGGTGTTGCGTTCGATGATACCCGAGAACACGTGGGTCGATGTGAGTCCGTTCAGGATACCAAGCGTCTCGATTCCCAGGGTGTGCGGGGTGATATCCACGAGAACTGCGCCGACGTCCACGCCCGCGATCAGGCCGCCCTGAACGGCTGCACCCATTGCGACGGCGAGATCGGGCTCGATCTCCGCGTGGACCGGCCGGCCGAGCCGGTCCTGGAGCAACCGGTGCACCAGGGGAGTACGGGTAGCCCCGCCCACCAGGACGACCTTGCTGATCTGAGTCGCTTGCAGTTTGGCGTCGGACAGCGACTGATCGAGACACGTGAGCGTCTTGGCCAGCAAGGGATCGATCAACGCCTCGTATTCGCTGCGCTCGATCTCCATCTTGAGATGCAGCGGCACTCCATTCTTTTCCGCAATGAACTCTTCCTCGATGCTGGCGACCACCTCGAACGAGAGCGCCTTCTTGGCGTCCTCGACCGCGCGGAGCACCCGGCTCTTGGCCACGAGCGTGTCGCGCAGGTCGATCCCGTTCTTCTTCATGAAGCGGTCGCAGACGTGGTCGAGGAGCCTTTGGTCGAAGTCGTCGCCGCCGAGGTGCGTATCACCGTGGCTGGCGAGAATCTCGACCACACCTCCCTCAACCTGGGCGATCGAGACGTCGAATGTGCCGCCGCCAAGGTCGTAAACCAGCAATCGCTCCATCTCCGGCGGGTGAGGGTCGTACGTCAGCACGGCAGCCGTCGGCTCATTGATGATCCGGACGACTTCCAGGCCGGCTAGCTCGCCCGCCTCTCGCGTCGCCGCGCGCTGACCTTCACTGAAGAAGGCGGGAACGGTGATCACAGCCTTCTGGACGGGATGTCCCAGCGCCTTCTCGGCCCGTTGCTTGAGGGTGCGCAGGATGATCGCCGAAATCTCCTGGGGCGTGTAAGCCTTCTCCCCCAGCTTGACGGTCGTTTCCTCCCCCATCTTCCGCTTGATCGAACGGACCGTGCGCTCGGGCGCGAGCACGAATTGATTGCGCGCGGCGCGGCCGACAAGCAGCTTGCCCTCGGGGTCGAGACCGACGACCGATGGTAGGATCGGGTCGCCGTCTTCATCCGGCAGCACCACGGCCCGACCGTCGCGAATGATCGCAACCTCGCTGTTGGTCGTCCCCAGATCGATTCCGATGATTGTTTCCATAGTGCACTCTGGTGTCAGTCTTCGATGGCAATAGGCTCAGATTCGATCGGCTCATCATCCTCAGGGATGGCGGCTGACCGTGCGGCACGGACTTCGGCATAGCGGAGCACCCGGCTCCGCCAAACGTAACCCTTGCGCACTTCCTCGACCACGTGGCCGGGCGGCTGTCCCGAGTCCTCCACGACTTCGAGAACCGTCATGCGGTCGGGGTCGACCGGCCGGCCGACGGTTTCCACGCGTTCCAGACGCTCGGCTTTCATCACACGGCGGAGGCGCGACTGGATCAGGCCGTAGCCTTCCTTCAGTGCGTCGAAGAAGTCGCGGCCGGCCTCGGGACCATGCTGGCGAGCGACTTCCTGGACTAACGCGTGGTAGGCGCGATGCCGGCGGCGGCCGAACCAGGATTGGCGGGCGAGCAGCTCATCCAATGCGGTTTGCAACTTGAGGCTGGCTTCGTCGACAAGGCGCCGGCTGGCCTTGTCGATTTCGGCCCAACCGCGGTCCAGGGCCTCGTCGAGGTCGGCAAGCGCCTCCGCGAGCGGCTTCCCAACGGTCCACCACGACTGCTCGTCGCGCGGCGGAGCCAACTGAAACGCGTCAATCGCGCTGCGGAGCGTGGGCAGGACCGCTTCGACCTGTTCCTGCAGGCCGCGGCCGCTCTTGGTCTGGAGCTTGACCTCCTGGCGCAAGGCCGTGAACTCTTCGACCAGGCGGTAGAGGCCGACCTCATCGCGTTCCGGCTCGGCGCTCGAGTCGTCGTCGTTCCACGAATCGGCCTCTTCGCGCGCATCGTGGAGCCACAGACGGAAGCGGTCCAGGAGTTGTTCCTCTTCGATCGGGCCCGTCATGGGGACTCCGCCAGCGAGAGGAGCACGTCGACGGGCACGCGTGCTTCCAGCAAGCGTGACCGCAGGTCCTTGATGATCGCATCGACAGAATCTTTGGTGCTGAGGCGGAAGATCATCCCATGCAAGCGCCGGGCCGGGTCGCGCACCTCGTCGTAGGCCGCGCGGATTGCGGCGAATCGTTCCGGGGCGCGGTCGGGCGGGAACTGGCGGACCAGCTCCAGGTAGCGCTGGCGCAGCTCCGCCTCGTCAGCAAACTCCGGCACTCCCAGTACTTCATAGGGATCGCTCATCACGCGTCAGCCTTTCTTTTTCTTTTTTCCCGACGCGCGCTTGCGAGGGGGCGGGGAGTAGGAACTGTCGTCGTCCTCGTCATCGTCAAATTCGTCGTCGTCGTCAAAGTCATCTTCAAAGAACTCGTTGGGATACGCTCCCATCTCGTCGGCCAGCCGATCGAGCAGGTCGCGGAACCCCGGAGGCACCCCGTCGGGGAGACGCCCGCCTCCAAACGCCATGCCCAGAGGGTGGCTCATGAGGTCTCGCAGTCGCGAGAGGTCCTCCTGGATGTCCGAGATCAGCGCTGTCTTTTTGGGGTCGCGCGACGCCTGGGCGTGCTTCAGAGCCGCCTCGAAGTATTTGCGGGCCTGACCCATGTTGCTCTGACGAGGTCCCTTGGCCATTTCTTGCAAGCCGGCCATCCAGAGGAAGCGCGGTGAGTCGGGAAACAGCTTCAGCCCACGCTGCAGCAACTTGTCGAGCAGGGGCTTTTCCTTGGGAAGGTCGACGAGGAACGTACACACGGATTCCAGGTCGTGCTCCGTATACTTGATACGGGTGGTCCGCTGAAGGTATTGCACGACGTCGCGAATGTGCTGCTCTCGGTTTGGATAATCGATGCGACGGTCGATGAAGGTGTGAAGCAGGCTGGCGATCGCCCCGGCCGTATCACTCCGGCAGCGCTTGGGCAGTGCCTTTTCCCAGTTCAAATCGAAACGCACTTGCTCGATCTGCGGCAGCTTGTACCGACTCGCCTCGACCCAGAGCGCGAGCCAGAGCGGCGCCGCCTCGGTGCTCCGTTCCTGAGCGTCCCGAATCATTTCGTCAGCGCGTTCGTTTTGATGCGCCTTCAACTCGAACACGATGCGCTGGGCCTGTCCATGGAAGGACTGGCTCCCCTCGGCCCAGACGCGTTCCGCCGCCGAGAATTGCGCTCGTCCCTCATCCCACTTCTTCTCGAGCGCGCAATGCCGTGCCAACGACATCCGAATGGTCCATTCCTCGCGGACGAGGTCCGGGTCAAGCGGCTTGAGGGCCCGGGCGCGCGTGACGTATTCGAGCGCCTGGGCGGGCGCATCGCGCCTGGAGAAGTGCTCGGCCAGTTGCTCGAGCGCATCGAAATCGTCGGGCACTTTCTCGAGCAAGCGGCGAGCCACGGCCGCGGCCTCGTCGGGCTGGCCCCAATCCTCGTAGGCGTCGATCAGATGCCGGTACGTGCCAGGGTGGGTGGGGGCCAACCGCAGGCTCTCCTCGAAAATCGCCACGGCTTCCTTGCGCTCGCGGCCGATTTCCTGCTTGCTCGCCGGCCTCGAGAAGGGATCCGAATGGCCCTCCAGGAACTCAACGTACCCGACATGCTCCTGGCCCATGTGCTCGAGGACGAGCGCCTGGGCCAGCCGTCTTTCGTCGGGGCTGAGGATGGGGAGATTCTCGAGATCCTTGAGGTACTTGCGCCAGTAACGCTCCGCATCCTCGAGCGACCCGATGGGTCCCTCCCAGACGAGTGCCCAGAAGCGATTCCAGTGCGGGTCGATCGCCAGGGGCTCCGCGACTCGATGAAACTCCTTGGCGAGCGCCATGGCCTCGCGGTACTCGTACGCCGTGACCTCGCGGATCATCGGTTCGTAGACGACGTCGGTCAGGCGCCTGGCCAGCTTCGGGTCGATTCGTTGTAGCCGGAGGCGAATGTTCATCAGCCTCCGAAGCACCTCGTCCCAATTGGCTTCGGCCACGAACGCGCGGAGTTGTTCGAGCGATTCGATCACGGGCTCGCCAAAGCAGCGCTTCTCCAGTTCCGTAAGACTCGTTGCGGACCCCGACTTCGGGTTCGGGGTCTGAGCGCTCAGGGCCTCGAGCGAGCGGACGATCCGGAACGGCGCACGTCGGGAGTCGAGGCGGTCCCAGTTGGCGCGCACCTCGTCTTCGGCGTGCCGCGAGCGTGCCGCGAGGCCTCGGACGAAGAGCTTCCAGTCACTGAACGGCGAGCTCCGCGACACGTCGCGGAGTGCTTCCATGGCTTTGGCCTCGTCGCCGGCATGCAACGCATCGAGCGCCTGGCGAACGCGCGCCGCCCCCGCGCGGAGCTCCGCCGGGGCTTCGGTCGTACGATCGGGATGCAACACGGCCTGATCGGCCGCATCCAGCGCCAGTTGCTCCCGAGTCTCGGGCGACTCGATGCGCCCTTCGATGGCCTGGGCGCTTTTGGACATCCCGAGCGCCACCAACAGCCGGGCCGTCGGCTCAACGAGCTTGGGATCGGTGACCCCAAACTCAAGCAAGTGGTGCGCCACCTCGACGGCCGCGGCGGGCATGCCGTTCCGCCGCAACTGGTCGGCACGAAGATAGTAGGCGCGTTCGAGCAAATGGTGGTTTTCGGTCGAGGCGGCGGCTTTGTAGCAGAGCTTCGCCTGCTTGACCGCATCTTTCAACCGATCCTTCGCGATCAGGCGCTCGACTTCCTGGCGCTGACCAACCTCCGAGGAGGGCGCGTGTTTCCGGTCGGCTTGCTGTTTTTGTTTCGAGGACACGATACCAATCTCATTCGCCGGACACTCGAGATGCGCCTGTGCGTTGACGACGACGCATCTTGCGCGCCGCCATAATAGCAGAGATCGCGAAGAGTTCCAGACGCCGGGTCTCCTGATCAGCCCGGTTTCATTCTCGGCCTGGTACGGCGAGCGGCCCAAGATCGTAGGCCTCACCCGACGTTTTCCATCTTCGCGCAGCAACTGGCGAGCGGTTACGGAATTCACGAAATATCCGAAATATACCCCCGTGCAGGTCATCGGACAGGTGCACGAAAAACGCTCCCGAGATTTACGAGATATCCGAAATATACCTCCGTACAGGTCACCAAAGGGGTGCACGAAAAACGCTTCGAGATTTACGAAATATCCGAAATACACCCCCGTGCAGGTCACCGAATGGGTGCACGGGCGGGTGGCTGGGGCCGAGCCCGCACGGCGCTGCCCCCGGTCGGTGCGGACCGCCCAAACGCCCGGATGCATCGCCCTGCGGGCTCGGCCCCAGCCACCCAAGATTTCCTGGCGCCCAACAGTTCGTGCGCCCCAACGAGCGGGATGGGTGGCCGGGGCAAAGGGGAGCGCAGCTCCACGTGCCCCGGTGGGCCGCGAGACGCTTCCGGGGCACGTCGGCCTTCCGGCCTCCTCTGCCCCGGCCACCC
>DAIDJG010000381.1 GCA_027451445.1 Singulisphaera sp.
TCAAGCCAATCCACGACTGGGTACGGACCTTCGAGCCGTTTTGGGACAACCAACTCAACCGCATCAAGGAGCGCGCTGAGCGCAAAGCACAGGAACGGGCCTCTGGACGCAACGCGACCGACAAGGAGCCATGAGCATGGCCACGAGCATTGCCGAGACCGAACTCCAGACGATCTGGATTGTGAAGGAGATCGACATCGCCGCGGGGATCGAGATCGCCTTCGAGGCCGTTCTGGAACAACTCGGGCCCGGCGGCGAGATGCCCGGGGGCAAGCCGTTTTCGATGGTGATCGAACCCCATCCGGGTGGGCGCTGGTATCGCGATCTCGGCAACAATGCGGGCCACCTCTGGGGCCACGTCCAGGTGATCAAACCGCCCGGCCTGCTCGAGTTATGCGGGCCGATGTTCATGTCGTTCCCCGCGATCAATCACGTCCAGTATCGCTTGGCGCCTGAGGGCGACGTTACGCGACTCAAACTGACCCACCGGGCGTTCGGGCAAATCCCTCCGGAGGCTCTGGAGGGCATGGGGAACGGTTGGGACCACATGCTCTCGCGGATCCGCGCTATCGCCGACCGCCTGAAGAGCGAACAGGGCTAAGAGTACCGAAACGTCTGACCAGTATTGTCCTTCAGTGGCCGGTTCAAACGACCGATGAAGGAGAGGTCGCTACGGGTGCGCTCGTCCCGTAGCATTGGATTCGTGTGGAAGCGGGCGAACTGTGCCAACAGGCGAAACTCTATAAGCTCGATAAGGGGACAAGGATGAGCGAAGTGCGTGTGCTGGTCGGTACGAAGAAGGGCGGATTTGTTCTGACGTCGGATGGAAAGCGTGAGAAGTGGGCGATCGACGGCCCTCACTTCGCGGGCATGCCGATCTATCACATGAAGGCCTCGCCGGTCGACCCGAACCGGATCTACGCGTCGCAGACGAGCGACTGGTTCGGCCAGGTGTTGCAGCGCTCGGATGACGGCGGGAAAACATGGGCACCCGTCGGCAACAAGTTTGTGTACGAAGGGACGCCCGGGACCCACGAGTGGTACGACGGCACGCCGCATCCCTGGGAGTTCAAGCGAGTCTGGCATTTGGAACCGTCGCTGACGGATGCCGATACGGTATACGCGGGCGTCGAAGATGCCGCGATTTTCAAGTCCGTGGACGGGGGACAGAACTGGCAGGAATTGCCGGGGCTCCGCGAGCATTCGACGGGCTCACGCTGGCAGCCCGGGGCGGGTGGGTTGGGCCTGCACACGATCCTGTTGGATCCGACGAACCCCAAGCGCATCTACATTGCGATCTCCGCCGCGGGTGCCTTCCGTACTGACGACGGGGGCGACACCTGGCGCCCGATCAACAAGGGACTGCGTTCCCAGTACATACCGGATCCGGCGGCGGAGGTCGGTCACTGCGTCCACCGCATTGCGCTCCATCCCTCGCGGCCGGACGTCCTGTTCATGCAAAAGCACTGGGACGTGATGCGGAGCGATAACGCCGGGGACGAGTGGCGGGAAGTCAGCGGAAACCTCCCGACCGACTTCGGGTTCCCGATCGACGTCCACGCGCACGAGCCCGAGACCATCTACGTCGTGCCGATCAAGAGCGACTCGGAGCATTACCCAATCGGCGGCCAGTTGCGCGTCTATCGCAGCCGCACTGGCGGGAATGAGTGGGAGCCACTCACGAATGGGTTGCCTCAGTCCGACTGCTACGTGAATGTGCTGAGAGACGCGATGGCCGTCGATTCGCTCGATTCGTGCGGCATCTACTTCGGCACCACCGGAGGGCAGGTCTATGCCTCGCCGGACGCCGGCGATCACTGGGCAGCCATCGTGAGGGATCTCCCGGCCGTGTATTCCGTCGAGGTTCAAACACTGTCATGATCCGCGTCATCCTTCCGTATCACCTGCGGAACATGGCGCACGTCGATGGCGAGGTGGAACTCAGCGTCGAGCAACCGGTGACCCAGCGCACGGTGCTCGACGCCCTCGAGGCTCGCTATCCCATGCTGCGCGGGACAATCCGCGACTACGTGACGCAGAAACGGCGTCCGTTCTTGCGGTTCTTTGCGTGCGAGCTCGACCTCTCGCACGAGTCTCCGGATGACCCGCTCCCCGACGCTGTCGCGAACGGGGAGGAGCCTTATCTGGTGGTGGGGGCGATCGCGGGCGGGTAGGTTCTACCTGTCCGCCTTCGCCTCGCACTCAAGGGCGCGATCGAGCATAAGCTTATGTTCGATCGCGTTCTGTGTGAGAGCCGCCGCGCGTTTGTACTCGGAGCACGCCTCCCGGTAGCGGCCGAGCTTACTGAGGAGATTGCCGCGCACGCTGGGCAGGAGGTGGTAACCCTGAAGGGCGGGCTCGGACGTGAGCCGTTCGATGATGTCCAGCCCCGCTTGCGGTCCGCTCGCCATCGCGATGGCGACAGCGCGGTTCAGCTCGACGATGGGCGAAGGAGAGAGCTGGGCGAGCTCGTCGTAGAGTTGCACCATACGATTCCAGTCGGTCTCCTCGGCGGTGCGTGCCCGGGCGTGGCAAGCGGCGAGCGCGGCCTGGAGGGTGTAGGCGCCTCGAGAGCGGCTGAGTGCCTCGGCGCGGGCGAGCGCGGCGAGACCACGATGAATCAGAAGGTGGTCCCAGAGCGCCCGGTTTTGATCGAGGAGGAGGATCGGTTCGCCGGAGGGGCCGACGCGTGCCCTCGCGCGCGAGGCCTGAATCTCCATGAGCGCGACAAGGCCGTGAACCTCGGGTTCGGACGGTACAAGCCCGGCCAGGATTCGGCCGAGCCGTAAAGCGTCGGCGCAGAGTTCGGGCCGCATCCAGTCGTCGCCGGCGGTCGCAGTGTAGCCTTCGTTGAAGATCAGGTAGATCACACCGAGGACGGAGGAAAGCCGTTCGACGAGATCCGGCCCCCGCGGGACTTCGAAGGGAACCTGTTTCTCAACCAGCGTGCGCTTTGCCCGCACGATGCGCTGGGCGACCGTGGCTTCGGAGAGCAGGAACGCCCGAGCAATCTCCTCAGTCGTCAGCCCGCCGAGCAGGCGGAGCGTCAACGCGATGCGCGCCTCAGTGGACAGAACGGGGTGGCAGGTCGTGAAGATGAGGCGGAGGAGGTCGTCGCCCACGTCGTCGTCGAGGGCTGCGTCGAGGTCGTCCGTAGGGTCCTCCTGGGAGGCTTCGCGCGTCCGGCGTAATTCGTCGTGCTTGCGTTCGATCCTTTTGTTGCGTCGCAACGCGTCGATGGCACGATGCTTCGCCGTGGCCATGAGCCAGGCGCCCGGGTTCTGCGGGACGCCCGACTCGGGCCACTGCTCCAGGGCGGCGACGAGCGCGTCTTGCGCAAGCTCTTCCGCCAGACCGACGTCGCGCACGATCCTCGCGAGCCCGGCAATGAGCCGCGCTGACTCGATCCTCCAGACGGCGTCGATCGTGCGCTGAGTTTCGGTCGTCGTCACGCCTACCGATCAGACCATCTCGGGTCCGGACGTGCAAGCGGACTGGAACCGCACCGTGTCACGACCCCTTGCCCTGGCCGAGTTGGGCCTGCATCTCGGGGAACTTCGCAGCAGCGGCTTGAGCCTCGGGTGGGAACTCGGAGAACTCATGCACCTGGCGCACTTCGATCATCTCATTCTCCGAGGCCGGACAACGCGTGGCCCACTCGATCGCCTCTTCACGGGATTTGACCTGGATCATCCAGTACCCGCCGAGCACCTCCTTCGCCTCGGCGAACGGGCCGTCGGTGACCTTGGGTTTGCCGCCGACGAACGAAACCCGCGCGCCGGTCGACGGGGGATGGAGTCCATCCAGCGCCAGGAGCACGCCGGCCTTTTGCAGCGTTTCGTTGTACTGCATCATCGCCGCGACGGCCTTCGGGTCGGGCATGGTGCCGGGTTCGGCCGTCTCGTACCCTTTCGGGATCATCAACATCATGAATCGCATCGGAGGGTTCTCCTCGTGGGTCAAACGGTGGTTCGGATTGGTGGCTGAACGCGGGCAATTGTGAGAATTACGAATGGTTGGACGGATCGCAGCCGGCGCCGTCAAACATGGGGCGGATCTCAACTTCGCCGTCGATACCGAACTTGACGTGAAGGTCGACGAACCGATTCGCCACGGCAAAGGCATCTTCCTTCGATTTGGCCTCGACGATCGCGAAGCCGCCGATGAGTTCCTTCGCCTCGCTAAAGGGGCCGTCGATCACGGTGCGCTTTCCGCCCAGAAATTGGATGCGAGTGCCCGTCGAACTCGGTTGAAGGCCGCCGGTTGCGACGACAACACCGGAGTTCATAAGTTCCTGTGCAAACGTCCCGACGGCGGCAACGAGCTCGGGGTTCGGCGGGACGCCGGCTTCGGAGTCGCGCGTGGCCTTGATCATCATCATATAGCGCATGAATGGGTATCCAACGGGGATCGATTTGTCTGATTTCGAATCCACGACGCGCGGGGGAGGGCGAGATAGTGGGACATTTGATCTCGCCAGTATTCGCCCCCCCGTATTCGTTGGCTCGGAGCGTTGAGGCACCGTCGCGTTCGACTTTGGACGATACCTTCACTTACGAATGCATCTCCACGATGAGCATCCAGGTCACACCGAACCGGTCGGTGACCGTCCCGAACTTCGAAGAGAAGAACGTCTTCGTCAGCGGCATCTGGACCTGTCCACCAACAGAAAGCGCAGCGAACCGGCGCTCGGCCTCGTCGTCGTTAGCGACCTCCAGCGCGAGCGAGATCCCCTGGATGGTCGCCTTGCCTTGACAGTGGCAATCCGACGCCAGGAGGGTGGTATTGCCGACCTGGAAGCTTGAGTGCATCACCTTCTCCTCGGTGCCGGGGGGGACCATGCCGGGCTGGGGAGTGCCGGGCATGTCTTTGTAACGCATGAGTCGCGTGACTTGCGCATCAAGCGCGCCGCGGTAGAACTCCAAAGCTTCTTCGCAGCGGCCGTCAAAGTTCAGGTAGGCTTCGACTTTCATGACCTCTCCTTCACGTGGGCTAGGGATGCGACAGACTTGAAATGCGACCCTTTCGAAGGTCGAAGACGACGGTCAAGGTCGGCCCGGAACGTCGGCTCTACCTAGACGTCGAACGAGCCACAGCCAAATCGACACGCTCCCCGGTTTTTTTCTCGGATTTCGTAAGCGACGGTTACTCTTG
This sequence comes from Singulisphaera sp., assembly GCA_027451445.1. GTDB lineage: Bacteria > Planctomycetota > Planctomycetia > Isosphaerales > Isosphaeraceae > DAIDJG01. Next base: position 5,155 of record DAIDJG010000381.1, read on the forward strand.
ACGTTGCGTTGAAATCTCTGCCGGGTCCGTGGGCCCGCGTCAAAAAGAATCGCGTTCGCTCGAACATTTATCGGGATTAACGCTTGACCAGCTTCAGACCAAATGTACACTCAGATGAGGCGGTCGGGTGAGGCCGCGGAACGAGCCCCGATTTGGCGGGAGTGAATCATGCCGATCGAGTTCGTGGCTGGCGACCTGTTCGAAAACGCGTACAACGCTCAAGCGTTCGGCCACGGGTGTAACTGCCAGGGATCGATGGGGGCCGGCGTCGCCAAAACGTTGCGCGCGCTTTACCCGGAGATGTACGAAGAATACCGCCGGCGCTGTAAGGCGGAGCCGCGCGAGTTCAATCTCGGCGAGTGTTGGCTTTGGAAATCCAACGAACGGCCGTGGGTCTTCAACCTCGGCACCCAGGAGGGTTACTGGCGAGCCAGGGCAAGCTACGAGGCCATCGAGACGTCACTTCGGAAGATGAGTGGTCAGGCTGATGCGGAGAAGTTGTCGCGCATCGCGATTCCACGAATCGGGGTGGGTTACGGCGGGCTCTCCTGGAAGAAGGTCCGGGCGATTGTCGAGGACGTGTTCGCGAACTGGCCGGGAACGCTGATTGTGTACGAAGTGTACGAACCGGCGAGCACTTCGCGCACCGAGGCCGAATCGTCTGATCGATTCGATTCGAGACGTAAGGGTCGACCTGGAGACGCAGGCGATAGGAGCGTTATTCAATTCTACACTGTGAGTGATTCTTATGGTTGTTTCTCGAACTTTTCACCGCACCCGTTCCGGCTGAACGGAAAGATGTGGCCGACGAGTGAGCACTATTTCCAGGCTCAGAAGTTCGCCGGCACGGACTCCGAGGAAGAGATCCGACAAGCCAAGTCACCCATGATCGCCGCCCGGATGGGGCGAAGCCGCAAGCGGCCCCTGCGCAAGGATTGGGAGTCGGTGAAGGACCGGATCATGCATGAGGCGGTCCTGGCAAAGTTCACGCAGCACGTCGAGTTACGGGAAACCTTGCTTGCGACAGGGAACGTGCAAATTGTCGAGCACACGGAGAACGACGCCTACTGGGGCGATGCTGGCGACGGCTCAGGGAAGAACCGGCTCGGGCAGATTCTGATGCGGGTCCGTGAGGAGCTGCGATCGACCAGCGAGTAGTTGTATTCGGCTATTTCAATTCGTATTTGAGCACCTGCGTTTTCCCGTCGCGAAGGATCGTGATCTCGATCACGTCGCCGGGTCGCTTGCGCTGCGTGGAGTAAGCGAGAAGATCGGATTCGGACAATCGACCGCGCTTGCCGTCGAACGCCACGAGAACATCTCCCTTCTGAAACCCAGCTCGCTTGGCAACGGCGTGCTCGCCGAACTCACCGACATGCCTGACACGCAGGGCCATCGTTTCAAGCGGCAACTGGGCCGCCTTGCGCTCGTTGTCCGTGAGGTCGTCGAGCCTCATTCCGCCCAGCGCCATTCGCCGCAGGTCCCAACTGCTCACGCGCCACGAGATGTCACCGTGGCGCCAGCCTTCGGGCAAGTCGAGAACCGTGTCCACGGTCTTCCCGGCGCGACGGATTTGTGCGGGTAGTTTGCGGGCGCGAGGCGACGTGTGGAGAACCCACTGAACGTCGGCGATGGACAGCATCGGTTGCCCTGCGAGTGCTACGATGTCATCGCCCTCGCGAAGCCCGGCCTTCTCGGCCGGGGAGCCGGCAGCGACGCGTTCGACTTTCGCCATCTCTGTGGGGTCGAGCTTCAAACCGAGTACGTTCGGGTCGGGGTATGGGTACACGATCTCGTCAGGGATGGGCTTGCCCGCTGTGCGGTAAACCAGCCGTTCGGCCTCGCGGATCTGGTGGCAGTGCATGCAGCTTTTCACCACTTGCCCGTCGTAATCAAGCGCGTCGGTGAACTTTGTGCTCAGACTCGGGTACTCTCGTGGCGTCTTATAGCGCGACGCTGAGACCTGCTTACCCGCCAGTGAACCCTTCACGGCCTTGTAGTCGCGGTGCATCCGCAAGGCGGCGTCCATGGCCTTGCGCAGGCCTTCGAGCGAAATGTCCTCTCGCTCGGGGCGCTCCGAGCGAGTGGCAAAGCGGGCGTAGATGGTGAGGTCAGGGTTCATCAGGTAGGCGGCAAAGGACTGATCGAAGTCGTGTTGAAACTTCGCGAGGTCAATCGCGTTGGCCTGCACGATGCGAACGCAGACGAACTCGTCGAGGAGGTCGCGAATGATCGGGTCGCGTCGGGCGACGTCGTCGTCGAACTCCTGGCATGCTTCACAAGGGATGCACCGGAAGACGACGAGCAACGGCTTACCTGCGGCCCTGGCGGCCTCGACACCCTTTTGAAGGTCGTTATAGATCCAGTCGCGGGATTCTTGAAAGTTCTTTCGGTCGTTGCGGACTTTGGTCGCGCGATCCTGGCCATACAGGGATACCGGGACGACTAACAGAACGAAAAGCAAAAGACGGCAGCGCATGCGGATTCTCCTGAACGCCGGGTGCGGAATGGTGGATATCGTATCCAGTGCGCAATCCGCGGAAAACCGGGCGGCACTCGCAACTCGGGTTTGGCTCTTCGAACTGTGGGAGGCGATTCATACGTCAATGGCGCGTTAACGGATCGAACCATTTCGGTCGGCCTGAAACAGTTCACCCGTCGACACGTCGAGCGCTGAGAGCCAGCCCCCGCCGCAACACCACGTGTCGATGCAGATGAGGTGACCCAGGTCGAGAATCTCGCCGCTCTTTTGGGACGTGTGCCCGACGACGACCGTCTTGCCCGATTCGTGCGGGCCTGGCGTCATGTCACGCAACGATTCCCAGCGCAGCATGCCCACGGGTTGTTCGGACATGGGGATGTCGGGGAAGTAGTTGGCGTGGACGAAGATGTGGGTGTCGGTCTCGTAGAAATCGAGGCAGTTTCGGAGGAAGTCGTAGTGTGCTTCGGGGATCAGGTCGAGGTCGCGGCCGGATCCGTAGGAGTCGAGTGTGGCAGTCCCTCCGATCTCGAGAAACCAGAACTTCATCCTTTGCCCTGAGCGGACTTCAAGCAATGTCTGATCATGGTTGCCGAGGATCGGGACCAATCGAGACGACTTGCTCAGATCAATGAGCCTATCGAGTACGCCGCGGCTGTCGGGTCCGCGGTTGATGTAGTCGCCCAGCGTGATGATCACGTCTTCCGAACGCGGCCGGATTACGTCGAGCAGCGCGCAGAGCGCTGCCGAACAACCGTGAATGTCGCCGATGGCGATGGTTCGAGCGCGTGCCATGGATTTCTGATTCGTCTTCCGTGCGACGGTGGGTCGCTGCTCAGGGCCTTACGAGCATTATCGCACCCAGACACTCCGAAGACGACGCTTCGCCTGGTCGCGAAATGCTTCCATTCCCTTCATGATTTCCCACAGGAGCCCCTTCTTCTCGGGCTGCGGTCTTGGTCCAATCGGAGTGCGACGTTAAGCCTCGGTCATCCCAGCCTACAAGGACGAGCGTCGATGTTCGACCCGTTGGATCAGCCGGCCAGGGTCAAGGAGAGCGAGGAATTTCGGCGCACCCATTACCGCGTTTACGATGAGGATGGATTCTTGAAGGCCTTCGCGGTCGGCCCCCCCGCGAATTCGACGTTGGAAAGCGTGCTTGCGTACATTTGCGAGAAGTTCGCTGGGACGGAGGGGACGGGTTTCGCTTCCAAGGATCTCGTGATCCTTCTTGGGCCTCGCATTGTCGCTGTCGTCCGCAGGGGCAGGGGCGGAGGTCCCGACGTGACGACTTTCCACGACTGAGGTCATGCGCGAACGAGCAGTCGTCGATGCCATCAGCGCTTGCGCTCCTCGTTCGCCTCGCGGATCGAATCGGTGGTTTTCCAATTCCGAGAACCGCCCAGGGATCACGCGGCTCTGGAGGTACGACCTGGAATTGAACCGACTGGTCCCCCGGTGGAGGGTTGAGTAAGCTTCGCATTTTTCCGGAGGACTCGCTCATGAAGATCGCTGTCATCGGTACCGGTAACGTCGCCGTTGGGCGGAGCGCGGTCACGACGTGACCTTCGGCGTGCGGAATAAGGACAATGCCAAAACGCAGGCCACCGTCAAAGCGCTCGGCGGCGCGATTGGTACCGTGGCCGAGGCCGTGGCTCGATCGGAAGTCGTTGTGCTCGGCGTTCCCTGGAACGCGGCGCTCGACACCGTCAGGTCCGCGGGAGCCCTCAGCGGCAAGGTGCTTCTCGACTGCACCAACCCTTTAACGGCCGATCTGAGCGCGCTCGAAGTCGGTCACGATACATCCGGGGCGGAGCAAATCGCCCGCACGGCCCCCGGCGCGAACGTGGTGAAGATCTTCAACACGACCGGTGCGGCCAACATGGCGAACCCGAATTACGGCGGGACCAGGTTGACGATGCTCTACGCGGGCGACGATCCCGCGACGAATCAGACCTCGACTCGTGCCACGATCGTAAAAAACACGTCACGCTTGGGTTAGGAACGAGCGGACCGCGCGATATCGACTCGTGCTCCGTACGGTGGAGAGGCTACTGCCGAGTTGAACGGGCGATTCGGATCAACGTAAAAACCGGAGCCAACGAACCTTGGCACGGCCGCGGCGGTCTTTAGGCCCAGAACTCAATGTCGGCGATGTGGATAATCTGAACACGAACCACCGCGGTGACGTTCGCTTCGGAACCCTAGCCGGTAGCTTACCGGAGTCCGCGATTTCGGAGTGAAAAACTCCTGGCGCCTAACAGTTCGTGCGTCCCAACGAGCGGGATGGGTGGCCGGGGCAAAGGGGAGCGCAGCTCCACGTGCCCCGGTGGGCCGCGAGACGCTTCCGGGGCACGTCGGCCTTCCGGCCTCCTCTGCCCCGGCCACCC
>DAIDJG010000382.1 GCA_027451445.1 Singulisphaera sp.
GACGGGGCTCCGGCAGAGGGTTCCAACCAGCGGACGTTGGCCGTTATGATGAGGCCCGATCCGATGTGCTGCAAGAGCACTCGGGGCGGCCGGAGCGATTCGAAAATCGGTCGAGGCCGCGGTGATCTCTCAACTCTCGAAAAGTGGAGCAATCCGCTAATGCGCGCTGCCTATATCGAACAGACGGGGCCGCCTGACGTGATCCAGGTAGGCGACCTGCCTCGACCGAAGCCGGGGCCAGGCCAGGTCTTGATCCATGTGCGCGCCTCGTCGCTGAACCCGATCGACCTTTACCTGCGGTCGGGCATGATTGCGATGCCGATGGCGTTCCCCTACGTCATCGGTTGCGACTTTGCCGGCACGGTTGAGGAACTCGGGCCGGGAGCCTCGCGCTTTCGAATCGGCGACCGCGTCTGGGGTTCCAACCAGGGCTTGCTCGGCCGGCAGGGCGTGACGGCCGAATACGCGGCGATCGACGAGCACTGGCTCTACCCGATCCCCAAGAACCAGACCGATCAGGAAGCCGCGGCCCAGGCCCTTGTCGGGATCACGGCGCACCTTGGACTGTTCCAGTACGGCCGGCTCTCGGCCGGAGAAACCGTCTACGTCCCCGGTGGCTCGGGTGGTGTCGGCTCCATGGTCGTCCAGATGGCGAAGGCCGCCGGCGCCCGGATCGTCACCGCGGCGGGCAGCGATTCCAAGCTGGATCTCTGCCGCAAGCTCGGTGCGGATCTCGCCTTGAACTATCGCACCGAGGACATCCCCGCCCGGCTCCGAGAGTTTGCCCCGGATGGCATCGACGTCTGGTATGAAACCCAGCGCGAGCCCAATCTCGAAGTAGCTGTCCCCTTGCTCCGCAAGCGCGGACGAATGATCCTGATGGCCGGCCGCGCGGCCAAGCCGATTCTGCCGCTGGGAGCGTTCTATCCCCGCAACTGCGCCCTGCTCGGCTTCGCCATGTTCAACGCCACACCCGAGGAGCAACAACGCTGCGCCGACGACATCAACCGTTGGGTCGAAGCCGGCGCCCTCAAGGCCCTGATCGGCCAGGTGTTTCCGATCGCCGAAGCCGCCCGTGCGGAGCAATTCCTGGACGAGAATACGATTCAAGGAGCGGGCAAACTGAGCGGGAAGGTTGTTATCGCGATCGAGTAGCGATCGATGGCAGATGCGCGATGTCAAATGCATGATGACAGATGCCAGCCGCGACGGACGTGTCGCCCCCAGTCATCTGCCATCTGCCATTTTGCATCTACCATCTGCTAACCCGTCACCACATACTTCCCATTCCCATGCCCATTAACCCCGACGACCCCATTGCGGCGCTGCCAGCATTTGACCTGGTTGCGCCCGTCGGATTTCGCCTCGTAAAGGGCATGATCGGCATAGGTGAGCAGATCGAGCGGACCTGGGGAACTGGCCTCGGGTACGGCAGCAACCCCAATGCTCGCCGTCACCTGGATCAAGCTCTTATCGAACGGAATGCTCGTCCGCTCGAGCCGCGACCGGAAATCTTCCGCGCGGATCAGCGCATTCGTAAGGTCGCACTGCGGGGCAATGACCACGAATTCCTCGCCGCCGTAGCGTGCCACGAAATCGGACGCGCGAACGGAGGAGCGAAGGGCCACGCCAGCCGCCCTGAGCACTTCATCGCCCGCCGTGTGACCGTATAAGTCGTTGATTCGCTTAAAGTTATCGATATCGGCGATCCAGACCGCCAGGGGGCCACCCTGGCGCAGGATGACCGCCCACTCGCAGATGAGCCGCTCTTCCAGGGCCAGCCGATTGGCCAAACCGGTCAGGCCGTCAAGATGCGCTCGCTGCTCCAGCAAATCCTGGAGGAATTTGGTCCGGAGGGCGACTCGAATCCGTGCCCGCAACTCAATGGGGTCAAACGGCTTCGAAACGAAATCGACGGCCCCCAGGTCAAGCCCTCGGGCTTTGTCGGCGGGCAGAGTCGAGGCCGATAAGAGAATGACCGGCACCGCGCTTGTGGTGGGCTCATCCTTTAATTGACGAAGGATTTCGAATCCGTCGCAGTCCGGTAACCCGAGGTCCAGCAAGACGAGGTCAGGGGGATTACTCCGGCAAAGCTCCAGGCCCATCCGTCCATCAGGCGCTTCAAAAAGTTCGAGGTTCTCGACCCCAAGCCGATAACGCACCAAACGGCGGTCCAGCTCGGAATCGTCAATTAGTAAGACCTTCCTCGGACTCTCTGTGGGGCCGAATGGCGGCGACAGGTTCACGGCTCGCCTCTGAGGATGAGGTTCCGATTCGGAAATCACGGAACTGCGAACGATTTACGACTGAAGCATAGAACACACCAGACCCCGGTCGCACCTTTTCCCAGAATCCCTGGCCATTCACACCGACGTCGTGCACGTTAACCTGTCTTTGTAGACTCCATTATTACCAGGTATCGTAATTCTAGATCACGTCCGCGAGTTGACGGATTTCATCGCACACGAGGGTGGGCTGCAAAGTGGCGGAAACCGCGTCGCAGCGAAAGGCGGTCTGTTCGAGAGAATCTCGATACGCCCGGGCTTCCGCATCGTCCGGCTCCCACCCTTTGGCCGCGCGAACGGGCCAACGGATCCAGCACGTGGCCATGCCGACCGACGATGCCGGCATGTGATCGTTATCGAGCCGATCTCCGACCATCAGACATTCCGCGGGCCGTGCGCCGGCGAGCTTCAGCGCGTGGAGAAAAAGGCGCGGATCGGGCTTCCACACCCCCTGCTCTTCACTGAACGCGACGACATGGAATCGGTCGAGAAGCCCGAGTGCAGACAACCGCGTGCGGCATTCCGGCCCTTGATTGGCGATCAGGCCGAGCTGGAACCGGCTGGAGAGTCGCTCGACGACTTCGGCCGCGCCGGGGATCAGGGGCGAGAGCTCGGCGAAGCGGCTGCGGACTTCGCGCGCGGTCTGGTCCCAAACCACGGCGCATTCGCGCTCGTTGAGGTGGGCCGACACGGCCTCATAAAGCGGCCAGCGCGAGCCCGCGGCCGCGTGCGCACCGCGCTCGGCCAGCAGATCGTGGAACCCGACCTCGGGACGGAAACGCTGGACGGCTTCGGCGTGGCGGCGAAAGCTCAGATAGGTCAGCGGATCCTCGTCGAGGAGGACATTGCCCACGTCGAAGAAGACCCAGCGGAACAAGCCCATAACACCCCCCGCGCCAGGCGTTGTAAAGTAGTCGAATCGTGCATCGGCAGTCTTTGGATTGACGGGTCGGATCACGGGGTTCCGGGTGGTGCAGAATTTGGATGAGGATGAGGATGAGGACTAAGAGTCTGTCCCGGAGCCGGAAAAGGGGGACTGGCTCCGAGTCTTCGAGGTGCCTGTCCCCCTTTTCCGGCGGAGCGGGCGTGGAAAAGGGGGACTGGCACCGTCCGAAGACGGCCGGAGCCAGTCCCCATATCCACGCTCCCGGGACTTCTGGGACAGACTCTAAGACGAACAACACTTCTCCCAACCTCGGTCTTAATCCTCATCCTCATCCTCATCCTCATCTTCTTCTTCTTCAATTCTTCAGTCCCAGCCCAGCTCCCGCGTATCAACATTACCCGTCAACTGAAGACGACCAGCCCACGATCCACCCCTGACTCGACCACTCGCTTGAGGATGAACACTATGAATCTCCTGACGACTTTCGCCGGCTCCATGATGGAAGGCTTCTTGCCGAAGGGTTGGGACCTTGCCAAGATCGACGCGTGCTGCTCGCATCCCCCCGAGTCCGTCACCGAGCGCAGGCCCTGGTGGAACCCCGGCTTCGTGCCCGTCCCTTGCGAGTCGGTCGCCGATTTCGACGTCATGCTCGGCCATGAGATCGCGTTCAACATTCTCCGCTGCCGCCGCGAAGGCCGGCCCGCCGCCTTGATCCTGCCCGTTGGGCCGATGGGAATGTACCGCTGGGCCGTGTACTTTCTCAAGGAGTGGGACGTCCCCTGCGACCATGTCTTCGGCTTCAACATGGATGAGTGGAGCGACCGGGAAGGCGCCACGCTTCCGGCCCATCACCCCGGCGCGTTCCAGAACGCGATGCAGTCAGCGTTCTACGGCCCGCTCGGTTCCCGCACCGTCCCCGAGCAGCAACGCTGGTTCGCGACCCCCCATAGCCTGCCGCACTACGCCGAACGGATCGGCGAGTTGAAGACCAAAGGCGCGGAGTTGATCGTCATCTTCGGTATCGGCCGCGTCTGCCACATCGCCTTCTGGGAGCCCCACTTCGCCGCGGAGTTTGCCACCGTCGACGAGTGGCGGCAGCAGACCCACCGGCTTGGCGCGCGGTTGCACCCGCTGACCATCGAGCAAAACGCCCTCACCAGCTTCAAGAGCCGGACCACCCTCGTCCCGGCGTTCGCGAATACCATCGGTCCCGGGCTCTTCCTCCAGGCCGATCGAATCATCGGCGGGGCCGATGGCGTGTTCGACCGAGGAATGCAGTGGCAGGGGACAAGCCTGTGGATGACCCTCCGCTACGGGCCCGATCCCTGGGTTCCAAGCTCGTTTATGCCCACGCTTCCAGGCCGCCTATTCTTCCACAAAGGCCTGGCCGGACCGCTGGAACCGGAGATGAATTGACCGCACCGCGTCCCGAAACGATCCAAGCTGCGTAATCATTTTGTCTGGCCCGTCGACGCTGAGATGCGAAACCTTGCGCACGCACGCTCGGCGGGCCCCGATAACTCTGCGCAAATCCAGTTTATATTGGAGTTCGTGTCTTTTGGAAGAACATTTGCGAAGACGGAATTCTGTACATTTTGCCATGGATTTCGTACGATGATTCTGGAGTCGTTTGCGTCCCTCCTCCCTCCCGCGGTCCCCATTCGAGTTTTTCTTTAATCCGGATTGTATCGAGGCTCAATTCGGGGGAGTCATCGTGCCGAATCGATGACGGGCGGAAGTGCCCAGTCGCGACCGGACGTTGCTCGGTCCCCCCACCTTTGAGCGCTCCGGCTAGTGACCCGTCGCACATCGGCCCGTAACTGCGGCCCGAGGACTGAGGCCCCGATGAGATTCTTTGTCAGGCGACCCGCGTCAAGCAATCAAAACGATCGCCGCGCGCGCGAAGCCAGACGTCTTACACCGCGACTCCAGGCACTGGAAGAGCGGCGTTTGTTGACGATCACCGTTCAACTCGACTACCGGTTCGACACGAGTGGCTTTTTCACGCCGGCCGTGCGCGCCTTGATGCAACAGGCCGCGAACAACGACGTGGCCGATCTCGGCGTTTCGCTCCAGGCGATCACACCGTCCGGCGGCAACACGTGGTCGGAAGTTTTCCAGGACCTCAGCGCAGGGATCAACCACTCGATCGACAACCCGACGGTTCCCGCCAATACACTGGTGGTCTACGTCTTCGGCGCCCCCTTGCCCGCGGGCGGTGAGGCGGGCGATGGGATGTCGGGCGGCTTTTCCGCCGGCTCAACTACGGGCGATGAAAACTGGTTCAACACCGTGGCCTCCCGAGGACTTCCCGGCGCTCTGTCCGCGAACCCCACCGCCTTCGGAACCTGGGGCGGAGCCATCGCGTTCGACACCGCCCACACAAATTGGTATTTCGGCCAGTCACTCTCTGGGATCAGCTCAAACCAGACCGACTTCCTGACGGTGGCCGAACACGAAATGGGCCATGTCCTGGGAATCGGCACCAGCGGCGCCTGGCAAACGAACATCGCAAACGGTGTCTTCGTAGGACCTGCGTCCAAAGCCGCCCACAGCGGCCAGCCGGTACCTCTTGCACCCGGGCTCGACCACTGGGCCGAAGGAACCGTCTCCGACGGCCACCCCGCAACCATGGACCCCGTGCTGCTCGAGGGCACCCGCGACGCCTTCACAACACTCGACTATGCCGCACTCCAGGACCTGGGCTGGAATCTCCAGAACCCCGTCCTTCAGTTCTCACAGCCCAGCTACAGCACCTCGGACAAGGCGGGAACCGTCACCATCACGGTCAATCGCACCGGCGGGCAAGGGCCCGCGACCATCAACTACGCCACCTCTAACGGCTCGGCCAAGGCCGGTGTGGACTACACGGCGACTTCGGGAACGCTCACGTTTGCCGTCGGCGACACCAGCCAGTCGTTTACGATCCCGATCCTCAACGACCCGAATTCCCAAGGGCCACTGACCGTCAACGTCAGCCTCAGCTCCCCGACGGCCGGGGCGTTGATCGGGACGCAGTCGGGAGCGGCGTTGACGATCAATCCCGTCTCCACCTCCCCCGCCCCGTCCGCCCCGACGTTAAGTGCTCAAGACGATACGGGGACCAGCACGACTGACGGCATCACCCGCAACAACGGCTCCGCCTCGGCCCCTTTGAATTTCACGGTCTCGAACGTGTCGCCCGCCAATGGCTTCGTGCGGCTCTTTGACAACGGCACATTGATCGCCGGCCCAGTGCAGGCCTCGTCGGGGACGGCGTCCTTCTCGGTGAGCGGAAGCCCGCTCCCTGATGGCGTACACCAGTTCACAGTCACCGCCGCGTTGACCGCCTCCGGCGACCAGAGCCCGGCTTCGTCGGCAACGAACGTGACGATTGAAACAAGTCTCCATATTACTAACAGCACGATCGCAAACGGCTCCGTGGTTCCGAGCTTGCCCAATGGCCAGATCGTCTTGACCTTCAGTCATCCCTTGGCGGGCCTGATCGCCGACCAGCCCAGCAGCCATGGCTTTGCAAGTGATCCGTTCGCGGTGATGCTGATTCCCAGCGGCCCCGACGGCGGCGCTCTCGCGGCGGCGAACGCGCCGTCGCTTTGGACGGGCCCCAGCGGCGTGGACAGCGGCGACCTGCCCATCAACGCCACGCTCGTCTATCACGTGAACGCCAACGGCACGTCGCAAATCACGCTCACACCCGCGTTTCCACTCAGCTCCGACATCTACCTGATCGCCGCTCAAGGGCTCTCAGACCTCGCGGGCAACCCGCTCACAGACGCGACGACGGGCACGCTCCAGCCCGTCTATCTGTCGTTTGACTTCCACGCGTCGCCCGCCACATCGGCGCCGTTGCAGGTCCTCGGGATCACGGCGAATCGAGGCACAACCGTCATCAATAACAACCTGATCCCGCAACCCGATACAATCGCCATTCAGTTCAACCGTCCGGTCAACACCTGGACCGTGAACTCCAACACGATCCAGTTGCTGGCGAATACAGGCCCCGGAGGAGCCTATCAGCAAGTGACGGCCCCGGTGTACTTGAGTCCTTCGACCAACTCGGCCTACCTGACGCCGGCGGATACCTTGAGCCCCGGTACGGTTTATCTCATCTCGGTGTCGGGCTCCGTCAGCGACGATCAGAACTTTCCCGGTCCCGGCGTGACCCTGGGACAGAACCGCTACACCACCTTTGAAGTCAACGCCCCGGCCGTCGGCGTTGGCACTTCGCCATTGACCGCGACGACGAACCCGCAAGACCACACGGCATTCTTCGGAAACCTGGGCTATGGGGCGGTTACATTCAGCGAGCCCATCCAGCGGTCATCCCTGGGCCGGTTCTCCGCCATGCTGATTCCACAGACCGGCGGCGCCACCACGGGGAACTCCGGCTACTCGGACGTGCCCATGAACGCCAAGGTGGTGTTCAACCCGAACACGAATCAGTTGATCATGATTCCGACACAGATGGCGGGCAACTCGGTTTACCTGTTCTCGCTCTCAGGCATCTCGGCGTCGCTCAACTCAGACACACTCACGCCCCCAGGTGGTCCCGCGGTTTACGCCACATTCCAACTCGTCACCAATGCGGGCGCAATGAGTCAGGCCGCCCAGGCAAGCACCAACGCCGCGCTGACGACCCTTTCGCGTCCCTCAATCACAGCGCTCGACGGGCCCGCGCCAACGCCCGATACCAGTTCTCAAACCGTCGCGCCACCTCAGCGGCGCCGCGTTGTCGCTCAGAGCAAAGGGGCTGTGCGCCAGCCGATCGAATTGCTGTCCCGCGAGCGCCAAAAAATCGCCTGGCGCCCCACAGATCGTGCGTGAATGTGGGAGACCTGGGGGGGGCCGGGGCAGAGGAGGCCGGAAGGCCGACGTGCCCCGGAAGCGTCTCGCGGCCCACCGGGGCACGTGGAGCTGCGCTCCCCTTTGCCCCGTGACTCGGGGTCAAGCTTGGTGTGCGCCGTGCCCCGTGAACGGCTTCTTCGGCCTCACGCCGCTGGCGTGGGCCGTCGTGCATCGGCGTCTGGACATGGTGCTGTGTCTCCTCGCCCACGGAGCCGCTGTTGAGCTCCCGGACAACAAGCCCTGGACGACGCCGCGGTTTTGGGCCAAGCGCCTGGATGAGCTGGCGATTTTGGAGGCGTTGGCGGACCAGGGCACTTGACGGCCGTCTGTATTGTTCATTTTTTTGAGGTGGGGCGAGCCGGAGTTGTTCGGTGGCCTGCTGTCTCGACGCGTCAGAAATCCAAGATGAACTGCTGCGCCGGACCATCGAGCAAAAAGTCGGCATCGAAGCAACAGGTCGAGTCCCACGAGGACGTCAGCGTCGTGGAGCACCGTCGCGAGTTCCGTAACCAGCAGATCCGGTTCGGTCAACCAGGGCCCGGAGGGCGAATCGGGGTTGGTGATCCCGAGGCTAACCTCGTACAGCTTCACGGTGATCGGCCCGGCGGCGGTGTGGGTCACCGCCGTGGTGGCAGCGGGTACGCCCAGGCTTTGCAGGACCCAGGAGGCAACCGCCGTGACGTCTGAACCTGTATCAAGCAGCCCGCGAGCAAGCAACGGCGCGACGAGCGGCCGACCCGCCGCGTGCAGGGCTGTTGTCGTCGCGCCGCTCAACCCGATCCACACTGGGACCGCAAGCCCAGTGCGGGTTACGCCAAATGTTAGTCGAGGCACGGCGAGTGGTGTCCACGAATGCGAACGCAGGGTTCCTCGGCGCGAATGAGATGTACGAAGAAGGGCTCCAATAGATACCGCCTCAAACCCTCCTCGCGTGCCGCCTGCCAGGTATCATAGAGCCCGACGATCTCCTGTCTCTTGATGAGCGCGTAGCGGCCGGCCTGGCCTTCGGCCAGCCACTGCCCGACTTCGCGCCGGTACGTCTCCCACTCCTCCGCGAGCGGCGTGCCTTGCTCGGCGGCCGGTAGCGCCGACCACGGCACAAATTGTGGTCCGACCGCGGGAGGTCGGATCGCTACGGGCGATTCCCGGCTCGCCCATTGCACCGTCTCAAGGAGATCGCGTCCTTCATTACTCATCGCCTTGACTCCCTTGGGCGCAAGTATGCCCATCCTAGAGCGCCAAACGGTTGGATTGCGCACGTCCGATCGCCCCGGTGCGCTCACCCATCCCTTCTCAAAGGGAGGAATATATAACTCCCCCCCTTGGGAAGGGGGGGTAGGGGGGGTGGGGAGTAGCCGGCGCTATTGGCTCCAGCGCCTGCACGCGTGTGGAGGATTACCGTCGTTTCTTGGGAAATGACGGGTTCGCGACGGCCGAATGACATTGGCCGTGAGCGGAGGTTGAGGCCCCACCTCCCCTACCCCCCCTTCCCAAGTTTTGAAGTTGCGCATTTTTTCGGAGCGGCGGGGGGTCGAAAGGAAGGCTCCCCCCTTTCCGCGACTTTGGACAAAATGGAGGTGACCAAACCAAACATTCGCCAAACGCATGAGGAAGGAGCCT
>DAIDJG010000383.1 GCA_027451445.1 Singulisphaera sp.
ACGTGGCGACGGGCTCGACGTGAACGTAGGACCTAGGACGGAGGGGCCCCGGGCGTGTGGCGGAAGCCTGCACACCCGGAGAATGGATGCATCAGTTGGGCCGCGTCTGGGGGGCTGGTTGGTACTCCCCCGTCAGCCAGCCAAGGAAATTGGCTGGAAATTGTCGACGCGACCTACGGAACGTAAGTCAGTTGGAGCGCCTCGCCGACACTTACGAGGAGTTTATCCGCGAAGTCAACGAACCGTGGTGGCAGGAGGCTTTTCTCCTATCGGAGTTGGTCTACCGGCTCCATGAGGCGGGCAAGATCCCTGGGCCGGGCCAGTGCTACGCGCTGGCGCCGCATCCGGCCCTCGGGGGCCGCAACCCGGCGAGCGGGGAAGCCGTAGATCTGGATTTCGTACTGGTGACTGATATATCCGTTTGGCAATTCATCTGTGCACAGTCGCTGGTATGAGAGTCATCGGTTAACATGGGGCTTCGTGCGGGCCACTCCACTCATGCGAGGCAATCGATGACTGCGCAAATCAACGATACGTTTCGATACCACGCGAAGGAGTACGCAGTCGCGGGGATCAGCGAAGGCGAACTCTTTGACATTTCTATTCTCGAACTCGAACCGTCGATGGCCAGCACGGCTTGTTGGCGGGGCTATCAGGCACAGTTCACTGTCGTTCAATCCCACTTGGTGCTGGATACGCTTCATGTGAACTTGCTTCGGCCGGGGGAAGGAAAGAATCGATACGAACGCGAGGCCGGTCCGGTCATCAACGGAGTGACTCCGTCGCCCTCAAGCAGAGATCTCGACTTCTTCAACAATCACTACCAAGGCCTGAGCTACCACATCGAGTACTCCGGGGGGCTGCTACTGGCAGACGGGTTCATTCAAAGCCTCTATGTGCATATGGGATTTCACCCTGCATGGAAGTACGAAACCGTGATCGAGTTGATCTTCGACGGGGGTGTTTTGACCGGGGAATTCGACCGCTCCGAGCGAATGGCAGAGATCCGCGAGAGCATCAGCCAGTCCTGGGGGAAGGAAAACTCCAGCAGAATGCCTTCTGATGATGAGATCAAGCAGTTCGTCGAACGCGCGTTCGATCGGCGCTACCAGTGGTAGGCACATAACGAGAATGGACCGCGATCCGCAAAACCGGATCTCCCGTTTGTGGTTCAAGAATCCCGGCGCCGCAGAGCCGTGAATATGGGCCACGCCTTGTGACGAGCGAGCGGGGATCAGGCTTGAGCGACGGGAACGGGAGCGAGGAAGACACAGAGACGAGAGCATAGTGCAAATCGAAATCTGCACAAGTTAATCGCCCGTTGCAACGGACCCGCTTTACAGGGCGCTGAACCGAGTCGTTAAACAATCAAGAAATGTCCCACAAGATTGAGCAACTCATCTCAGCCGGCCGTTGGACGGGGGCGCGAGCGGCAATCCTCGCGGCCCTGGATGCCGAGCCATCGAGCCGTTGGCTCCTGGCCCGACTGGCCCTGACTTACTACGAGCAGCGTCAATACAGCGAAGCTCTTGAGATCGCTGAGCAGGCTCGGCGTTTAGCGCCTCGTTGCCCGCTCGTTCTCTGGGAATTCGCCGGCGCCCTCCATATGCTCGGGCGCAGGTCCGACGCCATCCGCGTCTATCAGCGACTCGTTGGCGGGGCGTTGGACCGCTCGCGAGTGGTGAGTGCGGGTAGGGCGTGGCCTGGGCACGCGGATTAGTGGCCGACTGCCGGTATCGCATCGCATGCTGTCATTTGGGTGCCGGGCGCCGCAAGTTCGCGATCGACGCCTATATTCAGCATCTCCGGCTGCGGGGTCCCGACTGCCGGTCGATCTATCCCATCGGCGCGGTACGGCGCGAACTTCGGGCCGCGGAGAATGTCTAATATTCCGTTGCAGCGGACCTGAGCCGCGGGCCGCTGAATCGGGTCGTTAGACATCCTGGAGCACGTTGGCCATGGCTGAACCACGCATACCCAACGGAAAGGCGCTTCTCACCGATTCCAGCGCTGAGTCTGCTGACCCAGACCTGCCGGCGTTCCTCGCCCGACCTGCGGACGCGCCCGTCTATCACGGGTTCCCACTTATCGAGGAGACGCGCACCGACGGCTGGTGCTTCGGTGCAATCACCGACTTCGCCGAACCTGACGGCTGCGAGTGTGGCGACGGTTTCGTCGTGGCGCCGGACGGGTCACGTGCAGGTCTTATCTGGTCGGTCGGCGAGTTTCCGATCGAGTCATCATCACCACCGGAGCCAGGTCGTTGGGGCGTGTGGCTCATACCCTTTCCCAAGCCAGTCCGTAACGTCGAAGATCTAGTCGAGTGTTTCCGGCACGTGCTGCCCGAACTGCGGAAGCTTCACGCTCAGTTGATGCATTCGTCGGGCGACGCCTAACGTCGCGCTCCAGCGGAGCCCGGCCGCCGTGGACGCATTCTGGTAAACTGTAAGCACAGAGGTTGGCGGCCGGGGGCCGCTGAGCTGTTACGTTCGGCGGCGAGCGCGGAGATGCTGATGCGAAGCCACGAGGCGCTAAAGTTGCTGCCCGCAGACGCGCTTTGGGAATTCCTGAAGTGGCTGGCGTTCGGCCAGGGGCGCTACGTCGGCATTCGGATCGATCCGGGCGCGGTTTCCGCCGGCAGCAGCGGCCGCCTTCAGGAACTCGCCGCGCGTATCGCCCGCGCCCCGAAAGAGCCTGGCGACGCGGTCCTGGGCGTGACGTTCCCGGCTGGACATTTCAGTGAGGATGCCGCCCTGGTAGCCGCAGTCGCAGAGTATGTCGCGGCACGGCAGGTCGCTTTATACCGGGATGCGGCAGACTTCGAGCCGCGGTATGCGGTCGAGGTGCAGGAAGATGCGCTGCGTCGCATCGAGAGACGCCTCGGATTGGCAAGCCGGTGAGCCGCCGAACCAAGCTCCGCACCTGAGTGCGCCGGCACTTCGGTTTCCCGCGGTCTACCGGCTCTCAGTCCGGCCCGGCATAAAGAGCTTCAGCGTTCGGCGGCGGAGGTGAAAGCCATGGGCAACGCGAATTGGGCTTGCTTTGGTGGCGGGCCGCTGATCTTGGGCGTCAGGCCACGGAGGACTTCACGAATGGAGAATCTATCAGAACTCCTGGATTGCCTTGCCAAACGGCCGCAGATGTTGGTGCGTCCGGTAACCTTCGCAACTGTAAGAGGCTTTCTCGCAGGCTTCGCGATGGGCTTGCGCTTCACGGGAATCGAGTGGTCTTGGGACGACTATCATGCATCAGCCGAAGCGAGAGGATGGGACCCGAGGGGCAACATCGGCATCGAGCGCGACTTCACGCGCAAGGGATTGTCAGACGCGGAGATGGTCCGGGAATTGATCGCGGTCGAGGCGGACGCCTACATGCGGGCTCTTGCCCGGGCCAACAAACCGGCCTAACATTCGGTCGCTGCGGACTCGCTACAAGGGCCGCCCAACCGTGTCGTTATGCTCAGCGGTGACGCTTTTCCTATGACCACTGGAATCGTGATCCTCATTCTCTCGGTCGTCGCGGTGTTGATGCTCCTGCACCTGCAGCGTGCGTTCTTTTATCCCTATCCACGCTCGATGCCCGACCCAGTTGACGAGAGCATTGGTGCGACGTTGAAGCGATTCGAAGATGCCTTGCAGCAATATGCGCCAGACGTGCTGGCCTCGCTGCAACCCGGTTTGACCGATGAGCGTATCCGCGAGATCGAGTCGGGATACAGGCTCCGGCTCACGGACGACTTGCGTGCCCTGTACCGGTGGCGTAACGGTTCAGCTTCCGATCAGCGCGCTGAACTGATCCCGTGCCATTGGTTTGTGCCTCTGGAATACGCGGCCGAACTGCGAGACGGAGTGCGAAGTCAGGTGTCAGGCCAGACGCTCGTGCAACGCATCGCACATTGGGCTTTCGCCGGACACCGCACGAAGTGGCTGACAGTACTGGATGACCTCTGCGGTGACGGTTACTTCTATGACCCGTCGCGCCGGCGGCGAGGCGGAAGTTTCTTCTACCACTTCGCCGAGGATCGGCGGTATCTCTTCTTCCCGGCGCTTTCCAACTTCCTTGCTGGTGCGATCGAGTGCTACGAGAGCAAGATTTACCGACCTGGCCGGCGAGGTGGTTCTGACGAAGATTTCGAGCGTTCGTTCGAGATTTGGGGGCGGTATGCGACGAGGCCCGGCGCGTGATGGCGGTCAGGCCGCATATGACCTGCCGATGGAGTCGGCCGAGCCGGCGGGTAAGCTGCTGGTGGTTCGAGAGCCAGTGGGGAACCGGCTCAGACACCGATTGGCCTTAGAGCGGTTTTCTCTCGCGTTGCACACGCCAAAATCACCAGACATCATTCTATGTTTTGTACTTGCACGTTTTTGGGAGGGCGAGGCTCCGTCCGAGCCAGCCTTGTTCGGAGGACGAGTCTTCGAGTCCTCTGAACATCGCGTGTGATGACGCGATTCCCCGAGACGGCACGCGATGATCCATCGGCTCGAAGACTCGCCGATAGATCAAGGCTGGCTCGGACGGAGCCCAATGGCACTAAGCTTCATCGAGCTAACTTGGCTGGCTGCTGCTTTCTCCCATATCCTAAATTCCGAGTCTTCGTGTCTTTAGGGCGAGGATAATGACGACCGGGACGCTCCTTCA
>DAIDJG010000384.1 GCA_027451445.1 Singulisphaera sp.
CCTCCTGCGCATCGGCGAGCCGTGCCCCGGTGAGGTTCACCTCGACCTCAGTTCCTCGCTGACCTCCCAGCGGACGGACCCCGCCGAGGTTGGGGGAAGACGCGAGAACCGGGGTCGCGACGAGCAGCAGGAGGACGGGGAAGATTGTTCTTCTCATGGGGGAAGGTCCGATCCGAGGAGGGTATTGTCCGTGGTTTCGAGTCCATTCGCCGGATCCCGGCGCGCGACTCGGAGTCACGGACTCAATGAAGTCTCAGCATTTGGCATGAAGCCGCATACGCGTGTTCGAGATCCACCGGGAGACTCACGTCAGGAGCGATCCACAAGGGTAGGCGAGGCAGCGACTTGCCAAGCTCGAGAGTTTCGTACCAGCATTGAAGATGCGAATCGCCTTCGCCAAAGACCGGTCGGTAGGCTCCAGCGTATAACGCTGCGGTCACGGCGTCATCCTGGGGCACATCAAGGATACGAAGCAGTTCGTCGTGCAAGTTCCCCGAGCGATTGGTCACCACATCCGCCAGTACCAGGCCGACACCGTCCTGGAGATAGCTCGCACACTTTACCGCGAACATGTGACGCGCGCTGGGCCGGTCCTTGTTCGAGGGGCTGATCAACTCAATGGCGGCCACGAGTCGAGGGCCCTCCTCGGCGTTGACGACGCGGACTTCGCAGATGTCCGGATTGCCGAAATTCAAGGGAATGACTCGGGTTGGCTTCGGCGGCGCCCACACCTCAACTCCTCCAGGCGACGAGCACGCTGCATCAGTCCACGCCTCGTCGAACGCTGCCACATCAACCTCGATTCGCCCGCCGAGATGGACATGGGCCTCCGCGAAATAGGAAGGAGGAAGCAAACCGTCGTTGAGCTGGCGACAAAGTTCATTGGCCCAGGCGCTGTGAAGAGCCTCCCAGTGTCGTCGCGGGCTTAACGGAGGGTGAAAATGGTCGAGCAAGGGCATGTGTGAGGCCTACGATCAAACCAGCCAGGACTGAGAGCCATCGGGCCGCGATACCTTAATAAGAGGCCGCTTCTTCCCTGTCACGAGGCGGAAGGCGAGAAGAAGCACGGAACTGCTCAACTCGTCAGGTTGCTCGAGGTCGGAACGACCGACTAACGCCCAATTCTTGCCCTCTCGCGAATACAGCTCGAGTCTCCATGGCTTGCGTGAAACGAGCAGGAGCTCTCGAACCCCCACGTCGGCGTAGAACGGAAACTTCTTACGCGATCGATCATTCGGACTAACAATCTCGACCGCAAAGTCAGGACCGCCGAGATAGTGTGAGCCCTTTTCCTGCGCCGGATTTCCGGGCAAAAAAACCACGACATCGGGACAGCGGTAGTTCTTCTTCCAATCCAGCGGCTGATCGCTAACGTTCACGCCAGGAAAGACCCGCGGTCCCCCACGCCCAAGAGCTTCCTTGAATACTGCCGTCAATTCTCCTGTTAGCTCTTGGTGCTCGATGTCGCCGAGCGGCATGATCACGTAGACCCCGTCCCAAACTTCGTCCCGGCGGTCTAATCCCAGGGCTTGACGTCGGCGGATTAACGCCCTTTGCTCGCCACGGTCGAGAATGACCACCGATTTCATGGGACAGGTCCATCAGGAGAGAGGGACGTGCCCGAGTCAATTCAAGGGCACGCCCCTTCATCCTATCAGAAACGCCTTAGCCGAGCAGTTCGTTGCGGACCTTGCCGCCGTCGACGATCTCGATCGGCCGGTTGCCCGGAGCCATGAGTTCCTTGTCGGCGACGATGCCGATCTGGTGGTAGACGGTGGTCGCCAGATCTTCGGGGCCGATGGCGTCGCGATCGGGCTCGCTCGCCGTCGAATTCGATGCGCCGTGGATGTAGCCCTTCTTGAACCCACCACCGGCGAGCACGACGCTGAAGACCTTCGGCCAGTGGTCGCGGCCCGCGTCTTTGTTGATCTTGGGTGTGCGGCCGAACTCGCTGGAGACCATGACGATCGTGCGGTTGAGCAACCCACGCGTTTCAAGATCGCGGATCAAGGCGGCAAACGCCTGGTCGAACGCGGGCAATTGCGTCTTCATGCCGTTGGCGATGCCCGTGTGCATGTCCCAGCCGCCATACTGAAGGGCGACAAACCGCACACCCGCTTCCACCAACCGGCGGGCCATCAGCATGCGCTGACCAGCGGCGTTGCGGCCGTATTGGTCGCGAAGCGCGGCCGGCTCGGCGTCGATGTTGAAGGCCTCGCGCGCTTTGGGCGAGCTGATCAGGCTGTAGGCTCGTTCGTAGAACGTATCCATGGCCGCCAGCCCGTCGCTCTTCTCCTTGCGGGCGAAGTGCTCGTTGACGGCTCCAAGAACGCTACGGCGAGTGGCGAACCGCGAGTCGTCGATGCCGTTCGGAAGGTTGAGGTCCTGGACACGGAATCCGTTGTTCGCCGGGTCGGCTCCGAGGCTGAACGGCGAGAACGACGAGCTCAGATAGCCCGTCCCCGCGTAGATGTTCGGCATCGTCGGCACGCAGACATACGGCGGCAGGTTGTTCCTGGGTCCGTATTCGTGGGCAACCACGCTCCCCATGCTGGGGAACTGGAGCGCCGGGCTCGGCCGGTAGCCCGTGAACATGTTGTGCGTGCCGCGTTCGTGCGCCGCTTCACCGTGAGTCATCGAGCGGATGACGGTCAGCTTGTCGGCAATCTGGGCAACCTGCGGAAGCGTTTGGCAGAACTGCTCGCCCTCGATCTTGGTGGCGATTGGCGACAGCTCGCCACGGTACTCGATCGGTGCGAAGGGCTTGGGGTCGAACGATTCCTGGTGCGCCATGCCGCCGGGCAGGAAGATATGGATGACCGAGTCGGCCTTCGCCTCGATTGGGGCGTAGGTCTTCAGGTCGCCGTAGGCCCGCATCCGGAAGAAGTCACCCAGACTCAGGCCGAAGCCCGCGGCCCCGACCGTGAGAAAGCCGCGGCGGCTGAACAAGCCCCGCGTGTTGGTGGTCGCCATCGATCGTCTCCTTCGTTCCAATAAAAGATGAGGTACGCGATCGTTACCCTCGGCCGCGAGTCGGTTTCCACCCTAACTCAGAGGTGTAAACCCGCTTGCGCCACGCCTGTCCGAAATCGTTCACGAGAAAAACCGCTGGAGTGTCCGTCGTGAGGCGAGCAGGCAAGGCGTGAGGTTGGGCTGGTCATCCGCTTGCAGAGTCACACGTCTGTCGTGCGAATGTTCAACAAAACTGTCCTAGCGTACCGTGTCATACGCAATGTGTGCAAGGATCGTTGGCGCTTTTTTCGGACAAGTGCGAAGACCTGGAGAGCGTCAAAGTTTAGGGAGGACGCCGGTTGGGTAAGATCGGGGGCGGGCAGCGAGCACTGGTCGCTTCCACGGATTGTCGGTACAGTCCCTCTCGTTCTGAAGCCAAATGTGCGCTCGAGTCGATTCGGCGACCAAAGTCCATATCGCTACGGCGGTTCAGGAGATACGTGCGGGACTTGTCCCGACCGCGATGAGCGGCGGGCCATGGTCGCATCGAGCTCAAAAGGTGGTCGTTTTCAGCCAGGTTGCGCCGCGTGAGGTACTGGCCGTGGTGTCCTTTGAGAAGGAATCCGCCATGACAGATGTAGGTTCACTGGGTCGTCTGATCGTATTAGTTGCCCTGGGGGGACCCGTCGTGGCGGGAAATGAAATCGCTCGACGTGACGTGCATTCGCATGCCAATCCCGAGCAGGTCCGCGTCACGCACCTGGCGCTGGATCTTCGGGTCGACTTTCGGCTGAGGCAACTGCGAGGCACCGCCATACTCGACGTGGCACGGCAGCCCGGTGCGGCCCCGGATGCACCGCTCGTCCTCGACACGAAGGGATTGGCGATCTCCGCGGTCACCAGCGGCTCGGAGAGCGGGGCAGGCGTTCCGCTCGAATTCCGGCTGGGCAAGCTCGACCCGGTGCTGGGGGTGCCGTTAAACATCTCACTGCCCGCGTCGGTCAAGCGGGTGAAGATCGAATACCAGACATCTCCGGAGGCCTCGGCGCTTCAGTGGTTGGACCCGGGCCGGACGGCCGGTAAGCGGCAACCGTTCCTGTTCACGCAGTCGGAGGCGATCCATGCACGGACCTGGATTCCCTTGCAGGATTCGCCCGGCGTCCGGATTACTTACGATGCGACGATCCGCGTTCCGCCCGACATGACGGCCCTGATGAGCGCCGAGCATGGACCGGGAGAGAACGGCGTGTTTCGCTTTCGGATGACCCGCGCGATTCCGTCTTACCTGATTGCTCTCGCGGTGGGAGACGTCGCATTCCGGCCGCTCGGGCCACGGTCGGGAGTTTATGCCGAACGGCCGGTGGTGGAGGGAGCGGCGTATGAGTTCGCCGAGACCGAGGCGATGATCACCCAAACCGAGAAGCGCTACGGTCCGTATCGTTGGGGGCGGTACGATCTTTTGGTCTTGCCGCCCAGCTTTCCTTTCGGGGGGATGGAGAACCCGATGCTGACCTTCGCGACGCCGACGGTCATCGCGGGCGACAGGTCCCTGATCTCGTTGGTGGCCCACGAGTTGGCCCATTCCTGGTCGGGAAACCTGGTGTCGAACGCCACATGGAGTGATTTCTGGCTCAACGAGGGATTCACCGTCTACATCGAACGCAGGGTCGTCGAGGACGTGTTCGGACCCGAGCGTGCGGCGATGGAGGCGGCGGAAGGTTTTCACCACTTGGTGCAGGGTTTGAAGAGGTTGCCAACGCGCGACCAGATTCTGCACATCGACCTCTCGGGGCGCGACCCGGACGAGGGCCTGACCGAAATCGCTTACGAGAAGGGAGCGCTCTTCCTCTCGGCGCTCGAACAGGCCTTCGGACGCATTCGGTTCGACCGCTTCCTACGTGGCTACTTCGACCATTTCGCGTTCCGGAGCATCACGACGGCCGATTTCGAGGCGTATCTCAAGAAACACCTTCTAAGCGAGGACGCCGAGGCGGCCGCTAAGGTCGATGTGCGCCAATGGCTTTACGAGCCGGGACTGCCACCGCATCACCCTGAGCCGAAGTCGCCTCGTTTTGAAGCCGTCGCGCAGGCGGCTCGCGACTGGGTTGATGGAAAGGTCACCGCACGCGAGATCCCCACGGCACGATGGTCAACCCACGAGTGGCTCCACTTCCTCACAGCGCTTCCGGAAAAGCTCTCTGTGGAAAAGCTTGGTGAACTCGACGCCGCGTTTCAGCTCACAGAACGCAAAAACTGCGAGATCGCCGATCTCTGGCTCCTCATCGCGATTCGAAATCGCTACCACCCTGCCGATGCGCGCGTCGATTCCTTTTTGACCACGATCGGCCGCCGGAAATACGTGATGCCACTCTATGGTGCGCTGATCGAAACACCCGAGGGTCGCCGGCACGCCGAGGAGCTCTTTGCCAGGGCACGAGCCTTCTATCACCCAATCACAGCCGATTCCGTCGCACGGCTCCTGGCCGCGGACCATCCCAAGTGAGGCTGCGGTTGGACAGCAATCCAGGTCATAGGAGTGATTCTTGTAAAAAAGTGAGCTTTTCCTGACATCAAGGACCCGCTGCATCACCGCACGCCAGCGTGCCGTCCTGGATGAATTGATGTGAGCGATCGAAGCGGGTCCGAAAATTTTTGGATTTTTTTTTGAATCCGTGGGTTGGGTTTGTTAAAAAGACGCTTGATACGGGCGATCACAACCGTCCGTACGTCGCATTGCGTTGGCTTCCTCATTCCTCTCCAAGCGATGTGACGAAAATACGGGTGAATCCGGTAACGTTGCCGGATCCCGAGACCATTCGGTCGTCTTCTTAAGTCCATCGTCGCTGATCCCCCTCAGGCCCCTCTTCAGGAGCATCACATGCGCAGGCGAGGTTTTACACTTATTGAATTGCTCGTTGTGATTGCGATCATCGCGGTGCTGATCGCGTTGTTGCTTCCTGCCGTTCAAGCTGCGCGCGAGGCCGCTCGCCGGTCCCAATGCGTGAACAACCTCAAGCAGATGGGGTTGGCCGTCCACAATTACCTGTCCACCAACGCCGTGTTTCCCTTGCAGACGATGTATCCAGCATCCCAGGCTGACAGTTGGGGCTGGAGCTACGGCTGGGGCCTCGGCTTGCTGCCGCACCTGGAGCAGACCGCGGCCTACAACGCCTTCAATTTTTCGATCGGGATCTTTGGAAACGCGGGCGGCAATACGTATCAGATGGGCAACAGCACGGTCATGAACATGAAGCTCGCCGTGTACCTTTGCCCCTCAGACCCCACGAAGCTCCCGCCCGCTAGTCCCTATGGAGCGACCAACTACGTTGGTAACTACGGGGGACCGGGTCAATTCTCGAACCTGGCCAACGGCGCGTTCAGCGGTACGATCGTTCCCAACGCCTGGTACAACAACCCGAATCTTGGCCCGTTTGGAGTGGAGGGCGTTACCGACGGCACCTCGAACACGGCCCTTTTCAGCGAACGGCTGCTCGGGCTCGTTGGCGGTCCCGCGATCCAATTGAACTCGCCGGACTCGAAGCGAGCCATTTTCACGGTGAGTGGTGGGAGCTACGGCGTGAACACTGGCCAGGCGGGTGCGCTCGGTCTTGTTCAAGCCTGCAATTCGCTGCCTTCGACCACCACGTCGGTCCGATCGAACGGCAATGGTTATACCTGGTTCGCCGGTTATCCCTGGCACATCGCCGTCAATGCCTACTTGCACACGGGCCCGCCGAACGGGAACTCATGCACATGGTCGGGAGACCAGGGCGGATGGCTCTCGTTTGGTGGTCCGCTTGGCTGCGTTCCGCCCAGCAGCAATCACTCGGGAGGCGTGAATATCGGAATGGCGGATGGCTCGGTCAAGTTCGCGAAGAACTCGGTCAATCTTCAGACGTGGTGGGCCATCGGCACCAGAAAGTACGGCGAAGTTGTGAGCGCCGATGCTTTCTGAATCTCGCCTGACGCTGAGCACATTCACTTTCGACTGGTTGGCGTCGGACCTCGGCGGGCCGTCGCCCAGATTTTCCTTGCAAGGAGACGGTACGTAATGACGCGGATCGGAGCATGGTGTGGTCTTGCCGCTTTGCTGCTCTGTTTGACCGGGTGCGAGTCCGGTGCTCCCTCGACTCCCCCTGGTCCGTCAGAGCCGACCAAAGACGGCCGGCCCGCCGGATTTGAAGACATGATGAAAGGGATGGGCGACCAGATGAAGTCTTCCGCAGCGGGCGCGAAGAACGCTCCGACTCCGGCACCGGCGGGGGCGGCTCCCGCAGGTGATGCAGAGAAGAAGTAACGGATTTGGTCCTGGCGTTATCCCCGTGAATGAACGATCCGGCTCACGTCATCGCGAAATGCGGTGGTGTGAGCCGGATCTCTTTCCATGCATCGCTCGTACAGGCCAACGAGCACCGAAGTCAAAACCGTGCGGTCACCTCGTCCGATGAGTCAAAACCGCGGATCGGACACAACGCTGGACGGTTTCTTGCCGGCGTTGAAATCCAAGAGCAGCGCGCACGTCGCGAGAGGTAGGAGCATTGGGAGCGCGGACAGCATCCCCTTCAGAGCCGAGACCGTCGCCTCCCGGGAATCACTGAAGCAAAGGTCACGAGGGACCTTTAAAAAGACCAGCAGGAGAACGAGAGCGGTCCAGGCCGCAGTGGCGCGCAGCGGCCAGTCACCACGGGCCAAACGGCGTGCCACTACGGTCAGCGGAAGCAAAAGAACCACCAGGTAGATCTCCCAGGCGATCGGGTTGAAGACGGTGCTCAGCGCGAGCATGGCGAGGAATCCGTCACCGACGTCTATGGATTTGCTGGCGTACCGAAGCGCGGCGATGAACGTGAAGACGGCGACCGCCGCTCCGCAAACTCGGGCGAGACCAGGCGCGGGGATGAGCGCAGGAGCTTTGATGCTGTTGATCGTTGCCTGCGAGTAGAGCCCGCCAAACACTCGCTGACCGACCGTCCAGAGAGAGATGTTCCGATCAGAGGCGCTGTAGCCCGAATTCGCGTGCGGCGCGATCTCTGTATAGTACTTTCCGACGGCGCCCGGCATGATCCCAAGGCAAGCCGCATGAAGCGCGACGATCATGACCGAGGCCGCGAGCACTACGGACCACTGCCGCTTCCAAAGACTGTAGACGACGGCCGGTATGAAGAGAAACTTGAGGGCAACGGCCGCGCCTAGCAGCGCACCGCAGAGCAACCCCCGCTGTCTCTTAAGTGCGAAGTAGCTGCCACTCACCAACGCTAGCGTGACGAGACTGAACTGTCCAAGAAGGAGGTCATCGAAGATCGGGCACGACGCGAGGCCAAGCACCGCGATACCCAGAGGCCAGCGACCGTCGAGCCGCGTAGACGTTGATCGAGAGCGATCTGCGTTTGGATTGTGCACAGCATCGCTTAATGGCACACCGTTCGGAAGCGGGGGAGCCTGATAACTCCCCCCCTTGGGAAGGGGGGGTAGAGGGGGTGGGCATAGGCCGTCCGATGTCCGTAATTGAGCCGCGAGCCTCGCTCCCGCGCTTAACGATTGAGGGACAATGGAATCAGCCGGAGACGTGCGCTGACGCCCCACCCCCCCTACCCCCCCTTCCCAAGGGGGGGAGTTAGATGCGCTCCCCGCGGGAAGGGGATTGAGGGGCGGCGTTAGATCAACGGGTACGCCGTGCGATCGCGAGTTCGTCGCGCGCACGACAAGAACAATCGAGCAGCCAAGCAGTCCGTACCCGAACACGAGCCACGCTACGGCCGCCCACGGATAGGCCGTCAATCCCAGCGGGAGCGTGAGTAATAGCGCCGGAGGAGGATGTGGAGTCGGATGGGGAAATGCCAGCGCTCTGTCTTGTTTTGGTAAATACCGTGCCCGCAGTGCGCCCATCGAGACGTAAGGATCTGAGCCGTCGAGAATCGCTCGCGCGGCGAGGTAATCCTGCAGCAGGTCCTTGCGATAGACATCCGGCGCCCTGAGCGTTTTGAGCGTGCTGACGACATGCAAAAGTGCAACCAGCGCTAAAGCACCCCAGACCACGCGCCAGTGCAATGGGCGGACCGGAGATTCGACGGCCCCAGCATTCTGTCTGAGCGCTGCGCTCGCACTGCCTAACGTACACGCTTCCATGGGTTTGCTTCCGGTTGCCACCTTCGGCTCGAGCAAGTCAGCGCTTTCTCCTACTTAACGAGAGCGACGGGCGGACTCGCCTTTCGAAGGAGCGCGACCCGTCCATCGTTGCGCAGCAGGTGCCAGGCCGAGCTCTTTTGAGCATGCTGCGCCAGCGGCGAATCGGATGGAATGCACAGGATCTCGACGCGCTGGTGGTCCAGCTCGCGCTCCCAATCCGGGGGTGCGGTGAGCAGTGTTCGGTAGCCCTCGGTGTGCTGTCTTCCGTGGACATCGAGGCGGTCGTCGATCCAGGTCTGGAACCTCGGCGAGAGGTTCCAACCGTGCCACGTCAGGTATCCTCCCCAGTTCGCGGAGTGGAAGACCCGTTCGCCCCGGTAGATCGAGAGGAGGTTATCGAGCGATTCCGAGGGCATGAAGTTTTGATCGTGGCGGGCGAGCGAACCCAGCCACGGCGATACGAAGAGCATGACTCCCGCAAACACGACGCTGGCGAACGAGCGCGAGGCCCCCGGATTCTTCCGGGCCAGCAGTTTCCGAAGATCGGGAGATAACAGAGTCGCGCTCAGGGCCCCTACTCGCTCGAGCACTGGCAACCCGGCGCTGAGCGTGGCGAGCGAGGGCGCAACCACAACGGCCCAAAGCGGGCTGTAGCGAGCCGATGTGAGGCCGAAATGCAGGAAAACCACGCCGATGCCCAATGCCACCGGACTGAGCCGTCGCCGGCTCAAAACGGCGAGTGCCGGAAACAGAAGCACCAGCAGCTCGATCCGGAACCAGCCCTTGTTGGTGAAATTCGGCGGAAGCCATTCCGTCGTGGTGTTGGTCTGAATGAACGGATCGCGGAGCATGCCGACGTTCCAGCGGTAAAGCCCAAACCCGTAAGGATTCGCCAGCGTGGCCAGGAAGATGCCGACTCCCAGAAGCGTCCACCAGCGCACCCTGCGGCGCGCTTCGGTCCGTTGTTCGGCGTCTGGAGCCGCGACCGCCAGGGCACATTCGACGAGGTAGGTCACACAGAGCACGAGGACGCCCGCCAGAAATCCTCCATGCATGTTGGGCCAGAGCAGGAAGATCGGCAGCAGCCAGAGTGTCTTATTCGCCGAGATCGCACCGGTGTGATAACGCTCGCAGAATCCCACGACGAGTACGAGCGCCGGGAAAGTAAAAAGGTTCGGGCGCGCGATCCAGGAGGGCGAGGTCGCCAGGGCGGCCAGAAAGACCCACAATGTGGCCAGGATCCAGTGCAGTCCGTCGTTGGTCATCCGCTTGTAAAGCAAGCGGAATGTAAAAGCCATGCAAAGGGCGGTCAGGATCGCCACGCCGTTGAGCCCGCCCCAGCCATAGGCGAGGCGCAGGACGATGTCGCCAAGCCAGGCCTGGGTGACCCAAGGGCGGCCCTCGGTCGGCGAGCAGAACTCCTCGGTGTAGAGGAATCCGCGTTTCTCTCCCATCAGGTCCGCGATGCGGAGGTTCCAGCCCAGTCCCGGGTCGTCCATCATGCCGGAGCTCGCACGCTGAAGGATGCTCAGCGCGAAGAAGATCATGATGACGTCGGCAAGGCCGATCGCGGGCCAGTACCGTCGCGTTGCTGGCGCCTGGGTGGGCTGGTCTCCCGATTCCACCTCCATCACGCTCATACTTCGAGGCTCCTCGGGACGCTGTGCGGCGTGATTGCTTCCAGCGCCGGCGCACGCTCGGCGACGTTGCGGGCCGGTTTGTATTCGTCCACGACGTACGTGGGGCGGGCCTTCGTCTCGAGGAAGATGAGTCGGATGTATTCGCCTATGATCCCCAGGCTGATCAATTGAACCGATCCCATGAAGAGGACGATCACGATTGTGCTGGCCCAGCCTCGCGGAGCGCTTTGGTGTGTGTAGGCGTCGACGAAGACCCAGATCGCCAACCCCAGCGCCAGGAGAGCGGAGACGAGACCCAGCCGCGTGACGAGCCGGAGTGGCGAGCTGCTGAAACTGACCAGGCCGTCGATGGCCAGTCCAAACAGGGCTCGCAGTGTATATTTGGGACGGCCGGCCTCACGCGCCGCACGTTCGTAGGCGAGCCCCGTCTGGCGGAAGCCGACGAACGTCCTCAAACCCCTCACGAACCGCTTTCGTTCGGGCAGGGCCTTCAGGGCCTCGACGACGCGGCGGTCCATCAGGCAGAAGTCGCCCGAGTCGAGCGGAATATCGAGCTCGGCAATCAAGCTCAGCAGCCGGTAGAACGCAAAATAACAGAATCGCTTGAAGATCCCTTCCTTGCGGCGCCTACGCACGGCATAGACGACGTCGTAGCCTTCGCGCCAGCGAGCCAGGAACTGGGGGATCACCTCCGGCGGATCCTGAAGGTCGCCGTCCATGATCATGACGGCTCGGCCCCTCGCATGCTCGATCCCGGCCGAGACCGCGGGCTGATGGCCAAAGTTTCGGCTCAGATGGATGATCGTTACGTGGGGGTCGCGCCGCGCCAGCTCGTCGATCAGTCGCGGCGTGGAGTCCCGGCTGCCATCGTCGACCAGGACGAGCTCATAAGAACCGCCGAGTGCCCCGAGGACCGTCGAGAGCCGTCGGTGCAGCTCCTGGATATTCTCTTCCTCATTGAAGAGAGGGACGACCACGCTGAGGTCGGGCGGTTTGTCCTGAAGGTGGTGATGCATCGACAGACTCCGGACCATTCGCCCTACTTTTGAGAGGGGGAACCGAGCGGCGGCCAAGGTCTGCGTCGAATCCGTGAGCAACTCTGGGTGCTTTCGGGCCACGCGGGTCGACTCGTGATTACCGGTACGGAGTCGTTTCCTTGACGAAAGGCGCCTGATGGGACTCTAGAACGCGGATGACCTGGGTTCAAATCAGGCTGAGCGTGCTTTTGCGAATCGCCGGATCTCGAAGCGGGGTATATCCTTCGGGCACATGGGAGACACCGTCGAGGAGCAGATTACCACATACTCGACGATCAATCGACACAACTGGTAAGGGCCGCGGACCTAAACCCTTGCGCTTTGGGTCGCATTTTGGGCATCTGTCCCAAGCCGCTGGGCTCCGGTCCGGAGCAGCTCCGAGGGTTATTCGCCGCGCAAAGGATCCACCGGCGGGAAGACTCGTCGTCGGATCAATGCTCGCGCTTACCGTGTCTCGCTGTCAGGGAATCAAGAAAGGCCATTTAGACGAGCTCGATGTGTCGGCTGTGTATGCTTGGTGGACGACCTGGTTTCCAGGCGCTATTCCGGTATAAGACGGGTAGCGACCTCAAATCAGGTGGCGGGCTCCTGTGCCGCGCAAGTTCAGGACCCTTGGTACGTCATCTCCGTGAGAACGGCGGCGACCTATCGGCCGCCCACGCGATCCCGAGTTTGCCGAGAGCCGAGAGAGGTTTGCCATGGATTTACCGGTACCCGAAGACGAGTCGACGCACCACGGTCATCTTGCGAACTGGCACTCATTTTGTCTCGCGTATTACGAGCCGATCCAGAAGACGTTGCGTTTCCTGCGCGTGCCGGAGGAGGACGTCTGCGAATTGGCGCACGCGTTCCTGCTCAAGGCAGCGGAAAAGAACTTTCTGGAATCGTTCCGCGCGTTTCGCGAACGTCAAACGCAGGCCGAAAAGCAGGCTCGGTTCCGCACCTACCTCTATCGCTCGCTGCAGCACCATGTCACGGATACCTATCGCAAAAAGGTGGCGCACGCGCGGAAGCAAGGATTGAGCGGAGAGGTGGTTGAGTCGCTGGTTTCGGGGCTCGATCGAAGTCTGGATCCCGATGCACTGTACGCGCTCGATGTGCTGCATCAGGCACTGCAAGCCTTGCGCCGGCACTGCGAACGGACGGGGCGGCCCCAGTACTGGATCTTTTTCGAGGAGACGCTACTCGCCGAGGAATTCCGTGGCCGTCGCGGCAAGACGCGCGCCGAGCTGATTCAAGCGTACGCGGCCGAAAACCCTCAGAGCTTTGATAATGCGATGATCACGGCCAAACGTGCATTCCGCAGGTTCGTGCAGGAGGTCATTCCCCGAGGACTGCGGGAAGATGTCAGCCCCTCGGAACGGTTCGAGGAATGGATGGAGATTCTGCGTCACTCCTGCACGTCGCAATTCAACCTGCTCCACCTTGCCTACCGCGTCACGCCCTTGCTTTCCGCCGAGGTGAACCACGCCGACTCTGCTGCGCTGATCGTCGACACGCGTTCGGCCGGAATCTCGGTGGGGCGCTACGAAGAGCCGTCCCTGGTTCCCAGCGACGACGAGATGAGCCTCTTCCTGAGCTTTCGCCT
>DAIDJG010000385.1 GCA_027451445.1 Singulisphaera sp.
GCCCTATTTGAACGGTATTGGGGTTAGGGGGGGTGGGCAGTGGCAGTCCGACGAGTGCAACTCCGCCACGAACCGCATGCGGTTAATGCCCACGGGGAGCGGGGTTGGCCTCCGCCACCGGCGCCCCATTCCGCTCCAAGCACCCTCCTACAACCGGTAAAGACGAAGCCACACTTTACGGCGAAACGTCGCGGCAGACAGACATCATGACGGAAACGTTCATCATCCTCAATTCGAGCATACGCATAGAGCTACGCCATTTCCGAACAAATGATCCGCTTGCGATGGCGAAGCGAAGAACCGAGAGCGAAGGCCACTGCCCACCCCCCCCAACCCCCCCCTTCCCAAGGGGGGGAGTTATATGATTCGCCGTTGCGACGGGGGTGGCCATAGCGTTAAGTTAACGCGTAAGCCCCCCAACCCCCCTTCCCAAGGGGGGATTTATGATTTCTCTCCCTTGATGAATCCTTCATCCCAACGTCACATCAATCCTCGCCAACTCGTGCGGCGTCAGGTCGATCAGAACGGCATCGCCGTCGATGGGAAGGTCCACGATGAGCTCGTTTTGAAAATCGGTCTGTCTGGCCCAGGTGGGGTTGCGGAAGCAGCGCAGACGGCAGCGGGAGGGGCTTCCGGACGTTTCGAGGACATGAATCGCAACGCCCCAGCCGCGGCCGTCGCCAGAGGCGTCGACGTGCTCGATGTGGGTCACGGCGACCGACTTGCTGTCGAGGTAGAATAACCAACCCGTCGGCCCTGACTTGGGGGGACCGGCGTCGGTCGGGACGACGAAGGCGGGTGTGATGAAATCGAGCGCGGCGTGGAACAGGTGCTCCTGATCAAGGACGACGCCCACCCGGAACGATCGCTCGGTTTCCCGGCCGGCGACCAGGAGCGTGTCGAGCATGCGCGTGCCGTGGCGCTGATGGTGGGCCAAGCCACCGAAGAGCAGGCCGGTGCGCTGACGGCGTGTGGAGATGTCGAAGGCGTCGGGCGTCTCGGGACGGTCGGCCTCGGTCAATTCGGGCGCGAGCAGCCCGGTGCGGCGCAGCATTGAGTTGGGATCCGGCCAGGCCCAACGGCACGCGAGGTTGTGCGCCCAGGGATCGGCAGATGCCAGGCGTTCGAGCCAGGCCGTGTCGAGCTCACTGAGCGTGATCTCGACGTCGAGCAAGGGCCGGCCGCTCCAGAGCCGGTAGCGCTGGTAAAACGCCGCGAGCTTGCGGCCGTCGCGCGGGTCGAGGAGAGAACCGGTGGAAAAGGCCTGGACCAGGGCCGGGCCGGCGTAGTCGACCTCGAAACGATTGCACTGCATACGGCTCGGTGCCGGCTTTCCATCGGCACCCACCAATCCGTTGATCACGAGCTGCTGGCCCACGCGCGCGGTCTCTTCCTTGACCGCGCAGATGCTGCGCAGGCCACCGGTGTTCTTGTCGATTTCGACCTGGAGCGTTTCGTTCTTGAGCGTCCGCTCGCGTGCGGAGAGGGCCCCGCCCAGAATCTGCGGCACCTCGACGTTCGGCTCGCGCGGGACCCACGCAAAGCCGAAGGCGGGGAGATCGACTACGCCCCAGACCCCCTCGTCCGTGAACTGGGCGGCCCGGAGTGGTCCCTCGGGGCGAAGATCGGGTTGGGCGTCAGGTAAAAGAACGGGGACTCGTCGCGCGACCCCCAATGGGTTGAAAACGAGATAGCCCGGCCGGCCGGCCGTCGCCGATCCGACGAGGGCGTGGGCGAGGGCGCCGGCCCAGAGTGGCTCCTGGTGATCGAGCGCTGACCGAGCAGCGTCATGCGAGCCGGTCTCGAGTGTCTCCTCC
The DNA here is from genome assembly GCA_027451445.1 of Singulisphaera sp. Taxonomy (GTDB): domain Bacteria; phylum Planctomycetota; class Planctomycetia; order Isosphaerales; family Isosphaeraceae; genus DAIDJG01. The sequence continues at coordinate 1,818 of DAIDJG010000385.1, forward strand.
AGGGCGGTGGGACACGGGTCATCGGCGGGTTCGGAAGGGGTCGACATCAACGAGAGTGCCACCGCGCGCGTGACGGAAAGAGCGTCGAACCGAGCACGCAACCGCGCGTGGCTCGCCTTTCGCGAGATCGGGGCGGTGTCTTTGCGAGCGATCGCCTGCGCGAGGTAGGGCGTGACGTACTGGTCCGGCTCGGGCCGAAATCCCTCGAATGGACGATCGGTCAAGTGGAAGTAGTCGTTCAGCGTCACCCAGCGAGCGAAGACCGGCGAGTAATTTGACGAGCGTCGCAGGTCGACGAACCAGGGCGCAAGGCCGTGCGGCCAGTGGATGAGAGGAAGGGTCGCGACGTGGTCCTCGCGCATCGACTGGGCAAGACGCCAGGGGAACTGTGATCCCGTAAGCGCCTTGTCGGCGCCCAACGGCGGCCGCGTGAGGGCCTCCAGGCTGGTGCCGTCCGGGCTTTCCCAGAGGCGCTTCGCTTCGGCGCGAATGGGAAATCGCCCCGCGTCGAATCCCAAATGCAGTGCGAACCGGAACCCGAACCGCCGCGCCACCTGCGGCAACTGCGGATAGAGCCCGAACCGTCGCCGCCCGAGCGTTTCGACATTGCGGTTGTCGAGGTGCGCGCGATAGACGGAGCCACCTTTGCGAAACTGCCACAGGACGGACTCGACCGGCAAAAGCGGTTCTTCCACCTCGGTGTATGCGCCGCCGGCGATATCGGCCCAACCCTCGCTGATCGCCTCGCGGAGTGCAGCGACGCGTTCGGCGTCCCGCTCCGCCTGGTTCTCGACAGCGCGCGCCGTCGCGATGAAGGTGATCGCAGAGCGCGCGGTGAGTGCGTCGGCGAGCACGCCGCCAGGCATCGCGGCATCGAGAAGGCACATGTCAATCAGGTAGGCGTCGACCGGGTAATAACGCTCGCGAGCCTGAGTGAGCAGCTCGAACGAGGCGCGGAGGCGGTTGATCGCCGTCGGACGGTCGCCGGTCTGCCAAACATCCGCGCCGGTGAGGGCCTCGCGCGCCAGGCTCTCGTGATCGAGAGCATCCGCGTGGCCCATGGCGATGGTCAGGTCCTTGAGGAACCAATGTGCTGTGCCGAGCGCCAAAAAGTCAGCCGCGACGGCGACCATCTCGTCGGCCTCGGCTGTTTCGGGGGTCCCCACGGCGCCGAGGCGTTCCTGAATTGCGCGGATGAGGGCGGGGCGGTCCGTACCGCTTTCGATCAAGATCGTCCCGGCCTCCTCGGCCTCGGTTCGGTACCCGGAGGGGAGCCGTTCGAGAGTCCCTTCCGCAACGATGCGGACCTCGCGCGGACCGGGTGGCGAGGGACCATCGACACTTTCGATTCGGGGCAGGGCGTCGGCTCGTGTCAAGAACGACGGATGCCAGAGGGCCGTCACGGCGCACCACGCACCCAGGGCTTCCGCCTCGGAAGACCCCGGCGGAGGCTCGCATCCGTCGCCCGCGACGAGCGCGATCAACGACCAACCGCCCCCCCGGCGCACCGGGGTCTCGGGCGCTTCGAGGGCGGACTCCATCGGATCGTCCGTGGGCATGCTCATGCGATCACGCTCCCAACGCTTTCTTCAGGTCACGGATCTCGGTTTCGAGGGACTGAACCGTTCCTCGCAACGCGTCGAGCTCGGCTCGCAACGAAGCGATTTCCGAGACCCAGCCAGGTGCCGCCGCCTCGGCACGGAGGGCTGCTGCGCGGGCGGGGCGGTCGTCCTCGTCACCGTACATGCCCGGCTGCTGTGCGAACGCCTGGCGGACGCGCTCGGCCTCGTCGGGAGGATAAAGGTTATGCGTCAACACCACGCCGCGCTTCTGACCCGGGGGCGAGAGATAGACGACCAGTCCCTTCGCCGTGAGGGCTTCGAGCACCGTCTGAAGCGCGGGGAGGTCCGCGAAGGGCTCCATCCGGCTCGCTCGGGCGCGCAGGTCGCCTTCCGTCTGAGCGCCTCGCAGGAGCAATTCGGCGATGACGGCGAGCTCGACCTTGTTCACCTTCAACCAGTCGTAGAGCGTATGCTTCCAGCGCTCCACGCGGCCGCCGGCTTCGATCTTTACGACGGCTCCTTTCTTGCGCAGGCCCTGGAGGATCTCCTCGATGTCGTCGGCGTCGTAGTTGGTCACGGGGTCACGGTTTGACTTCTGGTTGCTTCCCGAGACGATCGCCGCGACCGTCATCGGGTAGTATTCCGGCGTGGTTTTCGCCTTCTCGACCAGGACGCCCAGTACCCGGCGCTCGCGAGGGTTGAGAGGGACCCACGTTTTCTCGGTCGTCGATTCGGGAGTCATGAATGCTCAGGGGAGAGAATGGTACGGCAAGCGATGCGCTGCCGGGGGGGTTAGCAACACCTAACAAAATGCCAGATGCGAGATGCAAAATGGCAGATGCAAGATGTCAGACGAACTATTGCACGAGCCGAGGAACTTGGCTTTCACCGTTCTTTTGGCAATTGCCATTTTGCATTTGTCATCTGCCATCTGCCATTTTTCGTTTGCCAGTAAGAAAGGCTCATTGCACCGAGTCGCCGCGCTAGGGTAGCTCGAGCCGAAGCGTCTCGGTGATGCGGTTCGTGAAGTTGGCGATGCCGACGGCCATCGCGAGCTCGACGATTTCGCGGTCGGAGAGCTTGTCGTGCAGGCGCTTGAGGAGAGCTTCGCTCGCGTTGATTTGTCGGGTGACTTCGTCGGCGTAGCGGAGCACGTCGCGCTGAAGGTCGTCGTAAACGTCGCTGGTCTCGAACTCGGAGGTTTCCTGGACCTGCCGCTCGCTCAGACCCGATTTCCGGCCGTGGCCTCGGTGATAGTGCAGGCAATAGACGCAGCCGTTCACCTCGGACGCCTTGATATAGGCGAGCTCGCGGAGCTTGCCGTCGAGCTTCGTTTTGGCGAGCGCACTGTTGAGAGCGAGAAAGCCTTCCAGCAACTCGGGGTTGTGCGCCATGGCTTTGAAGATGGCGGGTACCGCTCCGAGCTTTTTTTCCATGCCTTCGAGGATCGGACGCAGCTTCTCGGCGGCCTCATCTTTCTCAACGTAGCTGACGACGGCCATAATCAGTTTCCCTCTCTGGCAACGTTGCGCGACCTTGCCGACCCAGGCGGAAGGCCCATCCTAGCCTCACGTGTTGGCGTGTATCAAGCACGCACTGCGGAGTCTGTCGGGTCAGAATCGTTTCAATCGATTCGCGAGCGCGGTGAATTGCGGGCCGATCGGGAGGCTGGGTTCTGGCCAGATGGTGAGGAACCCTCGATACTCGATCTCTTCGAGGGCGCCGAGGTAGGCTTCCCAATCAAGAGCGCCGGGCGGAAAGCCGAAACCTCGAGGGTTGGACACGACGATCGCGGCCGACGACGTCGCGTCGCTCGCATAGGCGTGTGCAACCCACTCGCCCAGGACGGTCGTAGCGGCCACCGGGTCGATTCGATTCTGAAGGAAGCCGGCGGGATTGATGCTGGCGGCAAGACCAGGCGTATTCAGGCTGTCGAGCACGGCACGCAGCTCTTCGCCTGACTCCATACCTGTCTCAATGACGAGGCGGATGCCGCGATGGTCGGCGCGCTGAGACAGCTCGCGGAGGGCTCCCAGAAGCGCCTCACGGCGCGGAGTGTCCGACTCCGGCGGCACAGCGCCGACGCGCGCAAGGACGAGCCGCGCGCCCAGCTCGTACGCCAGTGCAAATGCGGCGTCGGCGCGTCGGATCCGGTCGTCGAGTTGGTCGAGCGTGTCGAAGGGGCGCCGGGTTGGCAGGTGGAGCGCGATCATCGACATTTCGGCGGTGCGGAGCAGGTTCCGCAGGTCGCGCCGGCCAGACTCGGACAGGCGGTCGGGGGCAATGTCGCCGATGGCGTCGAGCACGATGCCCTTGGCGCCGAGCTTCGCGGCTTCGAGGATTTGCTCGCGCAAGGGTTGGTTTGGGGGAAGTCGCAGCCCGAGGGGAGAACGGATCATAGCGAAGGTTCCTTAACGTTTCGATGGCGGGTCCCATCCTAACAAACCTGCCACCGCAGCGCGAAACTGCTCTTTGACGCGGATGGGTCAAAGGGGTTAAATGAAGGGCAGGGGGCGGGCCGGCTGCGGTCGTGCCCCGTTTTGGTTTCGCGCGAGCACGCATGTGGCGATCGTTCCCCCTCCTCCCATCACCTGCCGTCTCTCCATCCCAGCCGAATGCCTGGCACCGCTCATCGGGTCGTGGGAGGAGCCTGCGTTGCTCGAGAGCGGTCCGGGGTTCGGTGAAGCTGGGCGTTGGAGCATCCTGACGGCCCGGCCGAGGTTGGTCTTTGAGGCCAGGGATCACGGCTGGTCTGTTCGTTCGACGAGCGGCGTCGCGACGGAAAGCGGTACCGATCCACTGGACGGGCTGAGTCGGTTCCTGGACCGCTACGGATTTGCCGATCCGCGCGAACTGCCGGACCCGGATTCGCCACCCTTTCAGGGGGGCCTGGTCGGCTTCTTCGGATACGACCTGGCTCCGCGTCTTGAGCGGCTTCCCCGGAAGGCCTCGCGTGCGTCCCAGCTTCCGGACATCCGCTTCGCACTCTATGACACCGCGGTAACCATCGATCACCTGGAGGGTGAAGTCGTTCTCTGGGCGCACGACATCCTCGACGAAGGGGATAGCGCGACCAACCGGCGCTACCGGGAGTGGAAGAAGGCACTGGAGCGACGCCCGCCGACGATCGCGAGAACGAGCGGTCTCACACCGCTGGAGAGCAACTTCACATACCAGGGTTATCTCGAGGCCGTCAGGCGTTCGTTGGACTACATCGCGGCGGGGGATGTGTTCCAGATCAATCTGTCGCAGCGATTTCATGCGGTGGGTGAACCCGTTCCGCTCGACTTGTATCTCAGGCTCAAACAGCGGAGCCCCGCTCCGTTCTCGGCGTTCCTTCAGTGGGATGATGCCGCTATCGTCAGTGCCAGTCCGGAATGGTTCTACCAGACGCGCGGGGACTTGCTGATCACGAGGCCGATCAAGGGGACACGTCCGCGCGGACTGAATCCCGATGACGATGCGCGGCTCGCTGCGGAACTGGCACGAAGTGCTAAGGACCGCGCCGAGCTGACGATGATCGTCGACCTCGAGCGGAACGACCTGGGCCGCGTCTGCCGCTATGGGTCAGTCCGAGTGAGTGAGGCCTTGACCGTCGAGACCTTTGCGCAGGTCCATCATCTCGTGGCGACCGTCGAGGGACGGTTGCGACCTGAGACTGGGCCCATCGACGTCGTGGCCGCACTTTTTCCCGGCGGGTCAATCACAGGGGCGCCGAAGATCCGGGCGATGGAGATCATCGACGAACTGGAGCCGAGCCGGCGAAGCGTCTACACGGGTGCGATCGGCTACTTCAGCCGCGGCGGCGCGAGCGCGTTCAACATTGCGATTCGCACGATACTCGTCGAGGGCTCGCAGGTCAGTTTCCAGGTTGGCGGCGGGATCGTGGCGGATTCGGATCCGGAAACGGAGTATCGCGAGACCTTGCACAAGGCGGCGGGAATGCGGTCGGTGATCGAGGAGTCCGGGCCATGATCTGGGTCGCCGGCCGGATCGTGCGGGACGACGAGTTGAAGATCAGCGTGCTCGATCGCACGTTCGAGCACGGCCTGGGGTTGTTCGAGACGCTACGAACATGGAATGGGAGGGCGCCTCTTCTCAGCAAGCATCTGGCACGCATGACGGCGTCGGCGCAGGAGTTGGATCTACCGCTGATCGCCGAGGCACTTCCGGATGAGAGTGCGGTCGACGCGTTACTGCGGGCGGAAGGTGCTCTGGGCAATGTCGTGCTTCGTATCACGACGTCGGGTGGTCTTACCGCCGAGAGCGGGTCGGTCGTGTGGATGAGGGCGCTCCCGTTGCCACCTGCAACGCGAGCCGAGGGAGCCGCCGTTTCGATCGGCGAATTTTCGGTCACGTTCAGCGACCTATTGGTACGCCACAAGGCGCTCAATTACTGGGGTCGTCGACGTGCCTTCGAGAACGCGCGCGCGTTTCGGTTCGACGAGGCGCTCAGTACGACGACCGACGGCTGCGTCTGGGAAGGGAGCCGCACAAACCTTTTCCTCGTCGAGGGCGACGTTCTCACCACGGCGTCGACGAGAGGCCCGATCGTACCGGGAATCATGCGCCAACTTGTCCTTGACGTGGCGAAGGAACTTCCGATGGTGGTTCGCGAGATGGATCAAATTCCGATCAAGCAGATCTTTGGTGCGGACGAGCTGTTCCTCACAAATTCGGTTCGGTGCCTTATTCCCGTAGCGTCCGCTCATCATCTTGGTGCCCGGCCTGGCTTGCCGAGGGCGTGGACCGCGCCAGGTCCGTGGACCCGGCGTCTTTCCTTGATGGTTCAACAGCGCCTCCACCCCGAAGGAGCCCAACCGGCATGACCACCGTCGCTGACGTGACCCGCTGGCTCGATGACTTTGCCCCCACGCGTCTCGCGGAATCGTGGGACAACGTGGGTCTCCTCTGGGGCGATCCCAGCACCGAGGTGACGCGGGTCATGACCTGCTTGACCGTCACGCCCAGGACGGCCCTGGAAGCGGTCCACGAGCGTGCCGAGCTGATCGTGAGCCATCATCCGATTCTGTTTCGAGCGACTCAGCGCGTTCGCGCGGACCGACCCGAAACAGGTGCGCTCTGGACACTCGCTCGGGCAGGAATTTCGATCCTCAGTCCACACACGTCGTTCGATAACACGGTCGGCGGCATCAACGACGGCCTGGCGATGCGATTCGGGCTTCAGGATGTGCGTCCGCTCCGTCCTGGCGCGAGCCCGACGTCGTTCAAGGTCGTGGTCTTCACGCCGGAAGCGGATCGCGAAGCGGTTCTGCATGCGGCGTTTCATGCCGGCGCAGGGCGGATCGGAGCCTATTCCGAGTGCTCGTTCGCGATCCCGGGGCAGGGGACCTTCTTCGGAGGCGCGGAATCCAACCCAACCGTCGGACAAGCCGGCCGTCGCGAAACGGTAGAGGAACTGCGTCTTGAGATCGTCTGCCCCGGCGAGCGGCTCTCGGCGGTCCTCGCCGCGATTCGCCAGGCGCATTCTTATGAGGAGCCCGCGATTGACGTTTATCCCCTGCAATGCGGGCCGCAGGGGCCCGGAGCGGGTCGGGTCGGGCGCTTGCCGCAGGCAATGACCCTGCGCGAACTCTCGGAGCGGGTCGCGCGGACGCTTGCCTCCGACGGCTTGCAGACGGTTGGGGATCCTCATCGACCGGTCGCGAGCCTGGCGATTGTGTGCGGCGCGGGGGACGATTTCCTTGGCGACGCCGTGCGAGCGGGTGCCGAAGCCCTCCTCACGGGCGAAGCCCGGTTCCACCGTGCTCTCGAGGCCGAGGCGCTCGGGATCGGTTTGATCGTCGCCGGCCATCACGCGACGGAACGGCCGGGTGTCGAGGATCTGGCGCGTCGGATCGGCGACGCCTTCGCCCATCTCACGGTTTGGCCCAGCCGCCGTGAGGCGGATCCGCTCTGGAGCGAAATTCGGGGAAGTGGAGGCTAACCGGAAACTGGATAGGAAGGGATGGAGATTCGAAATGCCAGATGGATGTCAGATGCAAAATGTGAGATGGCATAGAGCATTTGTCATCTGCCATTCGTCATGATGCATCAAAAAAGGAACCCCCAGCGAGGCTGGGGGTAAGAAAGAAGTCGGCGGTTCGGGTCGCGTCGCCTGTAAGGTCAGGCATCAGCCAGCCACATCGGCTGCTTCACTGGCAGCGCCCTTGCCACTTCGGGTCGTCGGGACGGCAAGATAAGTCTGGTGCTCCCACTGGCCGGCCCAGGCCTGGCCCGCCCAGCGCTGCAGCGAAATGGCGCGTACGGTGGGACGGTCCTCGTCACGGATCACCTCACCCCAGGCGCCCGCATAGGCTGCGCGCACTTGAGAAGAGCTCTCACCCACGCAGAGAAGCCGCTCTCCGCCCGGCGCCAAACACGCGACCGCACGCCAATCTTGAGCGCCAGTGGATTCTGTCATGCTCATAGTTGTCTCAATCCCCGCCCAATGCCGACGTCGTTTCGAAGGGCCTCCAAGCTGAAGGTCCTTCGACCAAACGCCACACCGGGTCTTCAAGCCAATCGTGCAAACTCGTTCGTTAGGAAGGATCGTCTGCGACTGCAAGACCTAGAGAAAGGTGGGGGGCCTCGTTTCCCCTCTCCTCAGTCATCTTACGCCCGTGTCAACCGTTCGACAACGCACACGGATGGACGCGAGAGGCTCCCGAGGTGTTTGGGGCCGGCTCGGGAACGGGGGGACGCGCGTCCGAAAGCAGAATCGACGGCAGGAGGGCGGGATCAGGCGTCAGGCGATCCGGCGTACATCAAAAGACATCGTACCGGATGCCCTTCGTCTAGCTCGTCGGCAGGCATTGTAACGACTACGTTTGCTTAGAGCGAATGAATTCCGTAAATTCCTCGAAATTGACTCAACCCTTAGCTTGATCAGGCACTTATGGCGTCAACAAAGAGCCGCAAATGATCCTTTGATGCTCAGTTTCCGGTGATCTTGAGCAGGACTTTGCCACGGCGCCCCACAACTTCAGCTTCGCGCACGGCGTCGCTGATCGCATCGAGCGAGAACTGGGGACCCGGTTCGGTTGCCAGGACCCCGGCCCGAATGAGGCTCGCGATTTCGCGAAACAGTTTCAGGGACGTAGGAATGTTTTGCCGAGCCATCCAGTGTCCTAGCCAGAAACCCTCGGCACGAATCCGGCCGGCGATCATGTGTCGGGAATTGATGCACACCGGCTCGCCCGTCAGAGTGCCGTACAAGAGCAATCGTCCGTCTGCAGTCAGCGACTCGAAGAGACCGGTCCCCGTGTCTCCTCCTACGGGATCGATGGCGTACTTCACGCCCGCCTCGCCCACTACGCGCCGCACTTGATCGGGGATGGGGCCGTCGCTCGACGAAATCACGGCGTCAGCGCCGAGGGCTTTGAGTTCGTCGATCGCCTCGCGCCGACGGACGACGTTGAGCGTCTTGAAGCCATCGTGGCGTCCGAGCTTGATGACCATCCGACCCAGGTTCGAACCCGCGGCCGATTGCAAGAGCCACGCGCCCGCGGGGACTCGTAACACGTGTCGGATCATTGCCAAAACCGTGGCGGGGTTCACGAAGGCCGACGCCACTTGCTCATCCGGGAGGTCGTCTGGAAACGGCCGCGCATGGCGCGCGGAGATCACGGCGTATTCCGCCCAGTTCCCACCTTTGGAGTTGATGACGACCACGCGTTTCCCGAGCACGATTCGACCGAGCGGGTTCAGGCCCGGCCCGATGCGGTCGACCACGCCGACGCCCTCAAAGCCGGGCGTCGCCGGGAGCTTGGGAAGGACTCCATAGAGGCCGCGAGTGACCAGTAGGTCCGACGGGTTGATCGGACTGGCGATCATTCGCACCCGGACTTGCCCACGCCCGGGCTCGGGTATAGGCACGTCACGAACGGTGAGCACCTCGGCGGGTTCGCCGAACTTCTCGAAAACGACGGCTTTCATCATGAAGGTTCTCGTACACTGAGGTCTCTGAAACTAGACTGACAACCCAACCAGAAGGCGTTTTGTCGGATGGGGAATTCCCGCCGGATCGTCCCTGCAACCCCAAAAAACCGTGCGGCGTTCCCACTATTCAACAGACGGCCCGGATCGTTTTTTGAGCGCGTTGCGGACAACGCCGTGCAGAGAATATCCGTTGCAAGCCCCCGTTTTTCCACCCTACTTGCGGAGACAGAGTCATGTCCCACGATCCCTTGGTGTCGACCGACTGGCTTGCGGCTCACCTAAGCGATCCCAAGGTGCGCGTCGTCGACATGCGAGGTTACGTCACGACGCGCGTCGTGGAACCGGGGGTCGAGGAGGCGACGTATCGGGGTGCCGAAGAAGAGTACCTCAACAGCCACATTCCCGGCGCGGTCTACATCGACTGGACCCGTGACATCGTCGACGTGAACGACCCCGTCCCGGCACAAATTGCTCCTCCCTCGGAGTTTGCCCGCGCCATGGAGGAACGCGGAATCGGCGACGATACCCACGTCGTCGCCGTCGACCACATGGGCCGGCAATTTGCCACCCGGCTCTGGTGGGCCTTGACCTACTACGGGCACGACGCCGTCAGCGTCCTCGACGGTGGCTGGAATCGCTGGGTCGAAGAAGAGCGACCGGAGGAAAGCGGACCCGTCATGGTGGCACCCGCGACCTTCACGCCTCGCCCTCGCCCCGACCAGCGAGCGACTGCCGAACAGGTTCAGTCCTGGCTTGGACGGCCCGATTTGCAACTCATCGATGCGCGTGACGCCGGCCAGTACACGGGGGCGCGACGGCGCGGTCCGCGAGGCGGACATATCCCGGGGGCTGTGAATTTGCCGCGAGAGGTGTTCTACGACGAAGCCGGAACGTTCCTCCCCTTGGAGGAGATCCGCCGTCGCGTTAGCGAGCAGGGAATCCTCCCCGACCGACCCACGGTTGCCTACTGTAACGGCGGTGTCGCCGCGACCGTTGTGCTGTTCCAACTTGCCCGGCTCGGCTATCCACGACTCACCAACTACGACGGGTCCTGGAACGAGTGGAGCGGACGCTTCGACCTACCCGTTGAACCCTAATGCGCCGTACAACGTCACGGGTACGACACTCCTTTTTCTCTATTCTGCCCGGGTTCTCTGATTGACGTAATTGTCCTTCGTCGACAAGTGAGACTCTCACGAAAATGGCCGGGACCGACGGACCAGATGCTTGCGAAGACGCGGCGCGATCGCAATAGTGCAAGCTTTCCGCTCGAGGCTTGGCGGCCCGCCTTGGACGCGCACTCGGGCTGGAGAAATCGGGGAGAGATGCTCCATGGCAGCACACGATTTGAAAGATGACGCTGTGCGCGGACACAGTCGCCGCGACTTCTTGCGCGGGTCGAGCGTCGCCGCAGCGACGGCGGTCTTGACTGGCCAGGCGACCACGGCGATCGAAGAAGCGAAAGCCGCCGAGAGCGAGCCGAAGGTTCTCTCGGGTGAGCTGAAGATCACGCTTCAGGTCAACGGCGAATCGCGTTCCTGCACCGTCGAGCCGCGGAGCACGTTGCTGGACACGCTCCGGCACCGGCTCGACGTGACGGGCCCCAAGCGGGTGTGCGACCGCGCGAGCTGCGGGGCGTGCACGACGATCGTCGACGGTGTACCCGTCTACTCTTGCACCACGCTGGCGGTGGCCTGTCAGGGCAAGAAGATCGAGACCCTGGAAAGCTTCGACACCGGTCCGGCGGGCGTTCCCCACGCGTTTCATCAGCACGACGGGCTGATGTGCGGCTATTGCACGCCCGGCTTTGTGACCGCGTGCAAGGCGCTGCTGGACAAGAACCCGAACCCGACGCTCGACGAAGTGAGGCGTGGGCTTGACGGCAACATCTGCCGCTGTGGCACGTACATTGGCGTCCTCGAAGCGGCCCTGGCCGCGGCCAAAGCGATGAAAGGAGCCTGACCCATGGCTGCTTGGCCCAAAGAACCTCGGCTGATCGGGACCAAGGTCCCTCGCCTTGACGGACTTGCCAAAGCCTCGGGCAAGGCCAAGTATCCGTCCGACGTCCGTCCTGAAGGCACGCTCTTTGGCGTGGTGCTCTATAGCCCGCACGCCAACGCCACGGTGAAGTCGATCGACACCGCCGCTGCTGAGAAGATGCCGGGCGTCAAGGGGATCGTCGTCATCGCAGGTCAAGGGAAGAAGCTGCGATTCCAGGGGGACGACATCGCCATCGTTGCTGCGGAGACCGAGGAGCAGGCCCGCGACGCTGTCCGCGCGATCAAGGTCGACTACGAAGTGCTGCCGCACTGCGTCACTGAATCGCAATCAATGGACGAAAAGGCGCCCCAAGTCTTCGACGGCGGCAACGTTCGGAAAGCCCGTGCGATCGTGAAGGGCAAACCCGAAGAGGCCCTGGAGAAGGCCGACGTCGTGGTCGAAGGGACGTACTCGCTGCCGGTGATCACGCACGTCTGCCTCGAGCCGCACGGCCTCACCGCGCAGGCCGAAGGCTCGTCCAAGATCACGGCCTGGGCGAGCACCCAGGCGGTGACTGTCGTGGCTGGCGAGCTTGCCGGTTCGTTCAACATCTCCCCTGCGGACGTCACGGTCTTGACGGAAGTCATGGGTGGTGGATTCGGCTCGAAGTTCGGCGCCGATATCTGGGGCCGGACCGCCGCAGAGCTGTCAAAGAAGTGCGGAGGACGTCCGGTCAAGGTCTTCCTCGACCGCGCTCAAGAGCACCTGGCGGCGGGCAATCGTCCGAGCGCGACCGGTCACGTCAAGCTCGGCGCGAGCAAGGATGGGAAGCTCGTGGCGATGATCGCCGAGACATACGGAACCGGTGGCGTGCGCGGCGGCTCCAATTTCCCGCTGCCTTACGTCTACGACCTGAAAAACTCGTCGCGAGCCCACGCCGAGGTCTCAGTGAACGCCGGCGGTGCTCGCGCAATGCGCGCTCCGGGCCACCCGCAAGGTTGCGCGATCATGGAGGCGGCGCTGGACGACCTGGCCGCCAAGCTCGGGATGGATCCCGTCGAGATCCGGGTCAAGAACCTGGCCGAGGTGGACAACGTCCGAGGCGGCCGGCAGGGCGAGACCATCAACCGGACCCCGATGTACGAGGCCCAGTTGAAGCTCGGGGCCGAACTGATCGGCTGGCGCGACAAGTACAAGCCGCGTGGCGAGAACGGCAAGGGTGTCGTCAAGCGCGGACTTGGCGTGGCGCTCCACCAGTGGGGCGGCGGTGGTGCTGCGGACAAGCAAGTCTCCTGCACGATCAACCCCGATGGGTCCGTTGAGATCAAGAGTGCGACGCAGGACATCGGTACCGGTGCCCGTACGATCCTGGCGATGATCACTGCCGAGGTCCTGGGGCTGAAGCCCACCGACATCAAGTCGAACATCGGCAATTCGACATTTCCGCCCGGTCAGTCGTCCGGCGGCTCGACGACGACCCCGTCCATGAGCCCACCCTGCCTCGCGGCAGCCACGCAAGCACGCGCCGCCTTCTTCAACAAGATCGCGCCTGCCCTCAGTACCGACGCCGAGACCCTCTCGCTCAAAGACGGGCAGGTCTGGGTCAATGGCGAACCTACCATGTCGTGGAAGGACGCTTGCCGCAAGCTGGGCATGGCGTCGATTTCCGAGACCGGCAAATTCGCGGACGGTTTGTCCTCAGTCGGCGTTGGCGGATGCCAGTTCGCCGAAGTCGAGGTCGACACTGAGACGGGCGTGGTCCGGGTCAAGAAGATCGTCGCGATCCAGGACAGCGGGCTGATCATCGACAAGCTCACCTGGGAGAGCCAGGTCTACGGCGGAGTGATCGGCGGCCTGAACTACGGCCTGTTCGAGGAACGCGTCATGGACCCGACCACGGGCGTGATGCTGAACCCCGACATGGAGCTGTACAAGCTCGCGGGCGCCTCGGACATCCCGGAAATCATCGTCCGGGCCTACGAGACCGAGGAGATGAAAAACCGCGGCGTGATCGGCGTGGGCGAACCCCCGACGATCGCCACCGCCGCCGCCATTGCGAATGCCGTCGCCAACGCCATTGGCGTCCGAGTCCCCGATTGGCCAATGTCACCCCGGAACGTTCTCAACGCCCTGGCTTCCAAAGAAGGGAAGGCGTAAACCTATGAAAGCTTTTGACTACGCCGCCCCGACGAGCGTCGCCGACGCTCTCAAACTCATGGAGCCGCCTCACACCGCGGCGCTCTCGGGCGGCACCGATCTGATCAATCGGATGAAGGACTACGTCTCGAGCCCCGAGCGCGTGGTTTACCTCAAGGACATCGATGCGCTCGAGTCCATTGAATCGAGCAGCAAGGGCGTGTCCATCGGCGCAGGCGCGACCCTGGCCGCTTTGCTCGAGCACGGTGAGATCAAGAAGACCTATCCCTCGCTCTGGAAGGCCGCCTACGAAGTGGCGACCCCCCAGATCAGGAACATGGCGACGGTGGGGGGCAACCTCCTCCAGCGCCCACGTTGCTGGTACTATCGCGCGGGCAACGGTCTACTGGCGCTCAAGGATGGCAAAAGCCTGGTGCGCGAGGGCGACAACCGGTTCCACGCCATCTTCATGACCGACGGCGATGCCCTGTTCGTCAATCCGTCAAGCCTTGCAGTGCCCTTGATCGCCCTGGGCGCCAAGGCCACGATCCTGGGGCCGAAAGGGGAGCGTACGGTTCCCGTCGCGGAGCTGTATCGCGTGCCCAAGGGCAGCCAGGAGCGAGAACTGACCGTCCAGCACGGCGAGATCCTGACCAAGGTCGTTGTACCCGCGACACACGCGAAGAACGCGTCGTACGAGGCGCGGCACAAGCAGGCGCACGACTGGCCGCTTGCGCTCGCTTCCGTGGCGCTGGAGATGGACGGTCAAAAGGTCGGTTCGGCGCGCGTGGTGCTCGGCGCCGTGGCGCCGGTCCCCCTGCGGAGCGAGGCGGCGGAAAAGGCCATCGAAGGCAAGGCTCTGAACCACGAGTCAGCGACTGCGGCCGGTGACGCGGCGGTCAAGGACGCCAAGCCGCTGTCGATGAACGCCTACAAGGTCCAGTTGACCAAGGTCGCCGTCAAGCGCGCGTTGCTCGCTGCGGTGGGCGATCGTTACTGGGAGGAGGGGTGACCCGCCATGTCGAGCGCCGACTCTACGGAACTCCCCATCGTCGAAACGTCCGTCCCCTGCCGTCACCTGCGGAACAAGGGGATGTACGTCTACACGGACGGTAGCGGTGAGTCGCACGGTGACTACGACAACACGATTTTCTGGTGCTTGAAGACCATGACAGGCTTCGGGCCCGATGACACGTACGTGGGTCGTGAAGAGTGCTGTAACGTCAACCGGGCGTGCTTCGAGCCGCTTTGACCGGTTGAGCATCGTGCCAAGAGAACGAAGGCCGGGAGGGAATCGTATTCCTCCCGGCCTGTTTTACTCATGCGGACGAAGCAGCTAAGGTGCTGCTGGAAGTCGAAGGTGGGGGTGCTCGGCGACCCGGAGTTGGAACCGCCCGGGAAGCAGCCGTTGGCCGACTCGTAATGGTTGGCCGCGAGGGCGATCTGCTTGAGGTTGTTCGTGCAGTTGGCGCGTCATGCGGCCTCACGAGCCGCCTGCACGGCGGGGAGCAGCAAGGTGATCAATACGGCGATGATCGCGATCACGACCAACAGTTCGATGAGCGTAACAGCACGGTTCCGTTTTCGAGCACTCGTGGGGAATATTCGCAGGTCTGCTGAATCCGGGTGAGGGGGAAAACGATAACGCGGACACGAATTAATTGAAACTATTTTTAATTTTGATTGATGATTGTGACGGCGTTGGGACGACGTTAAAAGCAAACTTCCCCCCTGGAAGTGCTGTGCCACCCTGCACCGGTTGTTAAATGCACTTGAAGATTTCGTGAATTCGACATTTTTTAAGCCGCTTGATCGCCGCGAGCGACACCCCGGCGCCCTCCAGACAGTCGGCACGCTGGCGAGTGTGACGGAACCGCCTCAAAGCGGAATAGGCACGTGGGATACACCGAGATGCACGGACAGCCTCAAGCACGCACTGAAGTCGGCCAGCCGGCCTTTTGGACGGGTTTGGAAGACGTGGACAAAATCAATTGACGAGCGTGAAAGTACCCGACGAGCCGAGCGCCGCTCAACGGAAGGCGAACGACGATGGTACCGCGAGGCATTGAGCGGCGCACGTAAACCTTTCGACCCGCCGAGAGCGAAGAGTGTTCATCATCCAAGTCGAGGCGCGAACTGGTCGCTTAGCGATCTGTAAAGCGCAACGTCCCGCACGCGGATCGTCGATCCGCCGTCCTGGAAGGCATCACGAACGATGGCCCGCCCGAAACCGATCGCCACTCGTAAGCTATCTGCAACGTGCTTGGTAGGACGAACAGCCCTGCGGTCGCGGAGGATTCCGCGCTGGACCGTGCGCTCCAGCGATCACGTCTTGAGCTATTGCGGGTTGAGAATCAGCGTCCTGCGACGAAGTCCTGCGCAACGGGCTTGCCGTTTAGCGTAGCCGTGAGTTTGCCGCGCAGACCTTCAAGGAGATACGGGCCCAGCTTGGACGCGAACCTGCACCCTCCGGCGGGGTCGTCGACTTTGGGCTCAGCCTTTAGAGTGAGCGTCTCGATATGATTACGCCCCTCGTTCACGTCCACGCGAACATCGGAAGGGGCTGGCGCGAGAGGGGTCTTACGATCCGCTTGGAAGAAATAGACAACGACGGCGGTATTCGGCTTAACACGCCGGTCTTCCACTTCCGGTTCATTGACAAGCTCGACCCAGCCTTGGTTCTCGGGGAGTTGGTAAAGGGTCGCCTGGTGCGGTCCAATTTCTGCGCGGGGCACGGGGGGCGACACTCCCGTGCCTCCGCATCCGAATCCGAGTAACCCAAGAAGCGGGAGAATGTTTCGAAGCTTGGTGCGCATGGCGATCCTGTGTCAGTGAATGGTGCAGACGAAGGCCGCGCGCTGCGCTGGTCGTTGGCGACGAGAACCGGTCACGGTGGGACAAGCATGGCGACGCTCGATTGCGGCGCGCCTGGATGTTCCGTTCCACCTGGTCGACGCCGACGTCGTTGTGCCCTCGTCACTTTCCCCAAGGAGGAGTACGCTGCGCGTACATTGAGGCCCAAATTGCACCGGGTGTGGAAGGAGTAGCTGAAACCAACGCCGAATCCGGTGGCGCACGTACCGTGGGCCAAAGAGACGCTGCCGCACGGGGAATCCATTGATGTTGCACGACTTCTCGACCGTCTCGAAATCGGTGGCGCGTCAGGCGTCGCTGGCTATCGCTGCGGATCCGGCGAGGCTCGGAGACCGTTACGCCGGTTCATTAACGAACGTCTGCCACGCTACGATGTCGCACGGAACGAACCGATCCCCTACATGACGAGCGAACTCTCGGCGCACCTCCACTTCGGCCACATCCGCCCGGTAACCATCGCCTTAGCCGTGCTCGAGAGCGATGCACCTCGGGCTTGCATCGACGCCTACCTCGAACAGCTCATCGTCCGGCGCGAGCTCGCCGTGAACTTCGTCGCCCGCAATCCTGACTATGATCGGTTGGAGGGCTGTCCTGAATGGGCTCGCGCCACGCTCGCGGCGCATCGGGATGACCCACGACCGTTCTTTTACACTGCACGCCAGTTCGAAGCCGCGGAAACCCACGACCCGCTCTGGAACGCCGCTCAGAGTCTGTCCCGGAAGCGGAGCGGAGCCGGAAAACGGGGACTGGCTCCGAGTCTTCGAGGTGCCTGTCCCCGTTTTCCGGCGGAGCGGGAAGCGAGAAATGGGGACAGGCACCGTCCGAAGACGTCCGGAGCCAGTCCCCATTTTTCGCTTCCCGCCGCCCTATTGGGACAGACTCTAAGTCGCGAAGCGCGGCTGCGCTCAGCAGCAATCGAGTCGGGCCGCGCGGTTTAGCAGATGCCTGCCCGATCACGCGGAAGTCCGACGCGACTTCGGTTTGTGGGTGCGCAGCCAGTTCACGGCCACTTCGTGATCGCTGAAGCGGAGGGCCCGGTCGGCGAAGATCTGGTAGCTACTCGCCCCTTTGCCGGCGATCAGGACACCGTCCCCCGGACACGCATCGCGTAGGGCCGTTTCGATGGCCCGGTGGCGGTCGGTCTCGATCCGGACGCGGCCAGGTTGGCGGAAGCCAGCCAGGAGATCGTCAAAGATCTGATTCGGATCCTCGGTCCTTGGGTTGTTCGTCGTGAGAATGATCCGATCGGCGCCCTGCTCGGCGGCCTCGGCAAGCGCGTGCCGCACGAAACGCGGCTGATTCCCTTCGGCTCCGATCACGCAGTGAAGGGTTCCGGAGGTCAGCTCCCGAAAGGCTTCGAGCGCGTGCTGGAGCGGGGGACCCGAGCAGGCCTCGTCCAGGCGGACCTCGAAATCCTGGCCCTCCCGGATGGCCTCCATTCGTCGGGAAACCGTGGTCGCCGCTTCCAGTCCCGCGACCACGGAATCCACCATCACGCCCTTCGACCACGCGACCGCCGCAGCCGCGAGCGCCTGCGAGACACTCGCGCGCCCCACGAGGGGGAGTTCGACGACCGCGTCGTGTCCGAAACCACGGAGGACGAAACGGGTTCCATCGGAATGAACGCGTTCGATCCGACCGGTTACATCCGCCTCTCGGTCGAGGGCGAAGGTCACCCGGCGCGCATCGAGGTTGATTCCTCCGAGCAGTTCGGCATGCGGGTCGTCGGCATTGACGATCGCCACTCCGCCGGGCACGATCTTTTGAACGAGTTTTGCCTTGCGCCGGCGACGATCGACCAGGTCATGCGTGTTCCAGCCGATGGGTCCGCCCAGGTCGGACACCACCGCGGCGTCAAACTTCAGACCTTCCAGGCGTTTGAGCTCGAGCGCCTCAGGGGCGACCTCGATGACCCCCGTGCTGCAACCGCGATCGACCATCGCCGCGAGCATGACGGCAAGGCTTTCGGTCCGAGGAACGGGCTGGCCCAGGGGGTGGGTGTCGACGCCGTCGGACCACCCTTGCGCGCTCACGAGTCCCATCCGCTCGCCGTTGGACTCGAGAATCGAGCGGAGCAAGAGGCTTGTGACCGACTTACCGCACGTCCCCGTGACCCCAAGAAGGGAGAGCTGATGCGAAGGGTCGCCCGCCAGCGCCTGGCAGACTTTCGCCAGGGCGATTCGGGAGTTAGGTACGATGGCCTGCAACGCCCCTGCCTCGGGGCAGACGCGCTCAACGATCACACCCGCGGCGCCTCGTTCAAGGGCCTGGGCGACGAACGCGTGTCCATCGTGGCGCGCACCTCGAACCGCGACAAACACTTGCCCGGGATCGATACGGCGGCTGTCTGAGGTGCAGCCGGAAACCTCCCAGTCGGGGCAACCGACGAATCGGGCCTCGGGGAGCAGCCGGCGCAGGCTCACCGAGGGGATGCCCTTTTGCGGCAGACGGTCGACGAACCAGCGCGCCATTCGCTCACGCCTCCATGCTCACCTCGCCCGGCCAGCCATGGCCAGGTTGCTTCTTGTGCGTCGTCTCACCCGGAAGCGGCGGCATTCTTGGCCATTCGCCGAAAAAAGGCAATGCCAGAGTCTCGCCCTGCCGATACTTCTTGGTTCTCTCGCGAGTCGGTGAGTTTCACGTCCTACTGACGGGCCGGCGCGGGTGAGATTCGCGGGAGCCATTTGCTCAGACCGACCGGAGTTCGAGAACCTCGTACAACGCCTCGATCTCGTTCTGAGCGTCGTGCAACCTGCCCGGATCCGGGCCGGCGACGACCTTCAAATGATCGCAATCCGCCCGTCCGGTGCAGACCGCGACCCGGATCGGCAGCCCCGACCGGCGGATTTGCTGCAACACCTCGATACCGTCGCCGTGCGGCAGGTTCAGGTCCATGACTAGAAAGTCGGGCGGCGGCTCGAGCGCAGCCAGTCCCTCGTCAAGTGTGGTCGCTGAAATGACCGTGCAGATCGCGTGTTCGAAGATCTGACGGATCATTTCCCGAGTCGGATCATCGTCTTCGACAATCAGGAGTCGACTAGTATCCATGATGCGGTCCGTTGGGTCCTGGACAACGACCCAAATTGACGACACCGGCCTTTCATCGGCGTCTACTATAACACGACCTCAGCCTTTCTCCAACGGGTAGTCGCGCAATGATGCGTGTTGACATCGGAGGATTGGATATTGAATGATTGGAGTGTCGATCTGACGATCGCGAGAATAGACCCAGGGCTGCCAACGACTTTCCGGGTCATGGGTCTGCCGCGATCGCGTTCCGATCGATACAATGGTTGCATCGAGCGCGGCACCAGATTGGAGCGATTCCGGTCAGGGGATTCCGGTGCTTGCTCAGGGTATCGTGGTCGCAGCAGGGGAGAGCATTGGCATGCCCATCGATCGTCAGGTGCAAGTCCTTCTCGATCAGATGGCCGAGCAACCGGGTGTGGCGATTCAATCTCTGTCGCCGGGCGAAGCACGTGCTCAGATGGAATTGGCGACGAAAGTGCTCGGTCCGGGCCCGAGTATCGCGATCATTGAGGACCGACACGTTCCAGGACCCGGCGGGATGTTGCGAATCCGAATCATCTCACCCGGCGGAGATCAACTCCGTCCGGGGCTCGTCTACTTCCACGGTGGTGGGTGGGTGATCGGCAGTATCGAGACCCATGACGCGTTGTGCCGGTCGTTGGCGCATGAGGCGGGGGTCGTGGTCGTGTCGGTCGACTACCGACTGGCGCCCGAGAATCCCTATCCTGCTGCGGTCGATGACGCTTACGAGGCACTCGTGTGGGTCGCAGCGCACGCCGCGGAGTTGGGGATCGACGCGTCTCGGATTGCCGTGGGCGGTGATAGCGCTGGGGGGAACCTCGCTGCGGTATGCGCCCTCAGGGCGAGAGATCGGGGAACCCCGTCATTGGCGTTCCAACTGCTCATCTACCCGATCACCGACTGCGACCTCGACACGCGTTCTTACCTCCAGAACGCCCAAGGCTACATGTTGACTCGTGATGCCATGGCGTGGTTTTGGAACCATTACGTGCCCGACCCGGCAAGTCGACTCGAGCCGAATGCGTCCCCATTACGCGCGCCGGACCTCTCGGGCCTCCCTCCCGCGCTGGTCATTTCCGCCGAATACGACCCGCTCTGCGACGAAGCTGAGGCCTACGCCTCGCGGCTCGCTGAGGCTGGAGTGAGCGTGAAACTGACGCGCTACAACGGCATGATCCACGGCTTTTTGCGGCGCCACAACTTCCTCGACCAGGGCCGGGTCGCCTTGCACGAGGCGTCAGAGGCGCTTCGAACCATGTTGCCGGCCCGTTGACGAATCGCGAGGCCGGCAATCTCCGATATGCCGCGGGGTGATGCCGGCGTTGTCACACGCGTCGGGTCCTCCCATAATCGAGCGTTTTCCAAACCGCCGGCTGAACGGCCGGAGTAAGGCACAAAGGAACTCCCATGAGTGAGCGGATCGTTTTGCGGACGGGTGAGGCCCTGGTCGAGGGGTCTGAGGATTATCTCTGTGCGGAGCCGGAGGTCGTCATCGGTGAGCTCGACGGTCCGGTCGGCAATGCGCTGGCGTCGCTGATCGGCGAGCAGGTGAAGGGCCATACGAAGGTCTTCGCCATCCTCAACAGCGACGTACAGGTTCGGCCCGTGACTGTGATGGTCAGCAAGGTCACCGTGAAAAGTGCAGAATACACCAACATCCTGATGGGCACGGTTCAGGCTGCGATCGCCAACGGCGTGCTCGACGCGGTTCGTGCTGGCGACATCCCCAAGGAAAAAGCCAACGACCTGGGAATCATCTACTCGGTTTGGCTCGATCCTTCGGTGACGAAAGTCGACAAGGTTGATCATAAAGCGCTTTTCGACATCCACCGCGAGGCCACGGCCAAGGTGATTCGCAAGGCCATGCGGCATGAGCCGTCCATTGATTGGCTGCTCGCGAACCAGGACGAGGTGGTCCATTTCTTCCATCAGCAAGGACTGGACGGAAACTTGTAACGCAGCGCGCGTGGATCCGCTGCCATTTCGAAGAGGTGATTCTTGATGAAGGCTTGACGCCTTCGCTCCCTCGTTTCCGTTTGCACAGATAGAGCCCCTCGCGCCGAGTCGATCGTCGCGAGGCGCGTTTCGATCCTGCTCGAGAGATCAATTCATGGCGAAGCTCTATCTGCCGGCTGTTATCTGGACGGCCTTGCTGATCACGCTCTGTCTGCTCCCGCGCGGCATGACGCCGGAGCGGGATTCGGGCGGACCCGCGTTGAAGATTCCGCATCTCGACAAGGTCGCACATGCCGGACTTTTTGGGGGCTTCGGACTGTTCTGGACTCGAGCGGCGGCAAGCACGACCCGTCTCCGAACAATCTTTGTGCTCGGGGTGATGCTCGCGGTCGGTACCGAGCTTGCGCAAGCGCTGCCAATCGTCGCTCGCGATCCCGACGTGCTCGACGCGCTGGCGGACGTGGTGGGGCTTTGTGCTGGGATGAGCGTTCCTCGCTTCTTACCCGTCCTCTCGACAACGTGAACACGGTACCCGCCTCAGTCCTTCGCAGCCGGCACAATCATCGCGATCGCACACTTACCGTGTCAGCACTTCGTCTTCGAGACCCGCCGCTTGAGGCGGTGCGGCCATGGGCAATTCGGCCCATCCTGCGATGCGTCTTCCCTGATCGTCGGTCCCAACCACCTTGAAGATCAGCGGTCCGGTGCGGGATGCAGCACTAGGAAGTGCGATGGGCCTGGACTGCAATCGGCCTCCCGCGGGAAGCGCTGAGGTGCCGAATCGAGAGGCGATCCCAAGCATGTCGATCCCTCCGCGCCGGTAGGGCGCGGAGTGAGGATCGACCGCCGGCACGACGGGCTCCCAGGACAGGGATGAGAGCCGCACGGCGCTCCCACGCCGTTCCGACACCCTCGAGGTGACTTGAACCTCTTGCGAACCGGACGGCTGCCAGTCGACCGAGAGTTCGACTCCCGCCAGATCATCGGGCAGTCGAACCGCCGTGACTTGCATCTCCGCTTCGGGAACCCCCGTGATCTGAATCTCAACCGCACCCGTCGTTGCGCCCTCGACCACGACATAGTGGCTTGTGGTGCCATAAGCCTCCCAGGCGTTAGGCACACCTCCCGGGGTGACACTCACAGGGCGAGGGCCGGCGAGCTCCCAGTCGTCGAACGGAGCACGGAGGTTGAGCGTGCGGTAGCTGCGATCCAATCGAGGCTCGGGCTCGAGTCCGCTCAGGAACAAGGCGGTGGACCATTCTCGATAGAGCTCCGCAAAGGGCAGACCGGTCGCCGCCTCGAGGCTCGCGGCCCCTCGGAGATTGGAGTGCAGAAGCGCCGGCAGCAACTGGGGGCCGAACCGGTCCAGACACCAGCGGAGGAATAGATACGTGGCTCCGCGATTGCCGTGGCTCCGAAACAGATCGTCGGCGTAGTAGTCTTCCACGACCAGACGGTATCGCTCGGGGTTCGTCAAGAAGGCGCTCACACGGTAGTCGAGGTTGGACCGCGAGAAGTCGTGCAAGTCCTCGGCAAGGTGGGCCAGGCCTTCATCGAGCCAGTCTTCCTCTTCCACCCCGTGGGAAGCGAGCCGAGCGGGCGTACTGAAGGCGATGGCGTGCGTGTATTCGTGCGCGAGCACCGTGCGGAGATGTGGTCCGGCGGTGAGCGCCGTGCTCAGGTACATCATGTCGCCGTGGTTGCTGTACGGGGCGGCGCATCTCATGTCGAGGTCCGCGCTACGCACAAACCCGTCGACCGCATGCTTTCCGCCCCCCAAGCGGGTCAGCCAGCTTGTCATAAACACGGTAAAGCGACCGTCGCCGTCTGAGTCGTACGCCATCCCGAGGGATGTCGCGGCCTTGGGAAAAATCTGGTCGTCGAAAGTGGCTACGAGATCGCGCAGGACGTCCGGTTTCACCACAGGAAGATCGTGATCGTCGACATAAACCTGTATGCGCTCACCAACGGCACGCAGTTCGCCCCTTAAGGCCTGATAGTTCGATACGCTTGTCACGTCCCCCTCGCGCACGAGCAGATGGAACGTTCGCACGCGAGGCGGCATACGGTCCACCGGGTCGGGGATTGGGGGAAGTGCCGGAGCTTGAAGTTTGGCCGTGTTTCGTAACGGTTCTGGGACCAATTCCGGCTCGATGGCCTGTGTGGTGGCTCGAGCCGAGAGGCGCATCGGGAAGGACCTGCCTGATTTCGCCAGGGCCGACACAATTACTAATGTGCGCGACGAGGCCATCGTGGTCGGAAGTGAGAACCGTGCGTTTCCCTGATGGACCGCGATGGCGCGCGGCTGCCACAAGGGCCACGTCACGTTCTCGATCGCGTGCGGTGTGAGGACCTCGGTGCCCGCCCTGACGCTGGCGAAAAGCGCCAGGACGACGAGGCTCAGAACGAATAATCCACCGCGTCGTTGGTGAACGCCCTGATCGACCATGGACCGCACCAACACGCGAGTTTCCGCGGTTCTCGACGTCCCCCTCGGGGACCGAATCGGGACCGCCAACAGCCTTTTCGATCGGTCTCGCCGCTTGTCCGGCTTGAATGGTTTGCGCCGGATCTTCGTATTGGATAAGGAGATCCTCGATTTACCGCCGAAATACATTCAAGATCGGAGCACGCCAGGGCGCGGCGGTGTGACTTGAAGAAAAACGATCTGTCGCGACGGGCTTTCGGTGTCTCCGCGGCGAGTCAGCGTTTCGCGATTATTGCCGAGGCGCTTCGTGTCAGTCGCCTTGCCGAGTGCCCGGAGCCACGTCAAACTGGACGTTTGCGCCCAGGACGAGTCCGCAATCGAGGGACGACGTGAACGAACCGCAAGGCCCCAACGGAAATGGGGAAACTGTGCCGGCCGACCGCGATCCGGAGTTCGCGGCGCCCGCGATCAAGCCGGCGGTTCGATACCCCATCGTCCGCGCGCTCGCTTATCGCAACTACCGGCTCTTCATGTCGGGGCAACTCGTCTCGCTGATCGGAACCTGGATGCAAGGCGTTGCACAATCCTGGCTTGTCTATCGGCTGACCGGATCGGCGGTGTTACTGGGGTTTGTCGGATTCGCGGGCCAGATTCCCGTGTTCCTGCTCGCCCCGCTGGGCGGCAGTCTGGCGGATGCCCAGAACCGTCACCGCATCATCGTCGTCACTCAGACAACGGCAATGACGTTGGCCTTCATCTTGGCGGGCCTTACGTTGTCCGGGAGCGTCCGGATCTGGCATGTGTTTGTGCTCTCAGCGTGTTTGGGCATTGTCAACGCCTTTGACATCCCGGCGCGTCAGGCGTTTCTCGTCGACATGGTGGGCAAGGTCGACCTGCTCAACGCGATCGCGCTCAATTCGTCGATGGTCAATGGCGCGCGCATTCTCGGCCCCGCGGCGGCGGGGCTCGCCTTGTCGATGGTCGGCGAAGGTTGGTGCTTCCTGATCAACGGAGCGAGCTATCTCGCCGTGATCGCCGGGCTGCTCGCCATGCGGCTCGAACCGCGTGCGCAGACCGGACACCGTGGCTCACCGCTTGCGCATGTGGTTGAAGGATTTGGTTTTGTGGCATGCACGGCGCCGATCCGAGCGCTCTTGCTGCTGCTGGGCGTGATCAGCATTGCGGGCATGCCGTATTCGACTTTGATGCCGATCATTGCGGACCGCATTCTGCACGCTGGCCCGCGCGGACTCGGCCTGTTGATGGGGGCGACGGGGGTCGGCGCCTTGTGTGGCGCTTTGACACTCGCGGCTCGGACGGGGATTCGCGGACTCGGACGCTGGGTGGCGATGGCTGCGGCGGGTTTTGGGACGAGCCTGATCGCGTTCTCGTTCTCGCGCTCGTTCGGACTGTCCGTCGCTTTGCTCGTTCCCGTAGGCTTTGCGATGATGCTGGGCATGTCGGCTTCGAACACGTTGATTCAGGTTATGGTCCCGGACCGACTGCGAGGGCGGGTGATGGCGGTTTATTCGATGATGTTCATGGGAATGGCCCCGTTTGGTTCGCTGCTTGCGGGCTTCGTCGCCGAGCGGTTCGGAGCGCCGTCGGCGATCCGCCTCGGCGGAGCCGCGTGCCTCGCCGGCGCTGCTGTGTTTGCGCTTCGCCTGCCCGCGCTCCGAGCGGAGGGACGCCGACTCATCGATGCGCATGGCGTTGCCGTTGGTGACAACGGCGACGGAAAGGCGTCGCGGTGATTGGTGTTCGGCGTGCTGGACTGGATCTTCAGATGTTACCCACCACCAACGGCTTGCGAGCGGGCGGGGAAGAACGTTCCGATTTGCAGCCTCGCGTGAACCGAACCGCGATCGCCGATTACTCTCTGTCTCGTAGGGACAAAAACAAAACCCGATCACACCGAGCTGACCACATTTTCATGCCGGGAACTTGTTCCCGGCCAAATGCTTAGCTGCGAAAGAGCCTCTGAAGCGGTTGACCCTCCGCCAACCGATACGGGCGGTCGGTAAGGTCACGGATCTCGCTCGCCGGATCGAGGCCAAACCGCCAGAGCAGCGTGGCGGCGAGATCTCCTGGCGTGACCCCGTCGCGGTCGGGATAGGCGCCGAGCTTGTCGCTCGCACCATGGATGGTTCCCCCCTGGACGCCTCCACCCGCGAGAATGGTGGTGAAGCAATACGGCCAGTGATCGCGCCCGGCATTCGCGTTGATCTTGGGCGTCCGGCCGAACTCCCCCATGGCGATCACGAGTGTTGAGTCGAGCATTCCACGCTCCGTCAAATCCTCGATCAACGTCGCAAAGGCCCGGTCGGCCGGAGGTAGCAGGTCGTTCCGGTGTCTCGGGAAAACGTCTTGGTGCGCGTCCCAGTTTGCGAGCTGGCCGTTGCGCTCGTGATCATAAACGGTGACGAACCGAACTCCTGCCTCGACCAATCTTCGTGCCAGCAGAACGCTTTGGCCGTGTTTCGTACGCCCGTAGCGATCGCGCAGTTTCGGATCTTCACGATCGAGGTGAAACGCCTGGCGCACGGGTTCAGAGCGTAGGAGCTGGTAGGCCTTTTGGCTGTAAACGTCGAGCGCCGAGGCCGCATCTTCATGCTCGGCTTTCGGCCAGACCGGGTCTGCGGAGCGGAGGAGCGCGGCTCTTGAATCGAGCCGATCGAGAGGGAGATCCGCAGGCAAATCCAATTCGTCGAGTCGGAAATCCGGGGTGTTCGGGTCGCGGGTGACCTGAAACGGGCTGTGCTTCGAGCCCAGGAATCCCGCCACCTGTCCGGGGAGCTGGACCACGTTGTACATCACGTGGGGCAATGCCACGAACGTGGGTACGCCCGGGCGCTCGCTGAGACGATGGCTGAGGAGCGAGCCAAGACAGGGCGGGTCGTTGCGGTCGTTCCCCAGGAGTTCCAGATCCCCCTTCGCCGGCGAACGCCCGCTCAGCGTGGCGAACGCGGCGGCATTGTGGTTCGTCATCGGGTGGTGCATGCTGCGGATGATCGCCAGCCGGTCGACCACCTTCGCGGAGTGCGGCTGATGTTCGCCGATGCGGATTCCGGGTACGTTGGTCGCGATCGACTGGAACTCGCCTCGAACCTCCCTGGGAGCGTCGGGCTTCATATCCCAGGTTTCGAGATGGCTGGGACCGCCGTAGTAGAAGATGAGAATGCACGAGCGGATCGGCTGCGATCGGCGCGAGAGCGTCTTGACCGCATCCGCGCGCAGCGCATCGGCAAGGCTCAAACCAAAACATCCCAGGCCGCCGATACTCAGCCAGCGCCGACGGGTTAAAGACCGTGTTCGATGACCGATGGGCCCGGGTTCAGTGCGCATAGCGGAATCTCCGGTGTGTGTCAGGAGCGGTCGCAGAATGAACCCCGCGCGATTGCAATTGTGCCGATTGTACAATACTTGTTCGAAAACGGCTTGCCCAATCCGTTGGTTTTCCGGGCCTGTCACAGGAAAAACGTGACCGAGCGAATGGCAAAAGACGAGCGGACCGAATAAGATGGAGGTCCGCCTGTGAAGTCGGTGGTGTCGGAACTACGACCCCCAACTCGAGTTGGCCATACGGCCTCGAATGCTGTAAGGCCTCTCATCCCCGCCCCCGGTTGGTGTCCCCTTTGCGGACAACGAGTCAAAAAGAGGTTCTGCGGAATGCTCAGACCCGTCGCGATTGCAGGGATCGGCGTGCTTCTGATGAGTTTCTGTGCGCACGCAATCGGCGCCGAAGGCAACGCTGAGGGCCTCGCGTTTTTCGAGGCGAAGATTCGCCCGGTACTCGTGAAAGAGTGCTACGCGTGCCATTCCGCGGAAGCCAAGAAGCTCAAGGGGGGCTTACGGCTCGACACGCGCGAGTCGGTGCTCAAAGGAGGCGATACCGGGCCGGCCCTGGCGCCGGGGAAGCCGGAGGAGAGTCTGATCCTGGAGGCTCTCCGGCACGATGGGCTGGCGATGCCGCCGCGAGGCAAATTGCCGGACGCGGTGGTCGCCAACTTCGAACACTGGATCAAGATGGGAGCGCCCGATCCTCGGGTGGGTAAAGCGGCTCCCGTGAAGGCGGGGATCGACCTGGATAGTGGGCGGAAGTTCTGGTCGTATCAACCGCCTCGGCGACACACGACGCCGGTGGTCAAGGATCCTGGGTGGTGTCGCAACGAGATCGACGGATTTGTCCTCGCCAGGCTGGAGGCGCAGGGGTTGCGACCCGTCGGAGATGCCGACAAGATCGCGCTCGCACGCCGCGTGTCGTACGACCTTATCGGTCTGCCCCTGGCGCCGGGAGAGGTCGATGCGTTTGTCAACGATGATTCGCCGGCGGCTTATGAGCAGCTCGTCGATCGCTTGCTGGCATCGCCTCAGTTTGGCGAACGTTGGGGCCGGCACTGGCTGGACGTCGCGCGCTTTGGCGAGTCGTTGACGCTACGGGGGCTCATTTTCAAGGAGGCCTGGCGATACCGCGATTACGTCATCAACGCCTTCAATGCCGATTTGCCGTTCGACCGCTTCGTCCGCGAGCAGATTGCCGGCGACCTGCTGACGGCGGAGACTGTCGAAGCGCGGCAAGAGCAGATGATCGCGACGACGTTCCTGGCGCTCGGCAACAACAACCTGGAAGAGCAGGACAAAGGGCAGCTCCGGATGGACGTCGTGGACGAGCAACTCGACACGATCGGCAAGGCGTTCCTCGCCCAAACGATCGGTTGCGCCCGCTGCCACGACCACAAATTCGACCCTATCCCAACGCGCGACTACTATGCGCTCGCAGGAATCCTGCGTAATGCCAAGGCGATGGAGCACGCGAACGTCTCGCAATGGATTGAGCGTCCGTTGCCGCTTCCGACGGAACAAGAAGCCCTGTATCAGCGGCACGAGAAAGCCGTGGCCGAACTCGAAGGCCGAATCAAGACGGAACAAACGCGCCTCGCGGCGCTCGGAGTGAAGCCGGGGAAGGCGAGAGGAGCGATCGCCGCGGGGGATCTTCCCGGGATCGTCGTGGATGACACGCAAGCGAAAAAAGTCGGCCAGTGGCAGGAGTCGCGCTTTGTGCCGACGTTCGTCGGTAACGGCTACCTCCACGACATGAACACGGGAAAAGGCGAGAAGTCGCTCACGTTTCAGCCGGAATTGCCGGAGGCCGGCGTTTACGAGGTCCGACTTTCTTACACGGCCGACACGAATCGCGCGAGTGCCGTACCGGTTACGATCCTCAGCGCCGATGGCGAAAAAACCGTATGCGTGAACATGCGGACTCCGCCGCCGATCGACGGATGCTTTGTTTCGCTTGGTCGGTTCCGTTTCGAGCGGAGCAACCAGGGCTATGTGCTCGTCTCCAACGAGGGAACCGACGGCACCGTGATCGCCGACGCGGTCGTCTTCCTGGCCGCTGAGCCGGTCGGCAAAGTTCCCGCGTCGCCCAAGGCGCGTGACGTCGATGACCAGACATTGAAGCGGATGGAAGCGGAGCTCAAAAAACTTCGTGCCAGCGGTCCGAAGCGCCCGATGGTGATGTCTGTGCTCGAGGAGTCACAGATCGGTGACACTCGGGTGCACATTCGTGGCAGCGTCCACACGTTGGGCGAAGCCGTCCCTCGCGGTTTTTTGCGGGTCGCGAGCGGTTCGACTCAACCGACGTTGCCGAGCGGCGAAAGCGGCCGGCGCGAACTCGCGGATTGGCTTGCCGGCCAAGAGAATCCTCTCGCCGCTCGTGTGATCGTCAATCGCGTGTGGCACTGGCTTTTCGGCGCGGGGCTCGTGCGGACGACCGATAACTTCGGTACGACCGGGGAACTGCCGTCACATCCCGAACTGCTCGACGACCTCGCCGTTCGTTTCGTGGGCGAGGGTTGGTCGATCAAGACGTTGATTCGCAGGATCGTTCTGTCGCGAACCTATCAACTGAGCACTCAGGATCAATCTCGCGCCCTCGCGGCCGATCCGGAGAACCGACTGCTCTGGCGCATGAATCATCGTCGGCTCGACGCGGAGTGTCTCCGCGACACGATGCTCGCCGTGAGCGCACAGCTCAAGCAGGAAATGAGCGGTGCCACCTTTCCGGCTGAGCTGGCCGCTGACTACGGATTCAAGCATTCGGACACCCGGCGCAGCATTTATGCTCCTGTCTTCCGCAACGCACTCCCCGAGTTTTTGGAAGTCTGCGACATGGCCGATCCCAGTATGGTGGTCGGCCGCCGGAACGTCAGCACCGTGGCTCCGCAGGCACTCTTTTTGATGAATCACCCGTTCGTCATCGAACAGGCCCGAGCCGCTGCGGCTCGGCTTCTGTCCGAACCCGTCCATGACGATGAGGAGCGAATCGTCCTGGCCTACCGCCGGACGCTCGGCCGGCCACCCTCGGAGGCTGAGGCGCGGCTCGCGCGGAAATTCCTTGAAGACGGCCGCGGAGAGAGCCTAGAAGCGAATTGGGCACTGATCTTCCAGGCTTTGTTCGGTTCGATGGATTTCCGCTATTCGTCCTGAATCTGAGTTCGTCGAGACGGAGGCCTTACGGCTCATGAACAATTCGGTGATCGACAAGCTTGCCGCCTACGTTCAATCGTTGGACACTGCTCCGACGTTCAACTGCGCGACCGAGAGCGCGATCGAACAGGCCGAACGAGATCTTGGGTTCTCCATTCCGCCGTTGCTCAGAGCGTGTTATCTCCAAATCGCAAACGGGGGATTCGGCCCCGGTTATGGCCTCGTTGGGGTAGCGGGAGGATATAAATCGGATTACGGAGATCTTGTCGAAACCTTCCGGGTAGCGAAGGAAGGGGCAGAATACAACGGGGGCGAGTGGCGAACCGGTCTTCTTCCGTTTTGCGAGTTTGGTTGCAACATTTTTTCGTGTGTGGACTGCAACGACGAAAAGAACGCCGTTTGGACGTCCGAGGAGTGCGAAGTCTGGCCTCAGACTTATGATTTATCGAAGTTTTTCGATCTTTGGATAGAGGGGGTCGACGTCCTCGGTTATGACAGTGTGGAAAAAGAAACCCGAGAGATCATCAATCCCTTCACGGGAAAGAAAGCGATAATTTCGCGCCGAAAACGGAGATGATTTGGATCCGTCGTGCGCTGTCTGACCGATCGCTGAGCAGAACCAGGCTCGCGTTGGAATCACAGTTTCCGCCGATGGCGGCCGTATTCTTGGTTGGTTTTTGGGGTGAACGCCATGAACATGCCGATCAGTCGACGAGATCTGTTGCGGGGCGCGGGTTGTGGGTTCGGCTATCTGGCCCTCGCAGGCCTTGCCACGGCGGAGACGGTCAACCCCCTGGCGCCCCGGGTTCCCCCAATCCCGGCGCGCGCGAAGCGAGTGATCTTCCTCTTCATGCAGGGTGGTGTGAGCCAGGTCGACTCGTTCGATCACAAGCCGCAGCTCGACTCCGCCGACGGCAAGATGATGTCATTCGACGATGCGCGGGTGCTGGCGAACACCGGGAAGCGGGGCTCATCCCAGCGCGTGATGAAGCCGCTCTGGAAGTTCGCGCAACACGGCGAGTGCGGTCGCTGGAGTTCGGATCTGTTCCCGGAGATCAACCGGCACGTCGATGACCTTTGCTTTATCCACTCGATGCACACCGAAGGCGTGGCCCACGGCCCGGCGACGTTGTTCCTGCACTGTGGCGCGACGACGAATATCCGGCCATCGTTCGGCTCCTGGCTGCTCTACGGGCTGGGGACCGAGAACGAGAACCTGCCCGGATTTGTCTCGATCGCTCCGTCGGCGGGCAATGGCGGGGCTCGAAACTACGGGAGTGCCTTCCTTCCGGCGGTTTATCAGGGGACACCGCTCGGGAAGGCCGGGGCGCCGGCGTCGCAGGCGACGATCCGCAATCTGACGAACCCCGGATTGTCCGCGGCGGCTCAGCGCCGCGAGTTTGACTTGTTGCGCGAGCTGAACGCCGAGCAGATCAAGAAAGCCCCAGGGGATTCCGAGCTGGAAGCGATCATCTCGTCGTACGAGCTGGCCTGGCGCATGCAGAGCCATGCGCCGCACGTCCTGGACCTCGCGGATGAGAGCCGAGACACGCTTGCGCTCTACGGGATTGGCGAGCCGGCGACCGACAATTTCGGCCGGCAGTGCCTGATGGCGCGGCGGTTGAGCGAGTCCGGCGTGCGCTTTGTTCAGGTGACCTACGGGGACAGTACGGCGAATCCCGCATGGGATCAGCACTCCAACTTGCCGAAGCATGCGGAACACGCTCGCAACGTCGATCGCCCGATCGCCGGGCTCCTGGCCGACCTCAAGCGGAGGGGCCTGCTTGAAGACACCCTGGTGTGGTGGGGCAGCGAGTTTGGACGTACTCCGTACGCCGAAAAGAACGGCACCGGTCGCGACCACAATCCGGGCGGTTTTACCGTCTGGCTGGCGGGTGCCGGGGTCAAGCCGGGCTTTGCCTTCGGGGCGACGGATGAACTTGGCCACAAGGCGGTGGTCGATAAAGTTCACATGCACGACCTGCACGCGACGATCTTGTATCTACTCGGCCTGGATCACGAAAAGCTCACGTTCCGCTACGCCGGGCGCCCGTTCCGGTTGACGGACGTGTCGGGGACGGTGATCCACGACATACTGGCTTGAGACAACACGAGATAACGTTCTCGGCCACCCCCTCGACCGCGCTGGATTGAGCCTGTATAGTTAAAGATCTCGCCCCTCCGCCCCGGGTCGCAACTGAGCCCCTGACGAGAGGAACCCCGCCGACGACTCTGGAAATCTCGAGATGACGACACGCCAGCCCAACCAAGACGAGGTGCACTTCTCGCCCTCGTTCGTTCATCGGCTCTACTTCTCGAACGACGTGCTCGGCAACGATCACGAGATCCTGGCGAACGTGCTCGAACCGTCCGACGATCGTCCTGCGCGCGTGCAATTCTGGCTCGATGAGCACGTTGCGAGGGCGCAGC
Organism: Singulisphaera sp.; assembly: GCA_027451445.1. GTDB lineage: Bacteria > Planctomycetota > Planctomycetia > Isosphaerales > Isosphaeraceae > DAIDJG01. Next base: position 34,668 of record DAIDJG010000385.1, read on the forward strand.
CCGATCTCAGAGCGAAGATCCGTGCATTCGCCGCGAAGTATCCAAGCCGGATCAAGCTCGCAGGGAACGTGCAGGTGGTGGTCGGTGGCGAGGCGGTCAAGAACGATATCCATATCCTGGAGCGCATGCTCAAGGTCTTCAACGCGGCGAATCTCGACCGGCGCTCGTATGTGGTGGTGATCGGCGGCGGTGCTGTGCTGGACGCCGTCGGGTTTGCCGCGGCCATCGCTCACAGGGGCTTGCGACTGGTTCGCCTACCAACCACGACACTGGGACAGGCTGACTCCGGCGTCGGCGTGAAGAACGGCGTGAACCTGTTCGGTAAGAAGAACTGGCTCGGCGCCTTCGCGGTGCCCTGGGCGGTCATCAACGACACCGCGCTCCTCGCGACCCTGCCCGATCGCGACTTCATCTGCGGCTTCTCCGAGGCTGTGAAGGTCTCGCTCCTCAAGGAGCCGGCGCTCTTTGACACGCTCTGCGAACTGGCTCCTCGCGTCCGCGAACGCGACCTCGACGCGGCGCTCCCCGTCATTCGTGCGTCCGCCGAGTGGCATCGACGGCACATCACGCTCGGCGGCGACCCGTTCGAGGCCCTGGAGGCACGCCCCCTCGACTTCGGCCACTGGTCGGCTCATAAACTCGAGGCGATGACCGAGTTTCAACTTCGGCACGGTGAAGCGGTGGCGATTGGACTGGCGATCGACACGGTGTATTCGGCCATGGCGCTCGGTCTGCCGGAGGCGGATGCGGAGCGCGTGTTGGGTTGCTTGAGGGACCTGGGATTCACGCTCGAGCATCCGATCCTGAACGACACGGAGACGCTGTTCCGCGGCCTCGAGGAGTTCCGCCAGCACCTGGGGGGACGCCTTACACTTACGATGCTTCGCGGCGTGGGCGCACCGATTGACGTCCACGAGATTGACGCCGGCAAAATGCGTGAAGCCATTGCCCGGTTCGCGTGCGAAAAAGCGCCGGTATCAACCGGTCGCAAAGCGGGCTCGGGTTCGCGGGCCTAACGTCTCGGCGCGGCATGCGAACCGCGCCGAGGGTGAACGGATCATTTCGCATCCGACGGCGCGAGACTGACTTTGTCGGCGGTCGGGAGATTGTCCGGGATCGGTATCGTCACCTTACCCGTCGCGGCCCACTCCGCGCCTCGGGCCACCAAGGTCTGAAAGCCGACGCAACGGATCGACGGGTCTCCTTTACCGCCGACGTGTCCCATCACAGTCGTGAAGACGCGTCCCTTGCCGTAGGGGATGACCCATACCATCGGCTCGTTGGTCCCGGTTCCCTTCATTTCCTTCGCGGCGAAGGCGGTGGCGAGGATGTGCATGTGCTCCGCCGGCCCGCGCTGGCCCTGGTAGAGTTCGTCCTTCGCGTGCATCCACTCGTGAGGCATGCCTTTCGTGATCGGGTGCTCAGCGTCTCGGATCACGACCTTGAAGGCGTGCTGAGGGCCGTGACCCGCGCCGGGGCCTTCACCCTTGGGCGTGCGGACAACCTTGCCGTCCCCGTCAACAGTGACCCGCTCGCCATACTTGTTATCGCGCCAGCCGAGTCCGATCATCTTGTCGTATTCGCTCCAGCCGGCGAACGCGTTGTTGGCCGCATGGATGATCGCGAGACCGCCGCCGTTCGAGACATACTCTTCGAGAGCCTTCTCCACGCGGTCGGGCCAACGTTGGCCGTTGTAGTTGCTCAGAACCACGTCGTACTTGGTAAACTCCGGCTGGAAGGAATCCCACGCCCCCTTCGGCGCCTTGTTGTTGGGGGTTGTTGCCACGTCGACGGTGAAGCGGCCGGTGGCTTCGAGTGCGGCTTTCATCGGCGGGGTCATTTCTCGCCAGTTGTGATTGTTCTGGCCGTCGATGATGAGCATGCGCAGCTTCTCGGCGGCCGAGGCCGAATGGCCCCAGGCCACAGCGAAGAGCGCGACGAGTCCGTACAGAGCCAACTTTCGGTTCATTGTGTCGCTCCCAGGTTTGAAGGTGCAGCGCGGCCGCTGGGCCGTGCTCGGAACTGACAGACTGCGGAGCGCGGGGGCCGAAGTCAAGAGTGCCGAA
>DAIDJG010000386.1 GCA_027451445.1 Singulisphaera sp.
CCAGTTCCCATTGCTTGCCGTCGGGATCGAGTCGGCAGATGAAACCGCCTGGGGCTTTTTCGTCGCGCATGAACCCTTTGCCATCGGTCATACGCGGAAGGAGGTTGTCCTCGCCCCAGATGCGCGGCACGAGCGACCCCTCGGGGTCCGGCAGTTTTGTCGCATTACCGGCGACGAAGTAGAGCGACTTCCCGTCAGGTGAGGGCACCACCGAGTGCGGGCCGTGTTCGCCGCCTCCTTGAATCGCGCGCAGCAATTCCACCTTATCAAGTTTGTCGTCGCCGTCGGTGTCGCGAACGCGGTAGAGGCCGGCGGGGTACTTCTTAACCCGGTTGACGACGACGTAAAGGCTGTCGAATGCCCAGAGCAGCCCGTGCGCTTCGCCGATCTCGACGTCGATCGGCTCGACCTTGATGTCGGACGCGGGGCCACCGATCGCGGGAACGGTGACGCGGTAAAGTTTGCCGGACTGGTCCGACGTGATCAGCCGCCCCTTGGAGTCGACGGTCAAGCTGACCCACGACCCTTGCTGTTCGCGCGGGACCGAGTACAGCAGCTCCACGCGGAACCCCTTGAGGACCTTGAGCCGGTCCACGGGCGTGGCTTCCGGCGGCTTGCGCGCGGCACGCTTCTCCGTCTTCTGGGCCTGCGCGTCGGCCGATGGTCCACTTACGAAACAGGTGAGCGCCATGAAGGCGACAACCGCGACCGAGCGCGATCGAGAGCGGGACATTGCGAAACACCTCGAAGGAAAAAAGCCGGAACGTCGCCCGGGCGCGTTGAGAGATTCTTGCCGGGAGTTCGAGTATGCGACCTCCGGGGACCGGGATCAACAGGGTTGAGCGCAGTTTGCTCCGCCCGAGGGACCAGCCCCTTGGCGTGCGCGTCCCCTCCGGCCAAGATAGCCATACCTTCGAGCGACCCCCGCTTCGTGTCCTCACGCCGCTTGATTCTCGGGAGCATCGTGCATGAGAGCCGCCGCGTTTTCGAGCCTGACCCGGTTCGGGTTCGCCTTCGTCGTCATCGCAACGACCACCGCCTCGACCGGGGCCGCCGATAGCCTTGCCGTACTCAGGCCCGACGAAGCTCCTTCGAAAATGCTCTACCGTGCACTCGAGGCACAGGCGCGCGAAAAGCTCGAAGAGCGCCGCAAGGCCGTGGCCGGCCTCAAGACCGTGGAGGCGATCCGGCAGCGGCAGACAGAAATCCGCGCAAAGTTCCTCGAAGCGCTCGGCGATCTTCCCGAAAAGACGCGCCTCAACGCGCGGGTCGTCGGCAAAGACCAGCGCGACGGCTATTCGGTCGAACGAGTCATCTACGAAAGCCGTCCCAACCACCACGTCACGGCAAATTTCTACCTCCCGGCGGGCGACGGTCCGTTTCCGGGTGTCCTTGTCCCCTGCGGTCACAGTGCGAACGGGAAGGCCGCGGAAACGTATCAGCGAATTTCGATTTCGCTCGCGAAGAACGGTATGGCCGCCCTCTGCTTCGACCCCATCGGCCAGGGCGAACGGGTTCAGTTGCTCGACGCCAACGGCAAACCTGCAATCGCCGGCAGCACCACCGAGCACTCGTTGGCCGGCATCGGTGCCTGGCTCGTTGGCCGCAGCGCGGCGAGCTACCGGATCTGGGACGGCATTCGCAGCCTCGACTATCTGGCCAGCCGTCTGGAGGTCGATCCGCAGCGGCTCGGCTGCACCGGCAACTCCGGCGGCGGCACGGAGACCGCTTACTTGATGGCACTCGACGACCGCATCGCCGTCGCGGCCCCCTCATGCTACATCACCTCGCTCGAACGGCTCTTCGCGACGATCGGCCCTCAGGACGCCGAGCAAAACATCACCGGCCAAGTGGCCTTCGGCATGGACCACGGCGACTACGCGATCCTGCGGGCCCCCAAGCCGACCCTGTTCAGCGTCGGCACCCAGGACTTCTTCGACATCAAGGGAAGCTGGGACACTTTCCGTGAAACCAAGCTCGTCTACGGGCGATTGGGGTTCGGCGAGAGGATGGAATTGTTTGAGTCGGATGAGCCGCACGGCTTCACCAAGCCCCGCCGCGAGGCATCAATGCGCTGGCTGCGCCGCTGGCTCTTGAAGAAGGACGACGAACCTGTCGAAACCGACTTCCCGATCGCCACCGACGCCCAGTTGCAGTGCACGAAGACGGGACAGGTGCTGAGCGAATTCCACGGCCGTTCGGTGTTCGACCTTAATGCCGAACGCGCCAAGGAGCTGGCTCCGAAGCGAGCCGAGTACCTCGCGAAGCTCAGGCTCGCGGACAAGGAACCAGACCCGAAGCAGGCGGGGCGGCTCGCGACGCAGAACCTCGCGGAAATCGCCCCTGAGGTGCGCCGGCTCATCGGTTTGCCGAGTGCCATCGCGCCGGCGAAACGCGAGGATCGCGGTCGGTTCGACTACAACGGTCGAACCTGGCATAAGCTGGTGTTCACAACGGAACCCGGCATTGCGCTACCCGGGATGCTCTTCATCCCCAAGGATTCCAACCGCAGCCTTCAAATCCGGATTGGTGAGGACGCCACGACTGTCATCGACGAAGTGGATCGCGACGCACGGAGCGCAAAGTCGGCCATCCTCGTCCTCGACCTCCGAGGCATGGGGACAACTGCGCCGAGTCCGAAATCGGAACCGCTCGGAAGCGACTGGAAGGAGGCGTTTCTCGGGATTCATCTGGCTCGCCCACTGCTCGGCCAACGAGTCTTCGACCTGCTCTCAGTCGTCGAAGCGGTGGCCGGCGAGTTTGAAAACCGCGTGTCCGTCATCGCACGGGGGAACGCGGGCCCCGTGGCGCTCCACGCGGCCGTGCTCGACGCAGTGGCCGCCAAGCCAAAGATTCAGGGAATGCAGCTTTGCGCTACCCTGACCTCGTGGACCGACGTGGTCCAAACGCCGGTTTCGCGCGAACAGGTTGCCAACGTCGTACCCGGCGCCTTGGCCTACTACGATCTGCCCGACCTTGTGGCACTGCTCCGATCCCTGCCGATCGCAATCCTTGGTCCGGTGGACTCAACCGGACGTGTCGTGGCGCCCGAGGAGATCAAGGCGATCTACCCCGGCGGGGTGGGAAACCTATCGAACCGGGGCGTCTACCTCACCGTTCTGGCGGGTGTTCGGTTTCCGACCCCACGAATCGTTCGAACGGCGGACCTCTCGATCGGCGAGTCTCGTTCGGTCATCCTCGCCGACGGAACAACGGCCACTGTCAAGCTCGTCGCCGTGAGCGAACAGCGCGACCCGATTCGCAACGCGATCCGCGAGGCTCAAGCGAAGGTCGAAATCAACGGCGCACTGACCACGCTCTCGTCCGGCAACTACAACCTGCCCGTCGCGGCGGGTGGAGTGCAGGTCGATTGTCCGGTCACGGGGGGCTACCGTTCGAACGCCGACAACGACGTCTGGAAGCTGGAAAAGGACGCGCGGATCCGTGTCTGGCCGGCCGATTCGCCCTGGATCGAGCCGAGCGAATTCGTTTATCCGGTCCGCCAGCGCTGGTTGGCGTCTCTCACCCAGATGGCGAATGAGCCCGTGTACGTGGACGGCGGCGAACAGCCTTCAGTCAAGAAAATCTATTATCACTACGGGCTCGATACGGGGGGCGCTGAGGGCATGGTGGACGTCGTCGCGGCGACCAACGGGCTGGTCGTCAGCGCCGGGACGGAGCGGCTCCCGGGTTACGACGGCACTCCGGTCGCACCTCGTTATGACGTGGTCTATCTCCTCGACGACCACGGGTGGTATTACCGCTACAGTCACCTCCAAACGATCGACCCGGCGATCAAGCCCGGAGCGCGCATACGCATGGGCCAGAATGTCGGCGTGCTGGGGAAGGAAGGAGGGAGCGGCGGCTGGTCGCACCTCCACTTCGATGTTTCGCGCCTTCAGCCTTCCGGCAAGTTCGGCATCGAGGAGGGTTACGCGTTCCTTTGGCAGGCCGCCCTCCGCGCCCAGAAGCCCAACGTCATCGCCGTGGCCCGCCCCCACTGCTTCACGTACGCGGGGGAGACCGTCGCGCTCGGCGGCTCGAAGTCGTGGAGTCGCGCGGGCACGATCGCACACTACGATTGGACGTTTACCGACGGCACGAAGGCGACCGGGCCCCAGGTGGAGAAAACGTACGACAAACCAGGCTCCTACAGCGAGATCCTCAAGGTTACGGATCCCCAGGGACATGTCGATTACGACTTCGCCGTCGTGCAGGTGATCGACCGCAATGCGCCGGAATCGCTTCCGCCGAGTATCCACGCCGCGTTCTCTCCCACGATCGGCATCAAGCCGGGGGTTCCGGTGACCTTCAAGGTCCGGACGTTCCGCACCACCGACGGCGAGGAAACCTGGGACTTCGGCGACGGCACAGACCCGGTCAAGGTCCGCTCGGATGGCAATGCCGTCAAGCTCGCGAAGGATGGGTACGCCGTCACGACGCACGCGTTCGCGAAGCGTGGCCATTACCTGGTGCGGGTTGACCGCACCAACCGACTGGGAGCCACGGCAACAGCGCGCTTGCACGTGATCGTTGAGTGAGTGGACAGACGCGACCGGAGTCACGTCACATCATTTCTATCGGTACTTCGAGGCACACCATGCGAACGCCATTGAGCGGCCTGGGCGGCTCCAGAGCGATCAACGTTCGAACTGCACGCTCTATCGCCCTTCGCAAGCGGGGAGAACCTCATAACTCCCCCCCTTGGGAAGGGGGGGTTGGGGGGGTGGGGACTGGCCGTCCGTTGTCGGCAACTCGGCCGCAAACGAACGCTGGGCACTGTGCGATTAAGGAACACGCGTCTAACCGTCGGCGACCGCTTATCCCCCACCCCCCCAGCCCCCCCTTCCCAAGGGGGGGAGTAATATGTTCTCACGATCGCAAGCGGGATTGGCCGCCCGACGTCTGCAATCCGATCGAAAACCGCGGTCGCGTGAGGCGGTCGATCTTCGCGGCTGCCCTTGCGCTGCTGATCGTAAGTCTCTGCGGCAACGCACTACGGACCGCTCAGGCAGCGGACGATCCGAGCAAGTTAACGTTGGACCGAATCTTCAAAGCCC
>DAIDJG010000387.1 GCA_027451445.1 Singulisphaera sp.
CTGAAGGGAGAGCCCCGCGTTCCCTACCGATGTGAACCGAAATCCCTGAAAAACGTCCGCACGCAGAAGGACTCGCGATTCACGTATGGACCACGAAGGATGTCCCATTTCTACAAAACTGCGGAGACTTTACAGGTCATACAGCATGACCTGACCGTCGGCTAAAGTAAAGCGTCTAGTTCGCTGAATGAGCAAGTAAGCCCGATCTTCGGAGCGAAGGTGCATGCGGTGATTGCCGCTGCGGACCTGATCAGACCGCAGTTTTGGCCGACCGCGCACGGTCCGACGGATCGCCCGCGATTGGTCCGTTGCTGACCCCCCTTCTCCGGGGCCGCTCCGCTAGCAATCATGGTGACGGCTTCCGACTTCGAACCTCGCTCCGCATGCATTATCTGCGAGTACGCAACCTCAGCCTCAGCAACGCCAGATCTGTCGTCGAAAAACACAAAAAACACCTCCATTATTTACGATAAATGAAGAAGGTTGTATCCGGAGGGCCGAGGTGCGCGCTCGCGTCACCTCGAGCCGTCGCCGGCCCTTCGGATACAATCCCATTGAACTGAATCGCTTCGTGGTGGGCATTCACCCTTTGGGGTTTCGATCGGCCGCAGTTCCCCCTTTAGGGTTCAGTATGGGCTTTCGGATCTCACCTTGCAGTTTTCGTGGTCCTCGTTCGGGCCTCGCGTTGGGCTCTCCCCTCGAGGCTCTCACGGATTTTCGGTGTCTTTCGCGGGATTCTTGTCTCTCGGCGCACGGACTCTCCGCCGCACCCCAACCGGGGGCGTTCCCATAACCTCGACGGGGACCACCGCTTCACGTTTCGTTAGGAGCTGTCCATCACCCCGCACAGGGAAGCCTTCGTTTCGCAAGGGTTTGGCGGTGGAGGGATGACTTCGATGACAATCATGTAGCCCGCGCCGCAATTCGGGCACACCCGCGTCGGCGTCACCGGTGCCGTACCTTCCGGAACCGTCGCCGTCTTCGACGACTCCTCGGTAACGGTTGTGGCCTCTCCCAGTAACTCTCGGCACAACGCCAGATCCTGCTCCCGGCGGCGGTGGGACAGGATGCCGTAGTAGCGAATCCGCACAAATCCGCGCGGCAGCACGTGCAGCAAGAACCGTCGCACGAACTCCCTGGCAGACAGTGTCATCACGCGCTTCTTGTGACCGTGCGCGTAATCCTTGTATCGGAAGCGAACGAGGCCGTCCTCAAAGTCGAGGAGACGGTGGTTGCTGATCGCGATCCGATGAGTATAGCGCGCCAGGTACTTGAGGACCAATTCCGGACCCCCAAAGGGGGGCTTGGAATAGACCACCCAGTCGTGACGTACGGCGGCGGACACCAGGCGTTCGAATTTTGCCTTGGCCCGTGCGACGTCCGGGGCCGCGATGCGGATCCGCCCTCGGTCGTACGCGGTGCGCAGCGCCGCCAGAAACTTGCCTTGAAACACCCGGCTGAGCACTCGGACGGGCAAGAAGAAGTGGGGACGCGATCCCACCCAGCGCGTGTGGTCCGGAGATAAGCCACCGCCCGGCACGACACAGTGGACGTGCGGGTGGAACTGCAGGTTCTGGCCCCACGTGTGGAGTACGGCCAAGACACCGGTCTCGGCCCCCAGATGGTCGGGATTGGCGGCCACCGCAAGCACGGTCTCGGCGGCCGTCCGTATGAGCAGATCATAGACGACGTGGGGATTGGCCAACGCGATCGGGTCCAGCGCATTCGGGAGCGTGAAGACAAGATGGAAGTAAGGTACGGGGAGCAAGTCGTCGGCGCGGGCCTCCAGCCACCGCGCTGCCTCCGTGGCCTGGCAGGTGGGGCAGTGGCGGTTGCCACAGGAGTTGTAGGCGATCTGCTGATGTCCACATTCTGGGCATTTCAGCACATGACCGCCCAAGTCGGCGGTGCGGCACGCGGTGAGGTCGGTGAGGACGCGGCGCTGTTCCCCTGTCAGCGCCGGACCGTCCTCCTCCAGGAACTCGCTCAAAACGCTCCGGATGACCTCAGCCACACAGGGGCGAGATCGGTTCATGAGCGTGGTTCTCCCGCGGAGGAGTTATCGAGCCGATCGAGGGGACTTTGGATGTTTGGCAGCGCGGCGGTGGCGATGTGAACGTAGCGGGCCGTCGTGCTCAAGCTGCGATGGCCGAGCAGGACCTGGATGGTCCGGAGGTCGGTGCCGGCTTCCAGGAGGTGAGTGGCGAAACTGTGGCGAAGTGTGTGAACGGTGACGTGTTTTCTCAATCCCGCGGCCTGGCAAGCCCGGGTACAAGCCTTCTCCACAGCCCCGACGGTGACGGGGTGGTCGGGGACGGTGCCTGGGAAGAAATAGCCGTCGGGTCGGGTGGCTTTCCAGTACGAACGGAGGATCTCCAGCAGTCGCCGTGAGAGCATGACGTAGCGGTCTTTCCGTCCCTTACCCTGGCGCACGCGGATGACCATGCGACTGCTGTCGATGTCGGCGACCCGGAGTTGGGTGACTTCGGAGACGCGCAAACCGGCGGCATAGGCGGTCATGAGGATAGCGCGGTGCTTGAGCGAACGGATGGCGTCGAAGAAGCGAACGAGTTCGTCAAGGCTGAGGACGACAGGAAGGGTGCGCGGCTGCTTCGCTGTAGGGATCGCCTCCAAGGCGTAGTGGCGCCCGAGGGTCACGCCGTAGAGGAAGCGCAGGGCGGAGCGCGTTTGGTTAAGATAGCTCCCAGAGACGTGCCGCTCTTGGTGGAGGTAGAGGAGATAGGCACGGATCTCCTCTGGCCCGAGGTGCTCAGGGGAGCGGTTGAAGTGGAGCGCGAAACGCGCGACGCACTTGACATAGGCCTGGATGGTCTTGGGCGCGAGGTTGCGGAGGGTCATGTCGTCGATCATGCGGCGACGCAAGGGTGTCATGCGAGGCTCCTTTGCGAGTGAACGGGAAGGAAGTGAGGAACCCGTTCATGATGCCGCAACGGAGCAGAGGAAAGGCGTCTTGCGACCGAGGCGTCGGAACAACGCCTGGTCAAGCCGTAAAGGCGAAAGGCGTCGAGCAAGTACGGGCGAAAGGCTCCGAGAAACGCACACAGCGGCGAGAGGGCTCGTTCTTGCCCACCGCGAAGCGGTTTAGTTCAATCCAGTATATACCCCCACGACGGCCTGCCAGAATGGCAGTTACGCCTTTTTGCGCTATCAGCGTTCGTGCTTGATCGGGCCATGTCTAACCGCAGAACATGGGGGAATTGGGAATGCTCGAGGCCTGTCCCCTCGTATGAAATTCGGAAATTCGGAACTGAAGAGCCCTTATGTTCCAAGGGGTTCCGAATTTCCGAATTTCCGATAAACCATGTCGACGACAGTGAAGACTCCGTGGAGCTTGGACCAACGATCGCGCACGGTACCATCATCCGAGCGGCGATCGCCGGCGCGTCAACATTCCTCGCGCGATGCACTCTCCGCAGCGCGCGATCCGTAGTTTCCCCGCCTGACGTTGGTCGGCCAGACCAATGCGCCGGACACTGGACCCAGGCGGATGAACGGGCCGCGGTGAGATTTATTGGCCACACGATGCACCGCTCCTCCTCCATACCTTTTTCCGACCGGCCGTCGGGCTGTGCTGGCGGTGGAAAAGAGGTTATCTGAGTTTTTGGCCATTTAGTATACGTTCGTGAGGATAAAATATTCGAAAGAAAAATCCGTGGACTCGCGGATTTTCGCCGACTGGTGGGTGAAGGACGAGGGATGAGGGATAGGGGAGGCGAGGAACCATCGCGAGGACACGTTCCCCCCGACCCCAGCCGCCTTGCGTGGCTGGTGAAGGAGGTCTCCGGCTAGGAGCCTGTCCGAGAATTAAGTCGTTTTGCAAGAACAAGTTGTGGATTTTCTTAGTATGGCAAACGACGGTTTTTCCCGGGATTTCGAAAAATGCGGCGGCGGCCAATCGGCGTAAGTCCTTATGTGCCACCAGTTGATTCTCGGACAGGCTCCTAGACGTCGTGGCGCCGTGTTTCGCCGGCCCCAGCCACCTTGTGTGGCTGGTGAAGAAGGTCTCCGGCTAGACGGGCGACTGCTAGCCAACGACCTCCTTCACCACCCGCACAAGGCGGGTGGGGTCGTGTGATGGCGTGCGATGCATCTCGGGCCAAACGCAACGGGTGTAGACAGTATCCTGATTTGATGCCTGGCCGAATGGCCCGCTCCCGTCCTGGGGCGGTGGTCGTCCCACTGACGCCATTCGGGTACGCCGGACCCTCGTTTCATGCCTGTCCGGATCTCAATCCTCTCTCCGGCCATCCGGCGCTCGGTCAAGCGGTCGTCAAAAGCCCTTTTTCGATGGTGACGGAGAACACTCCTGGGGTCGTGGCGGCGTTGATCGGATCGCCTGCCGTGTCGGTCAGTGCGGGGCCGGGGTTCGACGATTGTGCCTGCGCGCCGGAATGCGGCGCCGGTTGTCCCTGCGTGACGGAGATCAGGCCCGAATAGCGCATCGGGTGTTTGGGGACGAGGGTGACGGAGTTTGTCGCAGGGTCATAATTTGCGGCCAACAGCGGCACGGTGCGCGTGTGAGGCGTGATCGAGACACCGACGCCTGGACTATCCGGATGAAGGGGAGCCGTAATCGAGTTGAAGAGGCTCGAGAGCGAGCTCTCGTGTGATGATAACGTGAACACCTGGATGGAATAATTATTGACGTTGGAGGCTCCGGCTGGGTCCATGGGTTGGCTGAACGTCAGCACGACCCCTTGAGGTGTGCCCTGCGTGGAGACGATTTTCGGGGGGATCCGTGCCGGCGATGCGACGACCTTCAGTTCCAGCGGACCCTCGACTCGAGTTCCCGGCGCATTGATCGGAGTGACGGTCAGTGGAACGCCCACTTCGCCCGGATTGGGTGCGCCGG
>DAIDJG010000388.1 GCA_027451445.1 Singulisphaera sp.
TACGAGCTCCCTAGAGCACGAGTGGTACACAGCGTGTATGGCCACGCAGCGACATGAGATGAGGAACCGGATGCGTCCTTAACGCGCACGTCCGGATCTGTGGGGGACCTGGGTGGGAAATCACCCAGGTCTACCCGGCCCATGGCCTTGACCCCATGGCCTTCACGTTTGGGATCTCGGATCGCTGACAGAGGCCGCAGGCTTTGGAGTGCGGGGGCTTGCTCCCGCTTTCGCGCAGGGATTGGGGCGGGAACGTGGAGGTCCGAGTAGGCCGTTCGGATGCGGCAGGGTCCTTTTCGGAGCGCGACCGCGCTACGAAAGCGGGAGCAAGCCCCCGCACTCCAAAGCCTGCGGACTGCTTCGGACGATCGGCTTTGGGTGCGAGCGCGAAACGGGCCTGTTCCGTGGGTGACCCGGCGCGCCGAGCACGTTCAAGTCACTTGAAATGATGGGTAAGATCTCCTCTAATTCACTGCTCTGCGGTCAGTGCAGAATCGTCGGTGTTGGCCTTGTCGAGAGCCCACTCATGTTGGATGGAGATGAGCAGAGCCTCGAGGCGTGGGAGATGGCGTCGCTGATTTCGTACGACGAAGCCCTCGCGGCCGGACGGGCGGCGCAGGAGGATGAGACCACGGCTGGGTCGCTGGGAGATGTACACGAGTGCCAGCGATTGCTCGAACTTCTCTGGCCGCGCCTGCCGTCGTCGCGGAGCGCTTTCGGGCGCTTTCTCGTTCAAAGGGAGTTGGGACGAGGGGGATTTGGGGTCGTGTTCCTCGCTGAGGATACGACCCTTGGCCGCAAGGTCGCCCTGAAGTTGCCGAGGCCCGAGATCCTGTCGACGCCGGAGGCGCGGCGCCGATTCTTGCGCGAGGGGGAGGCGGCCGCGAGGCTCGACCACCCGAACATCGTGCCGGTCTACGAAGTTGGGGAAGAGGGGACCGTTTGTTTCATCGCCTCTGCCTACTGTGAGGGGATCGCGCTAGCGGATTGGCTGCGCGAGCGGGCCGAGCCGGTCTCGATTCGGCAGGCGGCGGTCTTGATCGCGAAACTTGCGAGCGCTGTTGGACACGCCCACGAACGCGGCATCGTCCACCGCGATTTGAAACCAAGTAACATCTTGCTTCAGTCGCCCAGCGGCGACGCGGGGAGACTCGGCGAACTTGCGGAGATCGTTCCCCGGATCTGTGACTTCGGGCTCGCAAAGATCCTGGACGCGGATTCGAACGAGACACGTAGTGGCGTCCCGCTCGGCTCGCCCGCATACATGGCTCCCGAGCAAGCGGCCGGGCAGGCGCGCTCCACAGGGCCGGCCGCCGATGTTTACTCGCTCGGTGCGATCCTTTACGAGCTCCTGGCGGGGCGTCCGCCGTTTCAAGGAGAGACGGCGCTCGAGACGATCCAGCAGGTGACGGACCACGAGCCCCCCGCGCTCTCCGTGCTTCGTCCGGGCGTACCTCGGGACCTGGACACGATCTGCACGCGCTGCCTGGAGAAACGCCCCGAGCGCCGCTACGCCAACGGCTCGGAGCTGGCCGAAGACCTCGGACGATTTCTGGAAGGACGACCGGTTAAAGCTCGTCCGATTTCGGGTTGGGTTCGCGCCGGCAAGCTTGTCCGGCGGCATCCGGTCCATGCGGCGCTCGCGCTGGTTGTGAGCGTGACCCTGCTGGCGATCATGGGCGGGCTGGAGTGGTCACGATCGAGTGAGCGGCGCCATGCGGACGCACTCCGAAAGGCGCTCGACCGCGCTCAGGAGAGCGAGCGACGAGCGCAGGCGCAGACCGATCGTGCGAACGAGCGCGAACGGCTGTCGCGTCTGCAATGGGCTGGGAGCCAGATCACCCTGGCCCAAACTCTGCACGATCAAGGCGAAATCCAGGTCGCCGCCGAGATACTCGAAAGCCTCTGTCCTGGTGACGGCCAGGAGGACGTGCGCGGGTTCGCATGGCACTATCTCGACCGGCTCTGCCGCCGTCGCATCGATGTGATCGATCCCCGGTGCCCCTTCGCGACGAGCTGCGCAGCGCTCGCGCCTGACGGCCGCAACCTGGTCCTGGGCGATTCCGACGGGCAGGTGTGGCTCCTCGATGTGAAAACGGCGCGCTACACCCGGCTTCCGGGCAGGCTCGCGAGCGGTGTCGGTGGGCTTCATTTCTCGCCGGATGGCCGGACACTGCTGGCGTACACCCCTTTTCCCAAGCCCGATGATACCGTGAAACTCTGGGACGTCGGCAGCGGGGAACCCTGGCTTTTGCCCGCGGTACGGTTCGGTCGCCTCTATGGCGTTGTTTTCAGCCCAGATGGTCGGATGCTGACAACGGTGGAAGCATCGGTTCCCCCGGGTGAAGCCTTGGTCCGCATCTGGGGGCTCGCACCCGGGGCGAGGAGAGCCATCCTTGAGACCGAAATCCGGCAAGACCAGTTGCTGACGGGCTTGCCGCACGTGCTTCGCCTGACGTCCGGTGACTCGGGCAACCGTACGTCGGTTCCTCCAACAGACGCGATCGGCACGGACGACGGTGGACCTGGGCGTGCTCTAAGCGGCCTCGCGATCAGTCAGGGCGGCGCGAGATTCGCGGTCGAGAGCGGTCCTCGTCTGTTCGGACTCTTCGATACACCGTCCGGTCACCAGGTTGCCTTTTGCCTCGTTCGCGATGACGAGGTGTGCGTTGCCCCGCTGACCCATGGCCGACCCCCGTTCATGCAGACCGCGCTCGAGAGTCTCTGTTCCTTTGCACGCGAATTGAGCGGCTGTTCACGGGCCCGTTTGCTCTGCGCGGACGTGCGGACCGAGTATCCCCGCTTCTCGCGAGACGGCCGAAAACTGGCCTTCCGAACGGCCGGCGGGAACGGGTATGGCGACGTGCTTCGACTGGTCGATACCGCCACAGGCGAGCTCGAGGCCATGTATCAAAGGCCCGCTTTCGGGATTGCTAATGGACTCGCATTCACGCCGGCTGGCCGATCTCTGTTGCTTGCAGGCGACCACAAAACGGTCGTGCTCTGGCATTTTGAGAACCAACCGGAGCCTCCTGAACCGAAGGGCCACCCCGCGGAAGTGTGGTCGCTTGCTTACTCTCCCAATGGCCGGATCCTGGCCTCCGGCGCCGATGACCACACAGTCAAGCTCTGGGACGCAGCCGACGGTCGAGAGCTGGCGACGCTGGCGGGCCACGGTTCGCTCGTCACGGCAGTCGCTTTTTCACCCGATGGATCTCTTCTGGCGTCCGCGAGCTTCGACCGCACGGTCCGGATCTGGGACGTTGCCGCTCGGCGGGAGCGAGACGTCCTCGAGGGCCACAGTGAGCCGGTCCGCTCGCTGGCCTTCTCGCCGGATGGCGAGACGCTCGTGTCATGCAGTGCGTTTGCTGTGGCGTTCTCCCCCGACGGGACAATCCTGGCGACGACGGGGAGGGCGGAGAAGGTACGGCGCTGGGATCTTTCCACGTTGCTTGAGCGACCTCCGCTTGTCGGTGAGAAGACTCGCAGTGGACCACTGGACGATCCCACGGGAGTTTGGTTCTGGGACGCGCGCACCGGCAAGTGCCGGGATGTCTGGGACGAGGGTCCTCAGGGGCAGAGGGTTGATAACAACAACAGGCTCTCCCTGGCCTTCTCCCCTCACGGTCAGACGCTCGCCGTAGCCACGTCCGGAGGCAAGGTTCTCCTCCGCGACTGGGCCAAGAATGCGACGCTGGCCACTCTCCAGGGGCCCCCTTGGGAACTCTTCTGCGCGGTGTTCTCTCCCGATGGCCGGACGCTGGCGACGGCCGGACGCGATAAGTCGGTGCGCTTGTGCGATCCGCATACGGGTCAGGAACTGCTCGTTCTCAACGGGCATCGCGACCAGGTCCACACCGTCGCCTTCTCGCCCGACGGCCGGACGCTGGCGTCGGGAAGTTTTGACGGTGCCATCAAGATCTGGCGGTCCGGAAAACGCGACTACGAATCCGCGACGCAACCCCTCAACGATGCATTCGACGGCAAGCGAACGAAGTAACCATGAAGGCGTAGTGGTCGGTCATCGCGTTGAAGGATTGGCGGTCGCCGCCAATGGTTGAGGCGGGCTCAACGGCTGGCGGGCGACTCCACTGCCAATTGGCCAGAAGGCATGGACTGCGAGGGCTATCTGACATTCGCGTCCTTCAACCCATTCCGTGTTCCCGTTCGATTTCTCGATAACGCGGTCGCGCTGATTGAAACGCAAGCGATCCCGACCCAGTATCGGTCGATGTTCACGTTTCGTCTCTTATCCGTCATGCAAAAAAGGGCGCCTCCAATGATGGCGCGGCGATACTCTGGCAATTTGCACGTATTAGAAGAAATTATTAACATGATCATGTTTCGTTGAATCTGGTATGGTCGATCGCTCCGTGTCGTCACGCTGAGCGGCCTCTACCATGGCTCGCCTCCTCGGTCGAGAAAAGGATCCCGCACATATGGGAAACGGCCCGGTTCCGCTCGCCCAGCGTGAGTGCGCGAACGAGTTACAGTTCGGCGATCTCGAAGACACACTCGGGAATATGGCCGTGCGGCGTCTCGCGGAAGCCCGACTCACGAATGAGACGCGCTCCGGCGACGTCGAAGTCGGTGTCAAGGGCAGCAGGTTCCACTTCCCAGCCCAGCCGAACTTCAGGGGGCAGCGGCATCTCCGTTACGGCGACGTAGCCCAGGTTTCCATACCGATTATGAACGCCGCGCTCCTTCGGACCGACTGTCCAGGCAAACCGTGGGACGGGAGCGCCTCCCCATGGGGTGAGACGGGGGTCGGCGCTAAAACCGGGGCCGGGCCGCACGAACCAGACATAGCCCCGGATCGAGTTCTCAGGCATGATGCGGCAACTCCTCAACGTGTCCAAGGCCTACTCTGCCACCGCTTGCTGAGCGTTTGCAAAGCGGCCTAATCCTGATTCCAACATTCACGGTCGCAACCGGCGTGCCGGTCATCGACCCGGAAGGTGTCATCAAAGACCGTACCGTCGCGTCGCGGTGTGCGGTCGAGGCGAGTTCCCAAGCGGTTGAGCGCTTCGTAAACCGAGGCGATCGGTGTGGGGTTGTCGCCAATTCGCGTAGAGCTCCGCGCCGTGTTGATCGGTCGGAGCCATCGGTCGGCTCGCTCCGGCGTGCAACCGACGGCGCGTTCCCAGTCGGTCAGCGCAGCGTTGTCGTGCACGTCGAGTAGGTCATTGTCCCGCGATTCCTGAGCAGGCTGCTTGTCTCGCCCGCGTCCAACCGTGAGGGCCATAACCGCAAGACGGTCTTGCACACACGCTCTGCGCCGAGCGCGCATTCTTGAAGAATCAGGGGTGGCGACGCGGGCTCATGATTTGCAGGCGTACTGAAGTGCGAACGCGGAAATTTGATCGTGACGACGGCGAGTTTCCTGGTCGGACTCCTTCACGAAGTTCAATTCGCGCGAACCGCTCCAGCCCGATTGGGAGGGGCTGGCTTACTCGGACTCAGTCGCAAGCCGTTTTTCGAAGGGATTGTGACCATGCAGGAATCGACAACGTTCAATTCCGCTCCGTTGGCTCACCATGTCCGGGCGCGGACCCGCCGACGCGAGCACTCAGCTCAACTCAATGTGGGCGAGGGCGAACGAATTGCCTCGTTGGTCGGCGGTGGTGGGCTGGTGGCCTATGGTATCACCCGAGGGACGATCGGCGGTCTCGGGCTGGCGCTGATGGGTGGGGCCTTGATCTACCGGGGAGCCACGGGGCACTGTGCGTGCTATGAGGCCATGGGGGTCACTACGGCGCGGGCGCGATCGCAGGGCCCGGGCGACAGTGTCGCTGCGCAGCACGGCGCGAAGGTCGAGGAAAGCATCATGGTGCTGCGACCGCGGGAGGAGGTGTACGGCTTCTGGCGGGACCTCGCCAATCTTCCCCGAATTATGCGCCACCTCGAGTCCGTCCGACTCACTGGCGAAGGCCGATCCCATTGGGTGGCAAAGGGTCCTCTTGGTGTACCGGTCGAATGGGATGCGGAAATCGTTACGGATTATGAGAACGAGCTGATCGGATGGCGCTCGTTCGGTGACTCCCAGGTTGACACCGCGGGTTCGGTCCGATTCATCCCGGCACTGGATGGACGCGGCACTGAGGTGAGAGTCGTTCTGAAGTACGACCCGCCCGCCGGCAAACTGGGCGTCGCCGTCAGCGAACTGCTTGGGGAATCGCCCGCGGAGCAGGTTCGCGAGGACTTGCACCATTTCAAGCAGCGGATGGAATCCGGTGCTCTCCCGATGGCGCAGGGTTGAGCCCCGTACCGCTCAAATCGTGATATCTCGAGGGAAAGCCAAGTCAGCAACAAACCCTCCCACTTTTTGGGGGAAGGGTTGGCTGCAGATCTTCAATTGCTACCGGAGGCGCAACGCCCTGTCAAACCTACGAGCGTTCTTTCACCCGAGAAGAGGAACAGGCTCCTCGACGACTTGGGGCCAGCCCCTCTTTTCCGGCTGTGTGCCCCTTTCGGGACAAGCTCGCCTCAGCGCCTTCCTCGCAAAAGAACGGCAGCCCCGAGCCGGTGGAGGGAGTCGGTGCCGAGATCGTCCATGGCGAACTCCCGCAGGTTCGGGTGCTGCGTTGTGGCGATGGTTTGCTCGTTGGACATGATGCCCTGCGTGTAGGTCTGCACCATCGTCCGCTAATCATTGGTGTCGTACCCCCGGCGATTCACCCGCGCGAGAACGCGGGCAGCCGATTGAAGATCGCTGGCGGCCTTGATGTTCGCCGGGAGACTCGAGGCCCAGGGGTTGCGCGACCGCCTTGGCCGGTGGGCCTCGCGCCGCTGCGCGGCGTTCCGACCCACCCTACTATTTGGGCCACTCGCGCGCGATCCGTCGACGCTGTGCGCAACGCTAACGATAAGCGCTCTAAGTCATTCGCGGGGACTGCGTCGATCGATCGTCTTTACTGCTGAAAGAATGGCCGCATCGGTCGGTGAACTAGGAAAATGCGCGGTGTGCTCGTGTTTGTCATCCTATGAGACGGCAATCCACGACTTCCGACCATAGACGTTCCGTGTGTAGCCCATTTGGAGGAGGCGTTCCATGAGATTCTATCGGTCGCTCATGGTGCTGTTTGGAACTGCGCTGGCGTTCGTGGCATCCATGGAATCGCGCGCGGGCGAGGCGCCCGCCGACGAGCACTTTCGGAAGGTAAAGCAACTCCTTGAGCAGTCGATCAACTGGTATGAGCTCCGGCCCAAGGCGGAGTCGACGCAGCGACTACGCCCGGAGATCGTCATGAGCTGGCAGAATCCCGTACGAATTAACACCGGCCCGGGCGTGTTGGCGATCTGGACCGATCGTGGTCGACCCGTGGCGATGGCGAGCATTTTCGAGTGGAACCGCGAGATTTGCCATGAGTTTGGCTCGCTCTCTCGCTCGAACACGCTCGTCGCACGCGATCAGACGGGTGTGATCTGGTCTCCGGACACGCCTGGTGTGAACTTTGCCGATGTTCCCGATGCACCGCCACCCGCCGCGAGCCCAGCGAGCCGCCTGCGCCAGATGAAGGCCCTGGCCGAGCGTTTCTCGGCACGGTTGCCGGACCGGGTCGGCGAAGCCGAGCGCGAAGTCCTGCGTTTGCTCCCCAAGCCGATCTACCGCTACGACGCTAAGGAGGTGCCTTCAACCGAGCCGAGAGTGCGTGACGGTGGGATGTTCGCCTTCGTGAAGGGAACGGATCCTGAGGTGGTGCTGCTGCTGGAAGCGGTCGAGCACGACGAAAAAATGGTGTGGCAATATGCCCTCGCGCGGGCAACGGCCTGGGCCGTCGAAGCGAGTCTGGGCGATCGCGTCGTCTTGTCGGTCGGCCACCTCGCGGTCACCCAAGATCTGAAGAGCACGCAGATTCAGATTCGCCGTCCGATCCCGTAAGGTTGTGATGGAAGGCATATTTTGTCGAAGGGGAACGGTCCCAGTCTGCTGCGAACAATTCGCAGATCGGGAACCGTCCCCTGGCGTCAGCTCAGCGTTACGGCGTTCCCGTCAAGAAATGAGCTTGAACGAGGACGCCCCGGATCGCGCTGAATCGGACGTGACCGCTTGCGCGACGGCGCTGCGGTACACCGGCAAGGCGACCGATTCCTGCTGAGCGGCGCCTCGTCCGCCCACGGAACTACCGGCCGTGATGACGGACGACGCCGAATGCGAGGTTGGCGGCACGATGGTGTAAGACGCCCCGAGCCCGGTGGCTTGTGAAGTCGCGCTGTTCGCCACGCTGGGTGTGGAAGGTGACGGCGAGAAAACGACGTCGGCCCAGAAATTCATGCCGCCGGTACTGATGGTCGGGAAAGAGCTGTTGCCCATACCGTAGACGCCATTGCCGCCCGCGACACTGTTTTGGAGCGCGTCGAGTGGACCGTTCTGGTAACCGCTGCTCGAGAAGTAATTGGTCGTCACACCGAAGTAGCCCCCGCCTGTCGAGAACGACACGATGTAGACCGTGTTCGGCGAAATGGTAACCGGGTTGGAGAAGTTGACCTGTTCCCAACCGTAGGAGGTCTCGTTCGTAAAGGCTGCCGCGGCGAGGAGCGTTCCGTTCGCCGACCAGAGATAGCCGACGTGCGTGACGCCGCCCATCCAGGTTTGCTTGTAGAACCGCACTCCCGTGATCGTTCCGCCAGCGCTCGAAGTGAACTTGAGGCCGACGTCATACGAGCCCGCCGAATAGGCGTTTTCCGGCGGCGTGTAGGAGTTGCTCCAGAGCGTATCCGTCGTACTGCCGCTGGTGATCGTGCCGGTGGTCGTTGCGGAGGCCGTGTTGCTGAAGGCGGAGGCCGAGCCGGTGGTCGCGCCGGTCGCCTGCACGCGGAATTCGTAGGTGGTTCCCGAGCTCAGCCCGGTGTCCTTGAAGCTGGTGACGCCGGTCGCGGTGGTGCCAACCGTCGTCCAGGTTGTGCCGTTGAGACTGCTCTGCACCGTATAGCCAGTGGCACCCGCCGAGGCGGTCCAGGACAGGTCGATCTCGCTCGAGGACACGACCGCTGCGGCGAGGTTTGTCGGGGCCGGCGCCTTGACGGTGATTCCCGAAAGCGTGGCCGAGAGGCCGCCGGCGCCGCTGACGGTCACGGATTGGACGCCCGTCGATTCGAACGTGATGGGGAACGTCCCCGTTCCCGCGTTCAACGTCACGCTCCCCGACGGCAGGATGGCGGAGGGATCCGTGCTGCTGAAACCGATGGTTCCCGCGTAGCCGGTTGCCACGTTGCCGTAGGGATCCTTTGCAGTGACGTTGACCGTCACGGGCGTGCCCACGGTCGCGGTAGTCGGTGCGCCGGTGACGACGAGTTGACTGGCGGCGGCTGGGCTGACGGCGATGCCGGACGCGGTCGCAGAGCTGCCCGAGGTGGTGTCCGTCACGCTTACGGATTGGCTCCCCGCGGTATCGAGGGTGACCGTGAACGTGCCCACCCCATTCGTCAGCGTGACGTTTCCGGACGGCAAAACGGCGTGGGAGTCACTGCTGGTGAAGTGAACGGTGCCGGAGTAGCCCGTGTCTCGTGCGCCGCTGGCATTTTCGGCGGTGACGGTCACGTTGAACGAGGCACCTGCTGTAGCGGTCGTCGGGGCGCTGATCACGAAGGTGTCAACTGCGGGGGGCGACGTGACGGTGCCGACGAGCGACTGCACGACCCGATTGGCCACAGGCGAACCGAGGCCCGTCACGTAGTCGTAGCCAGGTCCAGCGGCGTAGGCCGGCGAGCCAGTGCTGGCTCCGGTGGTGACGTCGTGGAAGTCGCCCGAGGTCGCGTTCTGGTAGAGGGTGGTCAGCACGGCCTGAGGGTTGCTGGAATTCAGCGCGGGCTGGTTGCTCAAGGCGCGGCCCTGGTCGGCAATCGCCAGGAGCGCGGACCATTGCGGGGCGCCGGCACTGGTTCCGCCGATGGTTGACCAGCCGTACGAGGTCCCTTGGTAGTTGAACGAGTCGTATACCGCGAACCCAGTGTTGGGCGAGGCGTCGTAGGCGACGTCCGGGTTAGCCCGCATGTTCGTCTGGGTCACGACGCCCTTTTGATAGGCGGGTTGCGACTCAGCGGCACTGGGGCCGCCGGTGCTGCCGCTCCAGCCCGTCTCGCTCGACCATGAGTTGCTCGCGCCGAGCGTGAGCGCGGTCCCGCCCACAGAGATCACGTTGGACGATGTGGCGGGCCAGGCGGCGGGCGCGCCCGAGTCGCCCGACGAGGCCACGAAAGCGACACCGGGCGCTGAGAAGTTGCTGTCGTAGGCCGACTCGTTTGAGAACTCGCTGCCCCCCCAGCTCATGGAGACGACGTTCGCATTCGCAGCCGCGTAGTTCACTCCCGCCAGGAGGTCGTTGTCGTTCGGCGAGCTCGCCTCAACGAGGACGATCTTGGCTCCGGGAGCGATGGCGTGGGCCCACTCGACATCGAGCGACTCCTCGAGTTCCCAGCCTCCGGTGGAATCGGTCGCCGGCAGCGTCGCGCCACCGTTCTCGTTGACGCGCGTGACGGTCGTGCTCGGGAGACCGAACTGGGTATCGAAGGTATTCAGGTCCGCCTGGATGTTGGGATCATCATAGGCGTCGACGATCGCAATCGTCTGGCCAGCCCCCGTTCCTTTGACGGAGCCGAACGCAATCTGGTTGAAGCCGTACGCCTGCGCAACTTGCGCCGGGGTATACGCACCGGGCGGCGGAGTGTTGGAAACCGCGAGGGGGGCGACGGTGAACATGGGGTGCGCGGTGGGAAGCGGCCCGGTGATCGGCGCGAGAATTGCAGTTGTACTTAACAGTTCGCGCGTTTCGAGTTGGACGAGTGTGGGAACCAGGCGGCGCGGCTTTGATTGCGAGCGCGCAGAGCGATTGCTGCGGATCACGATGTAGGCTCTCCTGATGGAAGCGGTGGACTGACCGCTCTAGATTCGGGGCGAAGGTGTCAAGGAAGTCGGCGCTTGGGAAACACTCGAGCAAACGCCGCCCGTGCGTAGGCGCCCGGCAGGCGATCGTCCACCACCGATCCGTGGTTGGTGGTCGAGCTGAGAGAATTCCGGATGAGAACACGCACCCGCGGGCGGCATCCTGCCCAGAGCGTCGACACGGAGGCTGAGACCGAGAGCCTTCCGGGACGCTCTAGCCGCGGATTATAGGTAAGGATATTAACAAGCAACCCGGAACGGGGTGCTTTCAGACGCGGGGGAACTTACACGACACACGGAGACCCAGACGGATACACGGCATTACACGAAGGGAATGTCGCGAAAATCCGTCCGTCTCGGAAAGTGTCTACACATAGTAAAAGCTCGATTAGCCGATGTCAAACCATTTCGGTCCACGGCCCTTGAGGGTTCGCTGAGACCGGTCGCTCCGCCACGCCTACAAGGCGGCAGGGTCTGGGAAGCGAGCTGCCGATTTCCGGGAAATGTTCGACCGGTTCACGACCGCGCTCCGTAATCTCGTGAAGGGAATGTCGGGTGGAGTCGGACCCACCCTAAGAGGCGGCTCCGTCGCAGGTGATCGCCCGATTCGGGAGGGAGCCCAAACATTAATCCTACTTTCCGCAGGTCGCGCTCTGAATATCGTTGAATTTCCAACTCTCTTTCTGCCAAGGGCTTACGACGAAACGCACTTAGTGTGCTTCCGTCTATGTCGCAAATATGGAGCGGGGATTATATCGCCGAACTCATTGTG
>DAIDJG010000389.1 GCA_027451445.1 Singulisphaera sp.
CCCGACGCGCTAGTGGTCCACGTGATGCGTACGGTTCCGGCGACGGAATGGCCGGCGCGGGTGGCGGCGATGGATGCCCTGCTGCGCCGGCTCGAAATCGCCCGCAAGGACGAGCTCCGGCTTGACTCGCGGGTGACGGAAGGACGCGTGCTCGGGCTCTACACCACCCGGCGCAAGGGCGAGGGGGCTCGACCTTACCGGACGGTTCTCGCGGGCATCGAACCGATTTCGGGCCGTTGCGACTGCCCCGACTTCACGAAGAACTCACTGGGAATCTGCAAACATCTGATCGTCCTCCTTGAGAACGTCTGCACGAAGCCCCGTTTGCTCCGGCAGGCGATGAAGGAGGAGTTGGCGGGGCCGTCCAGGACGCACGCGTTCGTTCGTTGGGATCCCATCCGGCCGTTGTCTGGTCTTGGCGACTGGCTCGAACGAGTGACGTGGCCTCATCCTCCCGAGGCGAAGGGAGCGAAAGCCGAACGCATAAACCAGGTGAAGAGTTGGTTCCGCTCGAATGGGAACGGGGCCTTGGTCCTGAAACGCACGTACCCCGAGGACGCCGTCAAGCGTCTGGCATTGGTCGAGGATCTGCTCAAGGTCGCCCCCGCCGAGTCGGCAGGAGTTGATTTCGACCCTGCGCTCCAAAGCTTGCTCATGTTGGAGCGTGAGCGATTGTCCGACAAGCTGGAGGGATCGCTGTCGCATCCTGAACGTCGCAGCGCCTTCAAGGGGCTCAAGAAGTCGCTCTATCCTTATCAGCGCGAGGGCGTGGAGCGTTTTCTTGCCGAAGGACGGTTGCTCCTGGCAGACGATATGGGGCTCGGCAAGACGGCCCAGGCCATCGCCTGCACGGACATCCTTTGGCGTACGAAACGCATTGAACGCGGCTTGATCATCACGCCAGCCAGTCTCAAGCCACAGTGGGCTCGGGAGTGGACGTACTTTTCCGATCTCCCGATCCATGTCGTCGACGGCCTCGCCCCCGAACGCCGGGCGTTTTACCAGACACACAAAACCGGCTTGCTCATTATCAACTACGAGCAACTGATCCGCGATCTCGAGACGATCCGCCAGTGGAAGCCGGGTCTGGTTGTGCTCGACGAGGCCCAGCGCATCAAGAACTGGGCGACGAAGACCGCGCTCTCGGTCAAAGGGTTGACGCCCCAGTACAGGCTCGTCTTGACTGGCACTCCCATGGAGAACCGCATCGACGAGTTAGCGTCGATCGTCGAGTGGGTCGACGACATGGCGCTCGAACCGAAGTGGCGACTGCACTCGATTCACACCGTCTATGGCGACGGGCGCCAGGAAGTCAAAGGGGTGCGGAATCTCGACACACTTCGCGCGCGGTTGAAGGGCTGCATGGTGCGCCGGGTGCGCCAGGACGTGCTCGACCAGTTGCCACCGCGTACGGACACACGGATTCCGGTGGAGTTGACCGAGCCACAGCGTGACGCGCACGATGCGCTCAATCAGCCGATCATCCGGTTGATGCAGATCGCGAAGAAGCGTCCCTTGACGCAGGTCGAGTTCCTGCGGCTGATGAGTTTCATGGCGACGCAGCGGATCATCTCGAACGGTCTCGCCCAGCTCGATTTCGAGAACGTCTGGCCGTCGCTGCGCGGGCGGACGCCGGACGACAGTGTGATTCAGGGGCTCTCCACGCCCAAGCTCCTGGAACTGCGCCAGCTTGTCCGCCAGATTGTTTTGAATCAGAAACGCAAGGTCGTGGTCTTCAGCCAGTGGCGGCGCATGCTGACGTTGGCCCACTGGGCGGTAAGCGACTTGCTCGCCGAGGAAGGACTGCACGCAGGATTCTTCACGGGTGCCGAGAAGCAGACCCGCCGGACCCAGAACATCGTCGAGTTTCACGACGATCCTCGGTTCCGAATCCTCTTCACGAGCGACGCCGGCGGCGTGGGGCTCAACCTTCAGCACGCGTCGAACTGCGTGATCAACCTTGAGCTACCGTGGAACCCAGCCGTGCTCGAACAACGCATCGGCCGCGTCTACCGGCTCGGTCAGAAGCAGCCGATTGACGTGTATAACCTCGTATGTGAGGAGGGGATCGAAGCGCGAATTTCGACCCTGGTCGGCTCCAAGCAGGCTTTCTTCAAGGGCCTGTTCGACGGTGATTCCGACTCAGTCCAGTTCGAGCAGTCGAGCTCTTTCATGTCGAAGCTTGAGAAACTGTACGAGGTCCCGAGTACGCCCGTCGGGGATCGCGAGCTCGAAACGGCAGAGGCGGAGTTCGCCGATTCGGAGATCGACGACTCGGTGGACGATCCCTTTGAGGAACTCATCGATGCCGGCGACGAATCGGCCGATCAGCCGCCGATGGTCGCTGAGGCCATTGCGCCAGAGACCACGGCCGTGATGCCGGAGGAACCCGAGCCCGTCGCCGCACTGGTCGTGGAACCAGCCGCTCCTGTTCAAACCGACGTGCGCCGGCTCTTCTCGCAGCTTCAGATCCGTCGAGAGACGACGGGAAAGGTGATCATCGAGGCTCCGCCCGAGGCGGCGTCAACGCTCGCCGCCCTGTTCGAAGGGATGGCCGCATTACTGCAGAGTGCAGCCGCGCCGCCGCCGACAAACGAGTCGCGACCGGACGCGTAAATCGAGAGACTTCTCGCCGAACACCACCTCGGGTCGATGGCTTGGGACTGGGGGGTGGCCGGGGAAAAGCGAGCCCACAGGGCGAGCGTGCCCCGGAGGTTCGCGCCTCCGGGGCACGCCCGCTGCGCGGGCTTTTCCCCGGCCACCCGGGCCACTCCTCCGCAACGCCGGGGTGGTGATGAGCGAGGAAGAGATTTCGGCCACGGGTGAAACACGGATCTGAGATTTAAAAAAATCTTCCATCCGTGTTTGATCCGCGTTTCATCCGTGGCCCTAGAGACTCACGGTTCCATTTCTCTTAGACCGAGGACTCCAGGCGATAGAGCACCTCGCCCGCGCGTTCCACGACTAAAATCCCTTCATCTTCGCGGCCTCGATACTCGTCGAGATCGACCGTGGCAGGGTCCCGATAGCCAAGATTGATCTTGCGGCAAACGTCGGACGAAAGAGCTGTGGCGAGTGAGAGATTGACGTCCGGCACCTCAACGCCGTTGTCGTACCGGCCGGTTCCTTTGACGTGGGTCGAGTGAGCGAGCACACCCCAGGGCACATGCTTGAACTTATCGAACTGCTTCGTGAAGTAGGGGAGGACGTGATACCCCACTTCCTCGATCCAGTGACCGTGGGTCTTCGAGATCTCCGCCAGGTGCGGTCCGTAGATCACCAGGCTACCGCCCGAATCGACCACGGGCTCGAGCTTGTACATGCATTTGCCGGCCGTCCACAATTCCGGATACATCTCGGGACAGACCGAAATCACTGTGTGGAACGGTCGGGCCACGCGCTTGATGTGAACCTGGGCGGAATGCCGCGCGGCTTGCTCGTAAGCGGCCTCCGGGGTCCCGAAGTAAAGGCCGTGGAGGCCCTCCTTGGTGACCACGAGCGAAAAGCAATGCTTGGGCATGTCGATCATCGCCGCGCAATGGTCGACGACCGCCCGTACCGGCGTGTAGTGCGTGCCGATCACGCGTCGATTGGTAATCAGCGCGCCAAGCCAGTG
This sequence comes from Singulisphaera sp., assembly GCA_027451445.1. Classification (GTDB taxonomy): domain Bacteria; phylum Planctomycetota; class Planctomycetia; order Isosphaerales; family Isosphaeraceae; genus DAIDJG01. Next base: position 3,617 of record DAIDJG010000389.1, read on the forward strand.
GAACATATCAATGATTTCCCGACCGGCGATTCCCGGAAAGAAATACTTGTTGCCCCCGGAGAACCCGACGACCTCATGCGGGAACGTCGGACCGACGACGATCGCGTGATCGTAATCGAAAAGTGTGCTGTTGATTTTGACGTCGATCGGGCCGTCGAGGGCGCCCTCGGAAAGTGACCGGAGGGTTTCCGAGGGGATCGTACCGATCGTGCGGAGCCGTTTCGGGTCGTTCCACGCGTGATTCAGGAATTGCGTCTTCGGCAGGTTCGTCTCACGGAACGCAGCGTCGATGCCCAGAAACCGGTAGATCCGCTCGATGGGCATCGGCCGGTGGGTGCCGAGAGCGATGAGGACGTCGAGTTTCTCGACACGAGGGCCCACCGCGTCGTTCAGGACGCGGAGCATCAGTCCGATTGGCGACGTACGCGTGTCATCGGGGACGATCAGAAGAACGCGCCGGCCGTTGATGTCGAGCGTTTGCGCCGCGTTGTTGACGATTTGGCGCACTTCGTCTTCGGAGAGGAGCCGCTTGTCGGTATCTGCCACGCTTTCAGTCGGCATGTGAATTAATCCTGCTCGCGTGAGTTCGCGTGCAATCGATAGAACTGGGTCGCCACATCGCCAAAAATCAGGGTGCGCTCGCGCTCGCTCAAAGCCCCCAGCAGATCCCGCAGTGCGCCGATCACCTGGCCATACGTACCGGCCAGTTCGCAAACGGGCCAGTCGGATCCGAACATCAAACGCTCGGGGCCGAACGCTTCCAGCGCCGTTTGGACGTAGGGCTTCAACTCGTCGACGCTCCAGTTCCGCCAGTCCGCCTCGGTGATCATTCCCGAAAGCTTGCAATACACATTCGGAAACGCAGCCGCAGCGCGAAAATCGGGTAGCCAATCGTCAACGCGGTGGTCTTTGATGTGTGGCTTCGCCAGGTGGTCGATGACCATCGGCAGATCGGGGAATCGGGTGGCGAGTTGAGGGACGTGCCGCAGGTGCTTGACGTAGAAGAGCAGGTCGAAGGGGACCTGGTGTTTTTCCAGCACCTTGAGCCCGCGCAGTACGTCGTCGCGGACGATAAAGTTGTCATCGGGCTCGTCCTGCGTGACGTGCCGGATGCCGACGAACTTGGGGTGAGCTTTGAACTCCAGAAGCTGCTCCTCGCACGCCGGACTCGCCAGGTCGACCCAGCCGACAACCCCGGCGATGAAATCGTGCTGTTCGGCGAGGCCCAGCACCCAGCGGTTTTCGCGGATGTCGTGCTGAGTCTGCACGAAGATCGTTCGATCGACGCCGGCGGCACGGATGAGGGGTTCGAGGTGTTCCGGCAGGAAATCGCGGCGGATCGGTGCGTTCGCGGGCGCATCGAGCCAGCCGTAGTTGAACGGCTGGCTGAGCTGCCAGAAGTGCTGGTGTGCGTCGATGGTCAGGGCCATGGGGAGTCAGTCCATGCGCACGCCGACCGTGAGCAGCACGTTGGCAAAGCGCTGCTGGTCGGCGGTCTGAATGGTCAGCACGTGATCCGGGGTCGCGACGGCCTCGTAGAAGGCCCACTTTTCGATCGCCTCGAGCTTCAAGGAGATCCCCGCGTTTTTGATGACGGCGCGGTACTGGTCCCAGACGGGTGGGTCTTCCGTCAACGCGTAGGGGCCTTCCGTCTCATAGCCCATCGTGTTGATCGCCTCGACGGGGACGGCCGAAAGCAGGGCCTGGAGAACCTGCGTGCACGAGACGACGCCCGGCATCAGGTTCATGCAGACGAGCTCGGCGTTCGGTCCTTTCTTCGAGGAGGCCGGGTAGTTGCCGTCCGCAACCAAGATCTTGGCGTGATGGCCGGCCCGGCCGATGATTTCGTTGATCTTGGGATGAATGAGCGTGTGCTTGAGCATGCGGGGAAACGGTCCTCTCACCTGGGGAAACACGCGCGAACCATCGTGATGGTCTGCTGTGCCGCAGCGTCCGAGTCGGGGTACGGGAACGCCTCGGCCGAAGCGAAGCGGTCGTAGCCGATCGCATGGAGCGCCGCGACGATCGGTCCGTAGTCCATGTGGCCCAACCCGGCAGGCCGGCGGTTGGAGTCAACGAAATGCAAGTGGCCAATGTAGCCCGCACCCGCCATGATCGCCGCCGGGATCCTGGCCTCTTCGATGTTCATGTGAAAGAGGTCGGCGAGGAGTTTGACGTTGGACGTAGAGAGCGTTTTGAGGAGCGTCACGCCGTCGGCGACGGTATTGATAAAGTTCGTCTCGTACCGATTGAGCGGTTCATAGAGCAGGGGAGCCCCATACTGAACCGCATACTCGCCCAGTGCGTTGAGCGCCTCGGAAAGATAAGCAAAGCCTGTTTCACGATCGACGCCGTCGCCCCACCGCCCTTGCATGGAGCCGATGATCGCCGGCGCTCCAAACCGCCCCGCCAGATCAATGATCGAACGAACGAAGGCCTGGGCCTTCGAACGCACGTTCGCGTCGGGGTGTGTCAGCGTCAATCGCTGCACGACCCAGCCGGCTCCGGTGCCGATCGCGCCGAGCTTGAGGCCGTGGACGGTCAGCAGATGTTGCAAGAGCGCGGGATCCACAGCATCGGCCGAAGGTGGGAAGACCTCGACCGCATCGAACCCAAGCTCAGCCGCCTTGCGGCAACCGGCTTCCAGGTCGTCCCAGAAGACGAACGGGCCGCCGCGTGCTTGCGGGACCAGGCTGATCGTCACGCACGATTGAATGGGCATGAATCCTGTCCAGGATCGAAATATTCGGAATGTCGAGACGCCACCGCGTTGGCTTCTCCGGATCAGAGCCGCATCGCCGTGAAACCGCCGTCGACGTAATACGACGCCCCTGTGATGAAGCTGCCCGCGTTCTTCGACAGCATCAGCAGGGTTGCTCCTACGAGCTCGTGCGGCTCGCCGAAGCGGTCCATTGGCGTTTGCGCCATGATCTTTTCCACTCGCTTGGCGTCGAGAATCTTGCGGTTCTGCTCGGCGGGGAAGAACCCCGGACAAAGCGCGTTGACTCGCACACCCATGGGCGCCAGCTCGCGCGCAACATTCTGCGTGAGGTTGACGACGGCCGCCTTCGACGCGGAGTAGGCGAAGACGCGCGACAGGGGCAAATGCGACGAAACACTTGCGATGTTCACGATCGCGCCGCCGCCGTGCTCGGCCATGTGCTTGCCGAAGATCTGGCAGCCCCAGTGCACGGCTTTCAGGTTGCTGTCGATCACGCGATCCCAGTCTTCGTCTTTCACCTCGAAATACGCGCTGGCGCTGTTCACACCGGCGCCATTGATGAGCATGTCGACGCGCCCCTGGGTTTCGAGCACATGGGCCAGCAACTGCTCGATCGATGCTCGCTGGGTCACGTCGACCGAGGCATAAGCGGCTCGCCCGCCCGCGGCTTCGATCGCCTGAACCCGAGTCGCCCCTTTCTCCGGGTCTCGTCCCGCGACAATGGCCATTGCCCCCGCGCGCGCCAGGCCTTCGCAAAGCGCACCGCCGAGGACTCCCGTCCCGCCGATCACCACGGCCACCTGGCCCGACAGCCCGAACAGTTCTTCCAAGTAACTCTGCGACATCAGCAATTCACCTCGTATTCATCGGTTTCTGCTTACAACCCTACGCGCAGGGCGTCCAGGTGACGGCCGAAGTGGTCCTCCAGCACCTCCTCATACGTCGCCGGGTGTTGCTCCAACACCTGCCGGACGGCGGGGCCGAATTCTGGATGCGTCAGGGTCGAGCCGAAGGTGCAGTGCAAGATCTGGCGGCCCGGCTTCGTAAACCCTTTCCCTTGTGGAACCTCGGACCAGAGCTCCAGGTAATGACGTTCCAGCTCCGTCGTGCTGGAGACTTCGGAGGCCGGCGGCGCCGAGGCGAGTGTCGCGGAAACGTGGTACGTGGCCTTGTCGGTGTCGTAGCGGCTACGGGCGAAATCGACGATCCGGCGGAAGAGCGCTTCGTCGTGGCGTGCGACAACCCGCAGCGCTTCGAGATAGCTCGTGCCCGCAGTCTTGACGTGGAATTGTCCTTTCGTTGCACGGGCGAGCGCCGGGTACATCGAGAGCTTATCGGAGCCCGAGTGCAGGCTCAGTTTGTACGGACCCAGCGACTCGGCGATCGCGGCGTGATCGCGGAGTGATGCCTCGAGCGCGGCGACATCGCCCTTGTAATCGATGCCTTTCTCGAAGTCGCCAATGTATCGCGGGGCCAGGCTGACCAGCTTCATACCGCGTGCCAGGCACTGATCGGCGATGATGTAATGCTCACCAAGCGTTGTCGGCTGCTCGGTCTCATCGACGCTGAGCTCAATCTCGTAGTCGCGGCCCAGGGTCTTGTGGACCTTTTCGATGTGGTCGGCGAGTTTCAATGCGTGGTTCAGCGCACGGCCGTATTTCACCGCGGCCCGCAAGCATGCCTCTTCATCGAGCCGGATGCCGGTTCCTGTCGCCAGTGTGACCGTTTTCCCCCGATACTTATCGAACCAGTCAATCTCCGCCGCGACCGCGTTGTACTTCTGCCGGAGCGTCGCCTCGTCGTAGTTGTCGGCGTGGGCATCGACGTGCGCGGAGGGATCGATGGTGAAAAACGTGAAGCCGGCGGCCGCGGTGACGTCGACGTCTTCCGGCGTTTTCAAGTGGTCCGCATCTGCACCCGTTTTGCCGGTCCAGCCAGCCTGACGCATACCCGAGAGGGCGTCGTCCATGACCTTCTGGGCCGACCGGTTTGTCCTTGCCATCTCGCGGATCGATTGCTGGGGGTAGATGGGCTCGATCCCTGCTCCCGAGCGCCGCATCGCCGCGACATGACCGGGGGTCGCCAGGCCGATGCGGTCGCCGAACCCGAAACTTGGGCTCAGGCCCAGGGTGACACAGGGTGACTGCCCCTTCGAATGCTCCGCCATCGCTTGTGTGCTCCCTTTTCCTCGACGCGGTTCGTCCGACTTCAATCCAGTTCCACGATGGCCTTGATCACGCCGGTTTCGGGCTTCGTGTACGACGGGAAGACCTCGGGCAGCTCGTCGAACGGCGACCGGTGCGTGATCCACGGCTTCGTGTCGATCTTGCCGTCCTCGATCAGTTGAATGATGCGCGTGAAGTCCTCGGGCAAAGCGTTGCGCGAGCAGAGCAGGGTGCCTTCTGGCTTGTGGAACACCGGGTGGCGAAAGTGAACCTCTTCCGTGGTGATCCCCACGTAAACAAGCCGGCCGCCGCCGGGAGCGACGAGTCCGAACGCATTCGACATTGAGACGTTGTTGCCCGTCGCGTCGATCACGACGTCGGGGAGGTGCCCGTCGGTCAGGTTGCGCAGGTCCTTCTCGGTATTCTCAGAGAGCTTGACCGTGTGTTGAACCCCCATCACGCGCCGGCAGAAATCGAGCCGTTGCTCGTTGACGTCGAGCATGATCGTCTTCGCCCCGGAGAGCTTGACGAACTCCAGGGTTGCCAGTCCGATCGGTCCTGCCCCGATGATAAGGCAGGCTTCTTCGGGCCGAGGTGCACCGCGGTTGACGGCGTGGCAGCCGATCGCCAGGGTTTCAACCAGTGCGAGCTGATCGAAGGCCAGCTTCTTCGACGGGTGCAGCTTCCGAGCGGGAAGGAGGAAGTTGGGCCGCATGCCTCCGTCGCGGTGGACGCCGAGCACTTCGAGTTTTTCGCAGCAATTGGGGTAGCCGCGACGACTCGCGTAGCTGTTGGGATCGTTGATGTAGGGTTCGACGGAGCAGCGGTCGCCCGGCCGGACGTTCGTAACGTCGGCGCCGACGTCGACGACTTCTACGCCGAGCTCGTGGCCCGGGATTCTCGGATAACTGAAGAACGGCATCTTGCCGAGATAGCCGCTGATGTCCGTGCCGCAGATCCCAATGCGGTGCACGCGCACCAGGGCCTCGCCCGGCGCGGGTTTCGCGGGTGCGTCGGTGTCGATCTTCTTGAAGTGCTTGGGGGATTCCAGCAGCAAGGCTTTCATGGTGGGTCGGCTCCGGAGCACTTTGGATTCAGGGGCGGGGCGTGTCGTTGTTTTCCGGCCGCCCTTCGATGTAGAACCAGTTGTGAATCGGACGAAGGATGTCGAGCACCTCCTTCAGGAGGGCCTGGTCGATCGGCTGCTCCGACCACTCGACCCACTTCCGTACGTTTTCGGGGTTCGCCGAGCCGACGATGCACGTCGTCATATCTTCGTTGGCGATCGAGTATTGCAGGGCCAGTTGGGCGATGTCCACCCCTCGTGCCGCGCAGTGATCCGAGGCTTGCTTGCAGATCGCACGGACTTCGGGAGTCGCCTTGTGCCAGGGGGGCAGGGGGGCGTTCGTCAGCAGTCGCGCCGAAAAGGGCGCAGCGTTCATGATACCGACCCCTTTGCCCTGGAGGTAGGGGACGAGGTCGGCAAACATCGTGTTCTGAAGTGTGTAGTGATTGTACGAGAGCACGACGTCGAGCGGCGCGCGGTCCAATACGTAGCGGAACATGTTCATGGGGTAGCCGCTGACGCCGATGAAGCGGACTTTCCCCTGTTCTTGCACCTTGCGCAAGGCGGGCAGGGTCTCGTCGACGATCTGGGCCATGTCGACGAACTCGATGTCGTGGCAGAGAATGATGTCGAGGTAGTCGACGCCCATGCGCATGAGGCTGACATCCACACTTTCAACGACGCGCTTGGCTGAGAAGTCGAAGTGCGCGGGGGCATAGCGGCCGAGCTTGGTGCCGAGAAGGTACCGCTCCCTTGGTATGCCGCGTAGTGCGACGCCAAGGAGACACTCGCTCATCCCACGGCCATAGTAGGGCGACGTGTCGATGAAGTTCATGCCGAGGTCGAGTGCAACATGGACCGAGCGAACGGCTTCGTTCAGGTCGACGGTCCGGAACTCCTGTCCGAGCGACGAGGCCCCAAACGTGAGCCATGACAACTCCAAGCCGGTCCGGCCCAGAGGACGAAATCGCATAAAAACGCTCCCGAGCGCCGAGGCTCGCGACGAAACTCTGAGCCTGGAAAGTCTTCCCATCCTAGCGTCTAAGCGTCGCGACGCCACCCGGTTCCGGGACAAATCGGGATCGGGTCAGTCGTTTCGGATCCTTGCCCCTGGGGTCGCGAGCTCGTTGAAGCGACCCACCGGTTCATGGGCGGCCCAGGCGATCCCTCGGAGGATGAGCAGCCGAAACAGGGGATCGTCGAACGTCCAGGTGTAATGGCCGGGAATTGAGCAGAACACGCGGCCCTTTCCTTGCTCCCGGGTCCAAAGCAACGGCCGCGGCTGCCCCTCTTCGTCGCACGTGGCGAGCACGTCGACACGAGCCGGGTCGCCAACCAGGGCCCAGTAACTCTCGTCCACGAACTTCACCCCATCGAGACCGGCCGTGATGGGGTTGGGGTTGCCCTTCGGCAGGCTCAAGGTCAGCGGCCCGTGGCGGAAGCGCGAGGCGCCGTCGCGCCAGGCGAGCCCGATGTGCGAGGCGAAGGCCTCGACGGCACCGCGACCATTGACGGCGTAGTGCAGATAGACCATCCCGCCCCCGCGTTCCAGTAAGGCGTCGAGTGCGGGCCCGCGCTCGGCGTTCCAGCCCGGATTGGCGGAATACCAGACCAGGACGTCGGCCTTGGCGAAGTCCTCATCCGAAGGCCAGCCGGATGCCGTCGTCACAGTCACCCCTTCCGCCATCGACAGCAATTTCGACCACCGCTCGCGCCAGAGGGGGTAGTCGTGCTCGTCGATGCCGTGATCCTTCGGTCCGTCGACCAACACGATCCGCAAGGGCCGGCCACCAGGAGTCGCAGGAGGGCCTGCTTTCAGGGCGGTCTCGATCTCGCCCCGGGTTCGAGCCGGGGGGACCTCCGGCCGATGAACCGGTGCGGGAGCAAACTCAGGAGCGAGCAAGAACGTGAGCAGATCTTTCAATGCCGCCGCATCAAGTGTCTCGGTCAGTCCCTTGGGCATCGTCGAGACCGCGAGTGGTTTCATCTCTTCTACATCGGTTCGCGCGATCTGGGAGACCCGGCCTTGTGTGTCGCCCACGAGTAAATGTTTTCCCACGGTCCGAACCGTGCCCGTGAGAACCTGTCCGTTCGTCAGCGCGAGGTTGTAACTGATGTAGTCCGGGTGGATCGCGAAGCTGGGGTCGCGGATGTCGCGGAGAACGGATGTGACGTCGCGCTGGGAGAGGTTCGAAAGGTCGGGACCGATCTTTCCGCCCTCGCCGCGAACCGTGTGGCACTGCGAACAGCGGGCGGTTTCACTCAAGAAGAGCTTGCGACCTTTTGACCAACTCCCTCCCGCCAGCTCTTCGGGCGTATGGATCGTTGTTGGCGATGATTCGGAGTCCACCCGTGCCCAGGGCACGAAACAACGCGTTGGGGGCCACGCGCGCGGCCGAGGATCTTCGTTCGTGTGCCACGACAAACCGAGCTGGACCGGTTCAGGCCCGGTCGTCAGTTCGATCTCGATCGGCATCCATCGCGGGCTGTTCGGCGGCCGGGTCACGACCACGCTTCGATTCGCGCCCGCTTCGACGACCTTCTTGTCTTCGTTGAGCACGCGAACGCGAAACGGTCCGCCCGCGGCAAAAACCAGGACAACCTCCTCAGGCGGCAACTGGTCATTGACCTGAATGCCCGGTTGAACGGCGGGACGGAGCATCTGGCTCACGTCAAACCTCGCGGCGAGCCTGAGGTGGCCCGGTTTTGCCAACAGACCCCAGAGACGGTCGTGCTCCGCGCTTCCCGCAGTCAGAGTGCGCGCGACGGAGAGGTCCATATGCGGCAGCCAACCGTCCCAGCGCTCGGTTCGATCGTCCGAAACCCAGGCCGCGTGAAGGCCGGTCAGATCGTAGGCGAGATCGATGCCGGGATGTTGGGACAGCCCGTGTTCATTTGCTCTCAAGTCTCCAGAATCGGAGAGCGACACAGCATACGCCACCGCGCTTGTCTGTGGACCGACGGTCAGGACCAACGTCCGCCGATCGGGAGTCACACCGCTCGAATGGACCTTCAGATCGAAACGAGGTGCAGCCAGTTGCGCGGCGACCGCCGCGTAACCGGGCCGGAGCGTCTCAAAGCGATCCCCAGCGGCGACGTACTTGCCATACGTGATCTCCGCCTTCTTGATGAGCGCGGCCCACTGGTCCGGTGACACGGGGCGGTCGAACGCGACGAACGTCTCTGTCGGCCCGCCGGGCCAGGCCAGGACGGGCTGAGGAAGCGAGTGATCGACATAGCGGACCTTGTACAGTGTTCCTTGACCGTTCGGACCGCTCCCCCAGTCCGGGCCGCCGCTATGTGCCGCAAGCGTGAGCGCTCCGTCCGGTCCCACGCACGCGTCGACGAGCAGCATCGACGTGCACGCCAGAAGCGTCGTCTTCGCGACGTAACCCTCGGCCGTTTTGGCGAGCTTCGTCCGGTAGAGCTTCCCTCGCGAGTAGCCGCACACGAGCGCATCGTCGCCCCATTCTCTTGGGCCGAACGTCGGTCCGCCGTTGATTGGGACGTTGAAGTTCAGACCACAAGTCGACTGGTGTTGCGGCGTGTAGTCGAAGACCGATGGCTCGTCGATCACGACGGGCAGATATCTGGAATGCCGTGGCGGAAAGCCATAATGCCGGCCTGGTTGGATGTGGAGCAGTTCGTCAAACGGATTCCCATTGGGGAGCCACGTTGCCCCTTCCTGGTCGGTGGCGAACAGGTCGCCGAGGCGGTTGAACGCCAGCGAGACCGGGAACCGGATGCCGGTGGCGATGACCTGGCGACTTGAGAAATCGGGCGCGACTCGCTCGATCGTTGCCCCTTCGCCCTTGACGTTGTAATGAGGGCGGCCGGACGCATCGAGCAGGTAGGGGTTAGTGAAGTCGCGAGTGCCGATCCCAAAATACACGCTACCATCCGCGCCGAGCGCAACCCCGAGTGCATCAACGCCGTGGCCGATCTCGGTCCAGCCCTGCGCGATGATAATCTCACGGTCTGCACGGTCGTCGCCGTCAATGTCCACGATCAGCGAGCACTTCCCCTTCGAGGCGACGAACATACCGTTCCCGAAACGGTAACCCCGCGGCGTGAGCGCCATGCCGATCGGTGCGCGAATCCGGCCCTGGTTGTCCCAAAAGATCTCCGCGTGGTCCTCCTGGCCGTCGCCGTCGGTGTCAGAAAGAACGTAGACGTCGCCGTTGTAGGCCAGGGCGAGGAGCTTGCCGTCAGGCCGGTAGCGGAGGTTATTGATGTTCGAGAGCTTGAGGGGAAGCTGCCGCACCTCGAACCCGGGAACGAGGAACTGGACCGGCGGCGGGGCTTTGACCGTAACCAGCAGTTTCTCCCCCGTGCGTGTCCGCGCCACCGATTGCTCCAGGCCAGGGATCTTGGCGTGGAGGTACTGGCGAACCGCGGCGGATTCGGCCGGTTTGAGCGCACGATCGTAGAGAAGGATCTCGGCAATTTCGCCGTCGAAGAACCCGCGTGCTGAAGGGGGCTCGCTGTCGTTGCTATAGAAACGGGCACCGACCGTGAGTTCATCAAGGCGAAGGGCTTCGGAAGAGCGTTCGCGATGCCCTTGCGCCGATCCGTCGACGGTCAACTCGACGCCTGAGGGGCCATCGCTGGCGCGCACCTCGATCACGTGAAAATGCCCCATCGGATGGGACGAGCTCATCACGTTGCGCGCCCCGACGAAGCCGATGCCTTCGGGGTTGAGCGACTCGAAATTCTGCGAGGCCCACGGTCCGAGGTCGATTGTGAAGCCGGTCAGATAGTCGTTGCGGCCGGTCGCATTCGCGGCGACGAGACTGGAAAAGCCGCCGGGGTTCGCGCCGGGCGCGGCGACGATGAACACGGTGAAGCCGGCGACGGAACGGCCCAGGCCGTTCAGCTCGTAGTGGTCGTCTTTGCCGTCGAAGCGAAAGATTGACTTTCCGTTTTGAGTATGAAATGTCGGCTGGGCAGCGCGGGAGCGCTGAACGACATGATGGCGATGGCCGGAGCTGTCGAACCAAACGCCCGACGGGTTTCGATCCTGGAGTGGGGCAAGTCCTTCGGCCGCCCTGGCCTCTTGCTGCCGAGACGCGTCGAGCCAGAGGACGAGTCCAGAAGTGACGCTGAGATTGCGATCGGCCCACGGAGGCACATCAGCGCGAATTCGCGAGGTGGCTCCGGTCAAGATCAGGCCGGCGAGAACGCAGCACCGGAGGGAAGAATGCCCTATCGAGGCGTCTTGAGGGCGGTGCATCGTGGTAGCCTCGTCAATTGCGCAGCGTCAAAGGTTGTGGAGGCGTCGGTCAGACCATTCTAAACCATCACAGTTGGCGAGCAACGTGCACTCAGGGAAGTCGGGTGGATCGAGAGGAGCCTGACCCGCTAAGATGGCTCGAGTCGAGCGCCCGATTGTTCGGTCGAGGTGCGTGGGGCTGGCCGCCGATCGTGCCTCGGGGAGGACGGACTTGTCGATGCTGAAGATCAACGACCGGATCGTACTGCCCTTGAGCGAGCTCCAGTGGGACTTTGCGCGCTCCGGGGGGCCGGGCGGCCAGAATGTGAACAAGGTGAATTCCAAGGCACTCCTGCGCTGGAATCCCGTGACCAGTCCTAGCCTTCCTGAGCCGGTCCGCGCACGGCTGCTGAAGGCCATTGGTTCGCGCTTGACGGGGGAGGGGGAACTCCTCATCACGTCGCAGGAGACCCGCGACCAGGCACGCAACATGGCCGACTGTATGAGTAAATTGCGTGCGCTGATCCTCTCTTCGGCGACGCCTCCCAAGGTGCGCAGACCGACCCGACCCACCCACGCGTCCCAGATCCGGCGGGTGGAGGCCAAGAGCCGTCGCGCCGTCGTCAAACGTCTCCGCCGCAAGCCCGATCCGGAGTGATGCCCGATGGCCGACTATTCGCCCTACCAGCAAAAGATCATCAAGCGGTACTACGATAACTTCGACGCGATCCAGTACCAGCGTTTGTCCGAGCTCGCGACGGACCTGTACCTGGCGGAAGGCAAAAAACGCGAACGGGTCTGGAAACAGGTTGAGGAGTGCCTTGGGAAGCTCAAGTTCCCCCAGGCTCGGATCGACCACGTCATGCAAAAACGCGACCCCGCCCTGCTCCCCGGCATCTTGAAAGAGCTCGAACGCCAAACCTGAGAGTCAATCCCCGGATCGCCTCAATCACATCGCCAACCGCACCAACAGGCGCATCGCAAAGAGTCGCCGCTGGCCGTCGTTCGCCGTACGCACACCACGCTCGTGACCGAGAAGTTTCCACATGCCAGCTTTGGCTGGTTGACCAAAACCAAACACTTTTGTAAGGTTTGGGAATGTTGTAAACTCCTCGATGGTTCTGATTCATCGGTGGGTATCATTTGCGACTCCGAGCTGCATTACGGCCGGTTCCAGGATGCGTTCCGAACCGCACAACGACTCGGCGGTCGTCAAGCGTCTTCGAGGGATAGGCGATGACACTCGCACAGCGAGTTCGGGATCTGCGCTATGCGAAGGGATGGGGTCCCGACGATTTAGCCGTCCGCGCTGAGATTTCGCGCACGGCGCTCTATCAGATCGAAAGCGGACGGACGGAGTTACCGCGTGCGGCGACTCTGCGGCGCATTGCGTTGGCGCTTGGTGTTTCCACGGAGGAACTGCTCGGCCGTCCCCAGGCCGCGTCTGCGAGCAAAGCGTCGGATGTTGCGAGGCGAGATGGTGCAGCGCACGTTCCAACAACGATGGCACTTTGGGTTCCTGGAGAGGGGGGCCCTCTGCTCCTCGACCGGACCCCGCCGACTGCGACCCTCGGTGCGGACGATGATGCGCGCTTTGCGAGCGAAGTGATCGAAGTCGTACCGATTCACGATGGCCAGCTCGCACAGTCTCGGCAGGCGGATTGGACCGGAAAGGTGCAGGCCTTGATGGAGTCTCCGTTGCGGGGGAGCCTCGAGCGGATTGTGGAGGAGATGTATCGCCTTTTGCCGCCGTCCGGTCCTCCAGACGCGTGATCGAGAAAAACGGCCGCACCTCAAAAAATCGGGTAGAATCTCTCAAGGTCGGAAGCGATACGGCCGACACGCGATCGACACCTTGAGGCGAAGACACCATGATTCGGCAATGTAGCCTGGCGCGATGGGTCCCCATCGTTGCGGCGATACTGGTATTGGGGGCGACTCAGCCCTCCGAGGTCAAGGCGGGCGGTTTACTCCGGCGCCGCACTCCGGCGACTGCACCGGCACCCCAACCCACGGGGTACGTTAGTAAATGGGAGGGCGCTCCGCCGCTCGGTACGTTTTACGGCACGCCGTACGTGACGATACGCGGGAACTACCCGACCGGCTTCGGCGGGTATTCACCGCTCGATCAATACGGCGATACGGCGATGTCGATGTACGGGCCCATGTCGGCGTTTCGAAGCGTGGCGGCTCCCGTTCGCGTCTACTCGCGAGGCTACGATGGCCGTGCCGTGGTCACCGAAGGCCACGCATTCTCGACGCCGAACCTCCCCGCGCTGTCCCCGGTGATTTATCCTACCCAGGGGACGTACTTCTATGGCTTCCCCACGTCGTCGACACCTCCGTGGAGGAAGGCCGGGACAAACTGGATTGACCAGAACTGAGGCGAGGCGAGGTGCGCTGCGCCTCAGTTTGGAGAAACGGTCACTCAGGATTCAGCCGTTGCCGCAGACGGATGAACTTGTCTCGCAGCGCACCACCGCCGAGCTCGGGGTGGAGGATCATGGTCGCGTCAAGAAGTTGTTGCGCCTCGCGCTCCCGGCGTGCACGATAGTACGCGAGCGCGAGGCCATACCGCGCTTCGAACCACGGTACCGACCCGGTCCGGTTTCGATGCGACCGCAAACGCTGCACCTCGATGGCGAGCTCGAAGGCTTCGAGGCGAAAGTACGTGTCCGCGAGGTCCCGGTAATCATCGTCATCCGCGGAAGGGGGCAGGTTGTCCAGGCCTCGAACGGCCGCCTTTGCCATGGGCTCGTCACCCGTGAAGAGGAGGGCGCGAGCCTTCCTCAACGAGACCTCCCAGCGCACGTCGGGTGCGAGCTCACTCGGATTCTGCGAGAGGGGCGTGATCAGGATCCGCATCAGCAATCCAAAGCGCCGATGGCGCAGGTCGGATTCCGAGCTTGCGGCGTTGTGATCGATCCAGCGTACAGTCTCCAGGATCTCACCCGGGCTCATCCGCCTGGCCTCTTCTTCGGCGAGATGCTCGGCCTCGACAAATCGGTTGGTCGCGGCCAGCGAAAGTAGGAGGATGCCTCGGGCCTTGGCAATCAGCTCGGGGGAGAGCGCCGAGGATCCGACTCGCTCGCAAAGGACCCTTGCCGTGTCCGCTTTCGACAGGTCGCCGGTGAGATCGAGCCGCGCCAGCGCGAGGTCAAGCTCGGCCTTTTCCGGCCAGGTCTTCGCAAGGGCACGGCTGTCGAGGAGGAATCGTCGTGCCGACTCCTCCTTGAGGTGGACCTGCTCGCGATCGTTTACGACAAGCAGGCGTTCCAGGGCCTCCTGGTTGAGCCGCGCGACGGCGAGCCGCGATTCCATCCAGTGCGTGGACCCCGGCGGAATGGCTTCCCACTGCTTCAGGGCGTCGTCGGTGTCTGCGCTCGCGTTGTGGAGCTGACCAAGGAGCCAGTGTGCCTCGGCCGTGAGCGGATCGTCCGGAAACTCGCTGATCAGGGCGTTGAGTGCCTCGGCGTAGGCTTGTCGGTTCGCGCCGGGTTCTTTCTTGGCGAGTGCCCTGCCACGTGCCATCGCGCGGAGGAGACCGGCCTTGGCGCGTGACGCTCCGGCCTCGGGATCGTCAAAAACGCGGGTGAGCAGAGAGTCGGCCTCGCTGTACTTTTCTGCCTGAAAGCAGTAGGCGCCGGCTTTGAGTCGGAAGGCCTGGGCTTGCTTCTCCTTCCCCTCCTTTTCCGCCCGATCGGCAGCGCCCGCTTCCAGGGTCCCGGCGCGCGCAAGGTCACCGAGCCCCGCCGCGCCGTCCGCAAGAACCTCCCACGCGTCGGGTCCCTCACTGTCATCCGGCTGCTCGACCTCCTTCGCAGCCCTTCGTACCATCAGTCGAGCCGGAGCCGAGGTGCTTTCCCGCAGCTCCTTGAGCGCTCGGAAGAGGGATGCCTCGATGGCCGCGCGCGCTTCCCCGGGCGACGCGGCCGCTCTTTGAGTCAGGAGGATTCGTGCGGTCAGAACTGCCTTCGCCGTTCGATCCAGAGCGGACCTGTCGATGGCCTTCAGAGCGTCTTCGAACCGGGCGCGCCCGAGCAGGCTTTGGATGCGCACGTCGAGAAGGTCCGCTGCCGCGGGCGGAGGCGTCAGCTTCGCCGCGGTGTCGACTTCTTTGAGTGCCTCCTCGAAGCGATCGAGCCGGTTCAGTGCTTCGCCGCGAAGAAGGTGCTCATAACCCTTGAGTGTCGGCTCCTTGACCGGCTTCGCCAGAAGCTGGAGTGCCTCGCGTTCGAGCGTCTTCTTCTCGGCGTCGGACGCTGCGAGCGAGGCCCGGTCGACGAGGGTCTGAGCAAGGCGAAACCGGACGTTTTCCGCAAAAGTGTCGACCGACTCGGCCTCATCTTCGTTCACTTCGCGCAGTCGAGCCAGGGATGCGTCGAGATCCTCGAGCGCACGCTTTTGCAGCGGTTCCGGCGCGGGCGACAACTCGGCCTCGCGCAGCAGGTCGCGGGCTCTCGCCCAGAGATAAATCGCCGCCTGGGCACCGAGCTGATTGGAGTTTGCATGGCGTGGGTTCTTCTTCGCGAACTTATCCAGAGTGTCGATCGCCCGTTGCCAGAGCGTCCGCCGCTCTTCCGGATCTTTCGCGGCCTGGGCGGCCCGGTCGAGCGTCGCCGCCATCTCCATGACGATCTGGGAACGGCGGATCAAGGGTTGGGACGGACTTTCACTCTGCTCACGCAGACTCGCGAGGTGCTTTTCCAACTCCTCATCCGCGCGAGCCCCACCGCCGCCAACGAGACCGAGAACGAATAGGATCGCGAGAGCAAGGCGATGATTCATGAGTTCCATCGATAGAGAGGATCTGTCCACGCCGGTCGAAGACTCGCTTCCGCGATCGGGGCGCCCCTGGCATCAAGGGCCGCCACTGTCATTTTACGCCCGAAGCAAGTCCTCGATCGCTTTCCGGTAGCTCGGCTCGGATTCTCGGCTGGAGAAGGCCACGGATGGCTCATACCCGCCTTCGGCGAACGACCTTTTCAACGGGATGTACCACGGTCCACCATCACCATAGGCCGCAGTCGCGAGCACATTGCCGCCGACGATCTTCTGGGCGTCGAGCTGGTACTCAACAAATGTTTCCGCCGGCAGATGAAGCAGTGTCGTCCCACCGAACTCCAGCTTGGACAACACGATCGGCCGCTTCGACGCCAGGCGCAAGAGCCAGCCGCAGGTCATCGCGTTGCGGTTCCGGTTGACGATGCTTTCCTTGCGATCAGCGACGATCGCCTTGAGCCGGTCCAGGTCGAGGTCTTCGCGCGGGCTGAATACGAATGGGGCGGTCTTCCAGGTGAGCGCGTCGAGGGCCTTGGCCGAGCCTTCAGCATCGGTGTCGGCCGCACGCATGCCGTCGTGGACGCGGCCGGCGAGAATCGCCCGATTTTCCTTGGAGCCGTCATTGTACTTTCCGGCCGTCACATTACCGGCCGAACCGGTGAAATAGACGTGGAGGGTTCCCGGCTCGTCCATATCGCGACGGTCGCGGGCGATGCCAACGAAGTCGCTCGAGACGCGGCCGTCGCCGTAGTAGCTCATCGGGTGCGTGGTGTAATAGTAGAGTCTTGCCAGTGGGCGATCGCCCTGGAAGAAACCCACCGACTTGAGGATCGGGTCGATCGTCCCCTCGGGAGCGGCCCGGGCGGCCGGGTCTTTCGTCGCGCTCGTGCGGGTGTAGAGAATCTTGCCGTTCGGTCCAATGACGCGACGATTGCACGCCACCTCCTTGACCTCGGCCTGGCCGACGCGGAAATGCGTGACCGGACGCGCCGATGCCAGCGACGATCGGACGGCCGCAGCCGAGCGTTTGACGAGGCCGTCGACAAAGTCTTCATCGAAAAGCAGGGGAGTGGCCCCTGCCGCCTTCAGGAGCGCGTTCCCAGCCTTGTCGATGAATGGAGCGTTATGTTGATGAACGCAGTGCAAGGCGACGCGATCGGCGGTCGTGTGGGCCGCGTCGGCGAGAGCCTCGATCCAGAGCCGATGTGACTCGTCCATGACGCCGGTCCAATCGAGCGCCGCGAGGACGATCGGCAGCCCTGCGCCGAGGAGAACCACTCCCCGAAGAGATTGAGGGTCGTCCACGCCCACCACCGACTTGATCCAGCCCCCGCAAAGCGAGTGGCCCATGGGCGGCGTGGCGTTCACGGAGAATGTGGCCAGGTGGAGGTCGGGCATGGGAGGGAACCTGTGCGGAGGGTGTGAAGTCCGGCGAGGGAAAGCGAGCGCTCAGTGATTCGAAGGGTAACCGAACCGAGCCGAACGAGGCAACGAGGCTCTTCCGGGTTAGCGGTCTTCCTTCAAGGGCTCCAGGTCGCGCACGGCAATGACGCGGGCATGGAGATGCTCATCGAATCGAGCCTCGCCGCGGACTCCGACCTGGCGCGTCAGCATCCCCCGCGTGTCGACCCCCGGTGGAATCCGGAGGTAGGCGACGGCGTGCCCGTCGTCACCAATCAGGGCGTAGACCTTCTGGCCTTCGACGCGGTGCGCGGAGGGCTGAACGAGCCCGACCGCGTCATAAGGGTTCGCGTCGTCGCTCGTGCCCGCCTCGAGCCTCCGCCAGACGAGCGCGAGTTCGCGATCGCGACGACGACTGCGCGCCAGGATGGTCGCGATCGTGCGCGCGTCTTGAGACATCTCGGTCTGGCGTGCGACCGTCGCGAGGCGATCGCGGATCAAATTCCCGATCTCGGTGTCTGTCACGCGTTTCAGAAGCGCTTCATAACGCTGTTTGACGTTTTCCAACCGCCATTGCTCCAGCGGGTTGCGCAAGATTGAACGATGCAGAGCCTCAATCTGAGCGAGCTCCGAGCGGGCATCCGTGGTCGGGTCGTCAGGGGCAAATGCAACCAGCATCTCGGGCCTTGTTGGCGCGGCGGTTCCCGGCAAGCGGACCCCTTCTGCGCGGACGTATTTGACCCGGCCGGGCGGAGGCGAAATGGGGTGCCAGAGGCGGGTTGCCTTTTCGAACTTGAAGACCAACGGGGGTCGATTCAGCAGATCGACCGCACAGCCGCGCTTCAGTTCGAGCACCGGCGGCCCTGGCATTTTGGCACCATCTGCGCCCGACCGAACGATGGCACGCGTGCTCTCGACGCGGGCTTGGAGGTTGCCGTCGTGAGTCTCCAGGGCCGATTGCTCGATCCAGTCAAACGAACCAGCGGGTGGGTCGATCGTGAGCCAGCCGTCGCCAACCGCGTCACGGACTGTGATGTGCGCGCCTTTGCGCAACTGGCCCGTCGAGTAGGCGCGTGCGTCCGCATCGTCGAAGACCGGCAGCCGATCGGCCGACACCTCCGCCTCGACGGGGAAATCGGTCGATGGGCCCGGCTCGACGGCAATACACACGGCGAGCAGGGGGACCAGCAGAAACAGCGTCGCCTCCTCCCGAAACGGGACCGGCGCACGGACAGACGGGATTCCGGTGGCTGATATCCCAGATCGCCCAAACCGTCAAGCCCAACCGCGGACTCGACGTGCCCGGCGGCGCGAGGTTAAGCTAGCGCCGTATCGCGATTGAGTTGCAGTCAATCAGCCGGCGCCTGACTCCACACCGTTCAGCTCGCCCTCACCCGCGGGCGAGCGGATCTCTTACTCCCTCCCCCCTTTGTGGGGGAGGGTTGGGGTGGGGGGCCTGGGATGTGGCCACCGGAACCCCCCACCCCAACCCTCCCCCACAAGGGGGGAGGGGGTTTTCATTCTCTTGTGTTCCGATATGAGTTGATTTTCCCATGACGTTCTCTCCGTCCTCCGGTTACCCCACGCACCGCCCCCGTCGCCTGCGCTCGCATCCCAAGCTTCGCGACCTTGTGCGCGAGGAGCGACTGACGGTCGACGACCTGATCTATCCGCTCTTCGTCTATCACGGGAAGAACTTGCGACGCGAAATCGCGTCCATGCCCGGCCAGTTTCAGCTTTCGCTCGACCGGCTCGGCGAAGCCGTCGGCGAAGTAGCGGAGCTTGGTATCCCGTCAGTCCTTCTTTTTGGCATCCCCGAGCACAAGGACGCCACGGGCTCCGGGGCCTCGCATGACTCAGGGATCGTGCAGGAGGCGGTGCGTTTGATCAAGAAGCAGTTCCCCGATCTGCTCGTGATCACGGATGTCTGTTTCTGTGAATACACGGACCACGGTCATTGCGGTCCTCTCGTCGAGCGCGGGGGCCGGCTCGATGTGGATAACGACGCGACATTGCCGCTGCTTGCGCAGCAATCGGTGAGTCACGCACGCGCCGGGGCCGACGTGATCGCTCCCTCGGGGATGATGGACGGGATGGTCCAGGCGATTCGGTCTGGCCTGGACGCCGCGGGCTTTACCCATGTGCCGATTCTCGCCTATGCCGCCAAGTTCGCGAGCGCATACTACGGCCCGTTTCGTGATGCGGCCGAGAGCGCGCCGAGCTTCGGAGATCGCCGGACTTACCAGATGGATCCGGCCAATGGTGATGAAGCCCTTAGAGAGGTCGCACTCGATCTTGCCGAGGGGGCCGACCTCGTGATGGTAAAGCCAGCGCTCGCGTACATGGACGTTGTGCGTCGAGTCAAAGACACATTCGGCGTTCCCGTGGCGGCCTACAACGTCTCGGGCGAATACGCCATGATCAAGGCCGCGGCCGCCAAGGGCTGGATCGATGAGCGCAGGATCGTGCTCGAAACGCTGACCGGATTCAAACGGGCGGGCACAGACATGATCATTACGTACCACGCTCTTGATGTGGCACGCTGGCTCCGCAATGCTTGAGCGGCCGCTGGCAAAGCACAAATAAAACTTCCCTCGTTGAGCGCAATCACCATGTTCACTCCCGCCCGCTCGCGCCCCAAATTCTCCCTGGATCAGAGTCACGCTGCGTTCGCGGCGGCCTGCCGCGTGATCCCTGGCGGCGTAAACAGTCCCGCGAGGGCGTTTGGAGCCGTCGGCGGGGAGCCGCCGTTCATCGATCGTGCCGAGGGGGCTTACCTTTACGATATCGACGGTCATCAATACATCGACTACATCGGTTCCTGGGGCCCGATGATCCTGGGGCACAGCCATCCGAAAGTTCGCGCGGCCGTCTCGTCGGCCCTCGAACGCGGGTCGAGCTTCGGTGCTCCGACGATGCGCGAAATCGAGATTGCCGAGGCGGTTGCGGCGAGCGTGCCATCGATCGAGATGGTTCGCTTCGTCTCGTCGGGAACCGAGGCCGCGATGTCGGCCGTCCGGCTGGCGCGGGGGGCGACCGGGCGGGCCAAGATCATCAAGATGACGGGGCATTATCACGGGCACGTCGATGCGCTGCTCGTGCAGGCCGGCTCGGCGGCGACGACGCTCGGGACCCCGAACAGCCCCGGCGTGACCCCCGGCACGACGGCCGACACGCTCCTCTGCCCGTTCAACGACGCGTCGGCCGTGGCAGATCTGTTTGCGCAACACTCCGGGCAGATCGCAGCGGTCTTGCTGGAGCCGGTCGCGGGGAACATGGGACTGGTGCCGCCTCGACCGGGCTATCTCGAGCTGCTCCGGGAACTCACCGCGCGCCAAGGAACATTGCTGATCTTCGATGAAGTCATGACGGGTTTTCGGCTGGCGCTCGGGGGGGCTCAGGAGCTCTATGGAGTCAAGCCCGACGTGACGGTGCTGGGCAAGATCATCGGTGGTGGTCTCCCCGCCGCGGCGTATGGCGCATCACGCAGTTTGATGCAGCAGATCTCGCCCGCCGGACCGATCTTCCAGGCGGGCACACTTTCGGGCAATCCCCTGGCGATGGCCGCCGGCCTGGCGACAATCGAAGTCTTGCGGCAAGAATCTCCCTACGAGCGGCTGGACGCGCTTTCGGGCCGCCTGGCTGACGGATTTGCCCGTGCAGCGAAAGAGGCGAACGTACCGCACGTCGTGCAGCGGGTCGGCAGCATGCTCACCCTCTTCTTCAACGGCGAGCCCATTCACAATTACGAGGATGCCAAGCGGAGCGACACTGCGCTGTTTGGTCGATTCTTCTGGGAAATGCTCGCGAGGGGCGTGTACCTTCCGTGCAGTCAATTCGAGGCCATGTTTGTCTCCACGGCGCACACCGAGGCCGATATCGATCGCACGGTTGCCGCGGCGGCTGATTCTTTGGACGCGATCGCGCGATCCGCGTGAACCCTCAGCGGCTTCGCCCGGCTCGTCGCGCGATCCCCTCGAGAACGTCCCATTGCGCGAGGCCACGGGACGTCTTCATCGGAATTGCTGAGGGACTCGACGGTTACCCACCGGGAGCAGGTACCGATGTTTGCCTCTACGATCCGTAGCCGGTCTATGCGAATTGCACAGCGGGTCGGAGGGGGGATGGGCTCGACGGAGCGCACTCACAGTCTTCACCAAAACCGGACATCACGAGCTCGCTCAACGCCGTGAGCGCTTCGCGGGCATCGGGGCCGGTTGTCTGGAGCCGAACCCTCGCTCCTTGAGACGCGGCGAGACAGGTGAGCTCGAGGATGCTCTTGCCGTCGGCCGTGTTTCCGTCGAGCGAGACTTGAACCGACGAGATGAAGGTCCGGGCGAGCCGGACAAACCGGTCAGCCGCTCTCAGATGCAGCCCCAGAACGTTCGGAATCTCAACCTCGCGTCTGCATACAAGCATCATCGACACCACTCCCGGGGGGACTTCAAAACTTGGCTCTGTGTTCCGCGTCTTAACGTCTTTGCCTCGGCTACAAGTCGTCGGCCGATGCGCTCGAGGTCATACACAGGCTTGGTTGCGGGGACACCTCATGGCAAGTTGAGTTCGCCGATCAAATCAACGAACAATCCTGTCACTACTTCGTGTGAACGAGCGTGAATTTGCGCAGCGGTTGGCAATCCGGTGGCCGGCGTTTGTCGAAACTTCAAGACAAATCCGCCTGCATCGCGAATCATGCGGGGAATGCCCTCAAATCCTTTGGGAAAATCGGAGGGGTAACTCGGCGGGGGAAGGAGCCGAACGTCTCCAACTCACCAGCGACTCATCATTGGGACGATCATGCGGATTGTGAGGGACGTTCGTGCTGCAAATTCTGCGCCAGGTCTCAAAAAAGCTGAATCGCTCGGTGGGCAAGGATCTGAGATTGGGGGTAGGTTTGGGAGATTAGCGTTTCCTAAGCGACTCTGATCATGACGTCTCGTCGCAGTTGCTTTAAGCCTTACCGGCAGACAGCGGTTTGCGGTCCCGGCAGAATCGAGAATGAGTTGAGCCCGCCGAGAGACCTGATCACGCATTGGGAAATGCGCGGGTGCGAATGACCGCAGAATTTGCTCGTCGGGGGAGCAGTCGCATGCCTACGGAGATCGGGTGGGAAGTGATCGGGATCAGGCTGGCACTTGCGGTTGTGGCTGGGGGGCTCATCGGTCTCGACCGAGGCAGTCACGGCCGGCCGGCGGGTCTGCGAACGACGCTGCTGGTTTGTCTGGCTGCGGCCATCTCGATGGTCCAGGTCAACCTTCTGCTTTCCACGGGCGGCAAACTCGATGACTCGTTCGGGACGCTCGACCTTATGCGTTTGCCGCTGGGCATTCTTACGGGGATGGGGTTCATCGGCGCAGGGGCGATCGTGCGACAAGGCGACACCGTACGAGGAGTCACGACCGCCTCGACACTCTGGTTCGTGACGGTCGTGGGCCTTTGCTTCGGCGGCGGACAACTCGGCCTCGGTGCGGTGGGTTTGGGACTCGGAATGGTGGTGTTGAAATACCTGAAAGCCGTTGAGGCCCGGCTGCCTCAGGATCGTCGAGCGAAGCTGTGGGTCACCTACGAGGCGGGGGCATCGGCGAGCGATGCACTCCGCAAGGACCTGATAGCGAGCGGCTGTCGCGTCGTCACGTCCGGGGTTCAGTTCGACAAGGGCGAGGGCTGCTGGACTTTTGAATGCGAGGTGCAATGGCGCGCGCAAGCCGACGAAGGGATGGCGCCCGCTTTCCTGGCTACGATCGCACAGCGATCGGACGTTGCGCGCCTAAAGTGGCAGGCCGGCGGTAATCAAAGCTAAGGTGCCTCGAACGACAGCACGACGGCCTCGTTCATGGGCCAGTCCCGTCTGAACGCCGCACCGCGGCCAAGATCCACGCGGGTTCGCTCGTCGAGGAGCGCGGCGAACGTCCGCTTGATCGCTAAAACCCGGCTCGAGAGCTCCACCGAGTTGTCCCTGCCGCCTCGGCCGCCCAGGGCCTTCTGATCCGGACATCTCTCACGACATTGGAAGCGCGAGGGCTCAAAGTACGGACGTCGATGTGCTTGAATTCCACTGGCGTTCGCGCCGGGTATTGGATTAACCTAAAACCAACCGCCTGCCTGGCGCTCCGTCGATTCAAACGCGCCCCGACCTTCTCCGGGTCCCACCGATGAAACCCACGCCTCTCCTTTTGGTCGGTTGGATTTTCCTGGCCACCTCCGCAAGGGCGGCGGAATCGGTGGATTACGTGCGGGAGGTCAAGCCGATTCTCACGCACCACTGCGCGTCGTGCCATGGTGCGGTCAAGCCGCGCGGCGGGCTTCGACTCGACACGGCCGAGGCAGCGCTCAAGGGGGGAAAGGAAGGACCAGCCGTCATTCCCGGCCAGAGCGAGGAGAGTCCGCTCATCGCCGCCGTGCTCGGCGAAGGGACGTCGGAGCGCATGCCGCTCAAACGGCCGCCGCTCTCAGCCAAGGAGATTGACACCCTCAAAGCGTGGATTGACCAGGGCGCGAAACATCCAGCCGATGAGAAGCCGGATCGTCAAGCCTCGGTTCACTGGGCTTTCGTTCCACCGACGCGGCCGGGTGAACCAAAAGTCAACGATGGGTCCTGGTCGAGGGAGTCGATTGATAAGTTCATCCTGGCGCGATTGGAGCAGGCGAACCTCCGACCATCACCTGAGGCGGACCGACTGACCCTGATCCGACGAGTCAGCCTCGATCTGACCGGTCTCCCGCCCACGCCGCAGGAGGTCGACGCCTTCCTCGCCGACAGTGGTCCGGAAGCGTATGAGCGGTTGGTGGATCGCTTGCTCGCGTCGCCCCACTACGGCGAGCGCTGGGGGCGGATCTGGCTCGACCAGGCGCGGTACGCGGATTCGAACGGCTATAGCATCGACGCCCCGCGCTCGATCTGGAAGTACCGCGACTGGGTGATCGACGCCCTGAATCGCGATCAACCGTTTGACCAGTTCGTCATCGATCAAATCGCCGGTGACCTCCGGCCAGGCGCGACGCTAGTTCAGCGAGTTGCCACCGGGTTCCATCGCAATACGCTGATCAACCAGGAGGGGGGCATCGACCTCGAACAGTTCCGGGTCGACGCCGTCTATGATCGCGTTGCGACCACGGCCACCGTCTTTCTCGGGCTCACGATGGGCTGTGCGCAGTGCCACGATCACAAATACGACCCGCTCTCCCAGCGCGAGTTCTACCAGTTCTTTGCGTTCTTCAACAACACCGACGAGCCCGAGGTCGAATTCGCGACTCCGGAAGAGCTGAAACTCCGCGCCGAGATTCGGGCGGAGATCGATGCGTTTCACAAGAACCTGGTCATGAACCACGCGGATGTTCTGAAGCGCGAACGGGCGTGGGAATCGACGCTGACCCTCGACTACAAGCAGGCACTTGCGCCGGAACTGAAGGACGCATTTGACCGGCCGGTCGAGAAACGGACCGTCTCGCAAGAGCGGGGGCTCATGGAGCTCTTCCTCGGCCAGGAGCCGTCGCTCAAGCAAGAATACGCAGTCCTCGCCGAGTTGAGACGGAGAGAGCCGAAGTTCGCGACGTCCATGGTTGTCTCCGAACGGCAGAAGAACCGGCGCGAAACGCATATTCATCTGGGCGGCGACTTCACTCGCAAGGGTGATACCGTCAGGCCCGCCGTCCCCGCCGTGCTCCCGCCTCTGTCTGCGGACGGAGACAAGTTGTCGCGCCTGGAACTGGCTCGCTGGTTGGTCGATCGTCGCAACCCCCTGACGGCTCGTGTGACGGTCAATCGGATCTGGCAGGCCTTTTTTGGTGCGGGACTCGTTGAAACGGATAACGATTTCGGACTTCAGGGGACGCCTCCCACGCACCCCGAGCTGCTCGACTGGCTGGCGACCGAGCTGATGGACTCGGGATGGAGCCTGAAGGCACTCAAACGCCGTATCGTCCTCTCCGCGACCTACCGGCAATCGTCCAAGGCGCGGCCGGATGCGGCCAAGGTTGACCCGAACAATCGACTGCTCGCACGTCAGGCGCGTTTACGACTAGACGCCGAATTAATTCGTGACGCAGCGCTCGAGGCAAGCGGGTTATTGTCGCGATCGATCGGCGGTCCGAGTGTGTTTCCACCCCAGCCCGACGGCGTAATGAAGGTCGGTCAGATGAAGCGGGAGTGGAAAGCGAGCGACGGGGCCGACCGCTATCGGCGAGGGCTCTACACCTTCTTCTGGCGCGCGACACCGTACCCGGCCCTGACGGTCTTCGATGCGCCAAATGCGACGCAGGTCTGCACGCGTCGCAACCGCTCGAACACACCACTTCAGGCGCTGACGCTGCTGAATGACCAAGCATTTGTCGAAATCGCGCACGCACTCGCGAGCCGGGTGCTTAACGAAGCTTCGCAGGACGACGAGGGACGCGTTCGTTATCTCTTCCGGCTCTGTCTTGCCCGCGAGCCGAGCACGCGAGAGGCCCAGGCGATGGAGCGTCTGCTCTCTCAGGAGCGAGCCGAGGGTGCGAGCGACGACGGTGAATCCGCGGCAGAGGACCAAGCTTGGCTAACCGCCGCACGGGTGGTCTTGAATCTCGACGAGTTCATCACGAGGGAGTGAGGGGAATGAACGACCCTTTGGCCTTGCTCCAACGCACGCGCCGGCATTTTTTCCGGGAGTGTGGTGTCGGTCTGGGTACGGTGGCCCTGGCGTCGCTGCTAGGTGAGGGGCAGGTCCGGGCGTTGTCCCCCTCGCGCGACGAGCGCTTCGGTTCGAAGCCGGGGCACTTCCCGGCGAAGGCGAAGAGCGTGATTTACCTGTTCATGGCCGGTGGACCGAGCCAGCTCGAGCTCTTCGACTACAAGCCGAGTCTCCAGCGGTACAGCGGCCAGCCGATCCCCGACTCGTTCGTCAAGGGGCGTCGATTCGCCTTCATGGATTCGTTTACGAAGGAGATTCCCAAGCTTCTGGGCACGACACGCCGGTTCGCGCGCCACGGCCAGTCGGGCACGTGGGTGTCGGAACTCTTGCCGAATTTTGCGCGGGTCGTCGATCAGGTCGCGATGATCAATACCGTCGCGACCGACGTCTTCAACCATGCGCCGGCGAAGCTTTTCGTGAACACGGGGTCGACCCAGTTCGGCCGGCCGAGCATGGGTTCGTGGGTCACTTACGGGATCGGCAGCGAGTCGCGCGACCTGCCCGGTTTCGTCGTCCTCCAATCAGGCCCGCGCGGTCCTCGCGGCGGGGCCGTCAACTGGGGGAGCGGGTTTCTCCCGTCGTCGTATCAAGGGGTCCCGCTGCGTTCAGGGGGCGAGCCGATCCTCAACCTGTCGACGCCGCCGGGTATCGCGCCGGGCCGTCAGCGGCGAGCGCTCGAAACGATTGGCGAACTCAACCGTGAGCACCTCGACGCGACGGGCGATCCGGAGATCGCCACGCGCATCGCGTCGTATGAGATCGCGTATCGTATGCAGACGAGTGCCCCGGAGTTGATCGATGTCGGCGGCGAGACCGCGGAAACGCTCAAACTCTACGGCGCGGTTCCGGGTGTGCCTTCATTCGCCAACAACTGCCTCCTGGCGCGGCGGCTCGTCGAGCGCGGTGTCCGGTTCGTGCAACTCTACCACACCGAGTGGGACCATCACGGCACGCCGGGGCAGACACTCACGGGCGACCTCGAGAAGGTGTGCCGGGATATCGACCAGCCGTGCGCGGCGCTGCTGGCCGATCTTAAACAACGGGGGCTGCTCGACGACACGCTGGTGATCTGGGGCGGAGAGTTCGGCCGGACCCCGATGGGTGAGATTCGCGAGCACATCGGGCGCAATCATCACATCGACACGGCCACGATGTGGATGGCGGGCGGCGGCGTGAAGCCAGGGATCACGCTCGGGGCGACCGACGAGTTCGGATTTGCCCCCGTGGAAGACCGGGTTCACATCCACGACCTTCAGGCGACCGTGCTCCATCTGCTAGGCCTGGAGCACACGAAGCTCACATACCGCTTCCAGGGACGCGACTTCCGCCTGACGGACGTGGCCGGCAAGGTGGTTGATAAGCTGCTGGCGTGAGGTCGCCGTTCGAAAGGGCCATGACTCTCAATCTGATGGTGGATGCGAGATGTTAGATGGCAGATGCCAGATGCAAAATGGCAAATGGCCGATGCAAGACGTCATTGATGACTAACGGACTATTGCGCTAGCCGAGTGACTAGATCCTTATCTCTCTTTCACCATTTGCCATCTGCCATCTTGCATCTGCCATTTTGCATTTGCCATTCAGTCATCAGCCGAACCAGACTGGGCGCGGATAACAAGTGCGTCACGCGGCGGCGGCGTTGTCGAGGCAAGCCGGTGCCAGGAGCGCCAGGCGCGGTCGAGTTCGCGCACGTCGGCTAACCCGTAGTGCGTTTTGGTCGCGTTATCCCAGCCGACTTTAAGGCCGGCCTTGACGAATTTGAGGAATCGGGGGCGTCCGCCCATCTCGATCAGGAACCGCGAGATCGAGTAACCCTGACCGTAGAACCCGATGAGGTCGCTCGGGTAGTCTTCGATGCGGAACAGACGTCCGAGCGGAAGGTCGCCGCGTCTGCCGAACAAGTCCATCACAATATCGTCCTGCCGCCTGCGTTCGCGTTCGTCCTCGCTGAGGAGCGACGCCCCTTCATCAGCCCAGCGCGGCATGGGACCGCCGAAGAACGCGGCGAATACAGTATGGGTGACCTCGTGCGGGATCGCGGAGGCCAAAATGCGATCAAGGCGGCCTTCGACGCTCATCGATTGGTCCGTCACTCGGCCGCGGTTGAATCCGAACGATGTCAAACCGCCGGCTTCACCCCGGGTGAGCTTAACCTTGACGGGACAAGGCGTATTCCAGGGCGGAAGTTCCTGCCCTAGCCAGGCCTTCGCGATCGACACACGGCAGGCCTCCGCGTGCTCCGCGATGGTCCGGGCCATCTCAGTCGTGGGCGCGTCGACGACAAAGTTCGCGGTGCGGTGCGATGCACCCGTCAGCAACGGCACGAACGCGAAGACACACAAGGCGACTAACGGGCGCGGGAACGCCCGCCGAACGGCGCAAGCCTCCATGCTTTCTCTCCCTCCTGGAGCAATCTCAGAACCGAGACGGTGACTTCCTGGCCGTCTTGGGTGGACTCACGTGCCTTGTTGGGCCGAGGAACGATAGCACAACTTGGGACGCGTGTCGCCCCCGTTTTTTCCGGGCCGTTTTCTTTGCGGGCTTTGATACCTGAAGCTAACTCTGCGCCGACGCCCCTGACCCTTCTTCCGGCGGTACGGCGAGGGCCCGCAGCGGACTCGGGACATCGTTCAACGCGTCATCGGGCAAAACGAAGGAGTCACCAATCAACTTGTTGTCGTCATTGATCAGGTCGGGGTAACGTCGGCCTGCGAGAACCTGCACGGCGAAGATTTCTTGAACGGCGTCTTCGAACTTCAGAAATGCGACTGTACGGCCGTTGCGCAGGTCGATGACCCACACCCCGCTCGTGCGCTCGTTCAGGCGCTCCGTCAGGGGAATGCCGCTGAACACGGCGGTCTCTCTCACCTGCGACAGGCCGACGAACGCCAAGGGCCCCGCGAAATCGAGGCCGCGGGTAAAGCCGGGAACCTTGGCGATGCTTTCATATCGTCCCGAGGCGGGATCGATGAAGCCGATCGAACCGTCGCCGGACTCCAGGACCCAGAGCCGCCCGTCATACCAGCGCGGGGAGTGAGGCATCGAGAGTCCCTGCGCGAGCACGTCTCCCGTCGTGACGTCCATCAAGATCCCGCCGCGGGCCTTGTTCTCACGCCAGCCCGCTGTGCTGTCGGTTTGACCGAGAGCAGTTACGTAGCGGGGACGGCCTCCCACGAGCCCAAGCCCGTTGAGGTGACAGCGGTCCTCCGGTGCCAGTGCTGAGATGAACGAGGGACGCCAACGCGGGATGAAGCTGTAGATTGGGTCGAGGGTACACAGACAGGAAAACCGCGTGTTCACGAACCAGAGTTCGTCGTCACACCACGCCATCTCGTGGATCTGGACGTTTCCGGTCACGTGGGCCGAACGCGGCATGAAGCACGCATCGTGCTTGCCGGCAGGTTCGAGCTTCCGCGCCACAGCGGGGATGTTGTGGAACTCCCAGATCTGGTGAAAGGTGCCGATGGCTAACCGATCTCCTTGAACCGCCAATCCCATGGGGCTCGCGAACCCCCGGAAATGCGTGTTCAGATGATCGCCTTCGGCCCTGACGATGACCAGCTTTCCGGCCTGGTATGTCGTCACCAGCAGCGAGGCGCCAAGTTCCGCGAGCAGATTGGGAAAATTGGAAGTGTGCACGCTCCGCAAGGGCGGCAGAGCGGGCTCGTTCGATTCGGGGCCTTTGTCTTCCGCCATGCGACCGAGGACTCCCAGGCTAGATCGGCCTCGGGTCAACGACCGAGGAATGGAATCGAATTCGACAGATTCCAGCGTACGCGCCTCGCCGCAATCGCCGGTGTGAGGGCGTCGTCTTAATCCCTAGCAACCTATGCACTTTGCCAAGAATATCTTGCTTGACTGCTGTCCGCAAGAATTTCGGCTTCTTGCACGTCTCGGGTCTGCTCATTCCAACGATCGTAACGCGCATGACGGAAGCGTTTCTGCAAACCGCTGGCGATGGACCTGTTTACTCAGACCCGAGATAATCGAGCACCGTTCCCCCCGACTCGCGCAGGCGCAATGTACCGACGAGGTCGGAATGCGTTCCGTCCGCGAGTCCGTCCGCTAGCAAAGCCGCACCCTGGGCAGCGTGTTTGACCCAACTTCCGCGCAGCGTGGGAAGGGAGATTACCTCGCCAAAGGGAACCAGTGCATCGTAGGCGAGCGCCCCGACCGCCGATTGGGCGGCGGCGCTACCGGACAGGAAGATGCGATCGAACGGCGTAATCGCGCGCAGTCCGGCGACGTGCTTCGTCAGCGACTCAAAAAACGCGTCTGGCCCGAGCGGTCCCAGGTCGAGCAGTCCGCCGCGATAGAGGTTGTTCTTCCCCAGCGGCGATCGCCAGTACGCTGTTTCGCCATCCCAGAGGCCCGAGGACCGATATCCGATGGGGCCGCGAGTGCCGGCGGAGGCGTCGACGAGCTGGCCCTTGGAGATGACCAGGATCGCAGCGAAGACAGATCCCAACTCGACCACGGCGAACGTTGAATCCGTGTATGTTCCGCCGTGGGTTTGGCGGTCGGCCCAAAGCGCGAGTGCGGCGACTGCCACCTTGTCGGCGGTTCCCATATCGATGGCGTTGACTTTGCGGTGAGGCGGAATGGATGGCAGATGAATACCGCCCGGAAGGAAAACCACGGGAAGTCCGGAGCTCACGAGCCGCTTCACCCAGGAACGGAAGCCGGCGACCCCAACACGCTGATCTCGCTCGTCGGGCCGGACGAGCGACATCAACTCCAGATGTGTTTCCTGGAATTCCTCTCCACGTACCAGCGGAAGCCCATAGCCGGAGGGGCCGGCAATGAGATCGATTGGGCTCCATTCGTTGAGGACCGCGAGCAGGCGCGCAGGTTCGGCACGCAACTCGTCGGGCGTCAGGCGCACTTGCTCCGCGACACCACCATCGACCAGCAAGAGCAGGTCGAGACTACTCGTCCCGGGGTCGCACCCCACCACGCGCGTCAAGACGTGTTACCCCAGGGTCCGACCGAGCTCCAAAACTTCCTCGGCATCCAGAACCTTATCATTGGATGTGAACAGTTCCTGAATCGCCTTTTTGTGAATCTTCATCTTCGTGCCGCCGACCCCGAGCGCCCCCCAGGTGAGGACACCGTCTCGCTCGACCTTCTTGTCGTTAGCGGCGACGCCTTCGATGCCCAGCGGCGGCACGGCGTTCAGGTCGATTGCGACCTTCAATGCGGGAAGCGAACGTCGTACGGTTTCAGGAAGGAGCACGGCTTTCGCCGCACCGGCCGCGACGACCACTGCGATCCCTTCGAGCGCTTTCGACACGCTCGCCGGATCCGAGGTTGCGGCGGCCGAACAGTGGCCCCCGGTTCTCTCGCGGAGCGATGCCGCGACCGCTTCCGCCTTTTCGAGGCTGCGCGAGCCAACCGTGACTCTGGCTCCGAGCCTGAGCAGGAGCCTGGCCACGCGCTGACCGACCGGACCGGTTCCCCCCAGGACGGCTGCGGGAATGTCGTTCAACGATCCGCCTGCCCCTTCGAGCGCCGCCAGCACGGCGGCCGCCGCTGTTGTGTTCGAACCGTTCGCATCGAACAGGACCGAGACACGGAACGGACCGAAGAACGTCGCCTTGACGGCTTCCAGCACGGCTTCGCCAGCGGCGACGTCCGATCCGCCGATGAAAAGCGCAGAGCGGTGCAGGTCCGCCGGTCCCCGTGTGAACAAGGCCCCGTAGACGAGATCACGGACGTTTTGCGGAGTCACACCGGCGTGGCGGAACAGGTGGTCGGCGCCCGCGTCAACGGCCACAAACCCGTCGAAGACGCTCGGTTGCGCATCGGTGTCGAGCTGCACGAGGACGGAAGGCTTCGACATGGTCGCGCGACTCTCAACTCCTGGTGCAGACCTAGATGCTTAAAACGATGGGGGGCGGCACGCCGCCCCCTTCTGGCTTGGCCGTATGCGCCACGAAAGGCTCAGGCGAACGGGTGCTTCGCCGTGTCCTTCTGCGCGACGACTTCCTGGGGCGTCGGTAGGTTCTTCATGGCGCGTTCAATGGAGAGCTTGGTCGCGTCGTAGTTGTACTTGAGGATCTTGGCGTTGTCCTCGGCCTGGGGGTGAATGAAGACGCCGCAGACGATCACGAGGTCGTCCGCCTGCGCGATGGGGATAGTGCCTTCGGCGACGCAGTCGGCGACGGCCTTCGCGACAGCGTACTGTGCGGGGCCGAACATCTGGACGGCTTGCTTCATGCCCTTGATGGTCACCTTGGTGATGAGCACGGTGGCCGGCTTGGCGAGAAGGTTGGGGGTGAGCACGGCCAGCAGGTTCGTGTGGCCTTCGGATTGCGTCGACAAGGCATTTGCGAACGCGGCACCGACGGGCCCGGTCTTGGTGCCGATCATGAGGTCGATGTGCGCGATCTCATTGCCTTCGCCCGAGAGGGCCTCACCGATGTTGAGGGTCAGGTCGCTGGCCATGGTCCTGGAGACTCCCTGGTGTGAATAACAGCGCCGGCAACGCCGATCTCCTCGGCGCGCATGCCGACCGGTTCGTATGGTCCCGAATCATAACAGCCTGGACGCTCGCCGCAACCCCTCGGGTGAATTGTTTAGCAAATGGCAAAGAAAAGGGTTGTCGTCTGCACTCTTAACTGTTTCAATAACGGCGGAAAGGCACGGGTGCCGTGCCGCGATTGACGACCTGAGGTCGTCCGTCCCCTTCCTTAGTCTTATGGAGAACGGCGATGCGCAAGTTGTTCCCGCTCCTGTCCATGGCGGTTGTTTCCCTTGGCGCGACCCTGGCGTTCGCTGCCGCGGAAGTGACGGTCACGGGCGAAGGGCAGTGCGCCAAGTGCTCCCTCAACGAGACACCCGCCTGCCAGAACGCGATCGTGGCCACCGAGAATGGCAAGAAGGTCACCTACTACCTGGTCCAGAACGACGTCAGCAAGAAGTTCCACAAGAACGTTTGCAAGGCCGTCAAGAAGGTGAAGGCCACTGGCGAAGTCAAGGAAGAGGATGGCAAGAAGGTTCTGACCGCGTCGAAGATCGAAGTCGCCGAGTAATTCCGCTCAGTTGATCCACGGTCCGGTGGGGGCACTCGCTCTTGCCGGACCCTTTTCATTTCATCGTGAGGCAATCTGGAACTCCTCATCCTCGGGGCAACCGCGCGGGCCGCGGCGTTTTCTGCCCTTCGCGCGGGACTGAGGCCGATTTGTTGCGACATCTTCGCCGACCGTGATCTTTGCGCGGTGGCTACCGCCCATCGCGTCCCACTCGCGGACTATCCGGCCGCGTTCGTTCTGCTCGCAGACTCGCTTCCTGCGACGCCCTGGCTCTATACGGGCGGGTTGGAGAACCATCCTGGGCTGGTCGATCAGATCGCCGAGCGACATCGTCTTCTCGGCAACGGTGGCGCAAGCCTGCGATCGGTTCGTGACCCAATCCAATTGGCTCGAGTGATCGCGCAGGCTGGTCTCCCGTGTCCCCGGGCCGAGCTGAACCCGGCGGCAGTGCCTTGCGATGGGAGCTGGCTGATCAAACCGCTTCGTTCGGCGGGTGGAGCGGACGTCCGGATTTGGGACGGGACCTTCCTGAGTGCACAACCCTGTTACTTCCAGGAGCGGATCACAGGACCGAGCCTTTCCGCGCTGTTTCTCGCTCGCGAGGATGGATGCGAACTGGCCGGCATCACGGCCCAGATTCTTGGGCGGCCAGGTGCTCCCTTCGCGTATGTCGGGAGTCTTGGACCCTGGACGGTCTCGCCTCGAGAAGAACGAAACGTTGAGGAACTCGGCCGATTGATCGCGGCTTCGTTTGGCCTACGAGGACTGTTCGGAATCGATTTCATTCTACGTGACGGTTTCCCCTGGCTCGTCGAAGTGAATCCGCGATACACCGCGGCTGTGGAAGTGCTGGAGCTTGGGACGGGGCGAACATACCTCGACGCGCACTGGGCAGCGTGTGATCCCAACGGTTGTCCCTCACGCGTTGTGCGTGAGGGCGCCGAGTACCCAGGCGCTGTAGTGTCCCCTTCGGAAGGGGGCCGATGTGTTGACGTGACGTACAACGCCAACCGCATTCGCGCGATGAGACCAACTAACTCCCCCCCTTGGGAAGGGGGGGTAGGGGGGGTGGGGAATCAGCGCCCGCACGCGGGTGATCCGGTCGCGCTTCAAACATTGGGCGCAGGAGAGCAGATGGCGGCGGAATCATCCACATCGGACGGCCACTCCCCACCCCCCCAACCCCCCCTTCCCAAGGGGGGGAGTTATGAGGTTCCACCGATTTCGAGAGTCCAGTCCAATTCGATGCCTCGTGTCGCGCCGCGCGATCCGCCAATCGCCCCGAGGCTTGTGGGCAAACTTGTGCTATTCGCCGACCGCCCATGCCGTTTTCCTGAACTGAGCGCGTGCGACGAAGCCAATTGGACACTCGACCCATTCGCGATGCCCGAGATCGCAGACGTCCCCTGGCCCGGCACAACCTTCGAGCCGGGCGAGCCTGTCCTTACCGTTTTCGCCACAGGGAACAGCGAAGCATCGTGCCGAGAAGAGCTGCAAAGGAAAGCTCAACTCTGGAAGGCACGCCTGACAAGCCTCTAAAACGTGCGTTCGCTCAAAGACTCTTGAGATACTCAATCAAATCGTTGAGCTCGCTCTCCGTGAGCGCTTCGCCTCCCACGGCGATCTCCGGGCTATGCGGGCCGGCGAGCGCCTCGCGGAGCGTTTTTGCACGACCGTCGTGGAGATAGGGGTCCTTGTCATACACCCCCCGTAGCGAAGGCGGATTGTAACCTCGATAGGCGTCGTCCGACTCCTCGAGGCCGACCATGTGGATCTTGCCGTCGGTCAGCTCACTGCCTCCGTGGCACGTATTGCAAGCCGACTTGGCGGCCCGGTAGACGCCCTCACCGCGTTGTGCCGCGGGGGACAAAGTGCCGTCGGCGAGCCGATAGGGATTCTTGGGGAAGTCGAGCGTCTCGAGGTAGGCGACGACCGCGAGCGACTCGTCGCGCGTGGGGCGCTGGCCTTGCATGCTCTTGGTGAACGATTCGACGGTCGCGTCTTCGAGCGCGGTTTGCCAGCCGTGCCAGGTCCAGGGTTTCGTTTGGGCCACTCGCCGGAGCGTCGGTACCTTTTTCCGGCTGCGCAAGTGCAGGACGCTGAGGTCCTGACGTCCGTCATTCAGAGTGTCGAAATCGAGCCCGTTCGTATGACCGTCGCTGTGGCAGGTGTTGCAACTGTACCACTGGTTGAACGAGCGAGTGGCGTCGTGGAAGAGGATCTCGCCGCGACGCGCGAGCGAGAGCTCGCTCGGTGCGCCGAGCTTGATGGTTTGAGTGAGCGTTCCGTTTTCGGCGTCGATCACCTGCACCGCGTCTTCCAGATAGTTCGCAGCGTATAGCGTCGTGCCGTCCGGCGCGAAGGCCAGTTCGGTTGGCCGGCCGCCGAGCGCGACCCGCCGGAAGCGGCTCGCGTCATTGAGCACATCGGTCGGGAGCACATCTCTGGACCCGTTGGGGCGCCAGGGGAGCTTCGCGCGATCGGTTCGGAAGACCAGGACCTCGTGTGTGCCGCCGCAGCTCACCGCGAGGTAGCGACCATCGTGGCTGATGGCGACGCCGTGAGCATCGGCCGTGGCCTTCCCGCGCGGGTCGAGGCTCAGGGTTGCACAGGGTTCGGAGCCATCGAGTGTGACCCGCGTGATGCGCTGGCCGAGCACCCAGCCGAGATCGATGTTGTTCCGCGTTGTCGCGAGTCCGCGGTTTCGCATGTTGGCGATGTACGCGGTTTTGCCATCGGCACTGATCGTCACCTGGCGCAGGTTGGCACCGTCGAATTCGACATCCAGCGTCCGTTCGACCTTCCATTCCTCCGTGTCGATCAACGAAAGGTTCCGCGATCGCGAATTGCCGACGAGGAGCTTGGTTCCGTCGGCCGTCAAAGCGAGTCCTCTGGGCTCTCGTCCGACGGCCAACCGCCCCGTGACCCGTTTGGCCTCGACATCGACCCGCACGACTTCGTTCGACACGCCCACGGCGATGTATGCGGTCTTCCCGTCATTCGAGAGCACCACCCCGCGCGGCTCGGGCCCCACTTCGACCCGTCCCACGACCGTAAGCTTCTCGGGCGCCACGTCCAAAACGGCCAGGTCGTACCCGTACCAATGCGTGACGACCCCCCGGCGGCCGTCGCGCGAAAGGGCCACGCCCGCGGGCTTCTCGCCCGTCGCGACCTCGTCCAGCACCTTTCCCGCCTTGGGATCGACCAGCGAAACCGAGTTCGCCGTCTGGTTCGCGGTCAGGAGCCGGGAGCCGTCGACCGTGATCGCGATCGCGATCGGCGAGCGGTGCGGCGTGGCATCCGGGTCCTTGTTGGGACCGAGTGGTTTTTCCGCGTAGGCGTGGAAACATGTAACCCAACCGCAAAAGATTGAGGTCAACAGCGTCCGTCGTACGAGTGAACCTCTCATCATGGCGATGCTCCAGGGTGGCTCGGCGGACTCACTGGGCGGGCAAGGATCCGTCAGGCGGCCTACATGCGATCCACGACATCGATTCCAAGCAAGTTCAGACCGCGCTTCAAGACCCGGCCGGTGAGGTCGCAGAGCGCCAGCCGGCTATTACGTCGCTCGGGCGATTCGGCCTTCAGCACCGGGCATTCCACGAAGAAGGTGCTGAACTGGTTCGCGAGGTCAAACAGATAATCGGTCAGGATGTTCGGCTTCAATTCCGACGCTGTCATCTCGAGCGTCTCCGGCAGGCGAAGAACCCGAAGCCCCAGCCCCCGTTCAGCGGGGTGGGTCAGGACGATCGTGGGAGCCAACTGACGAATCGCTTCGGGCGTGGTTTCTCCCTTGCGGAAAATGCTCTGTGTGCGCGCGTACGCGTATTGAAGATAAGCGCCGCTGTTTCCGTTCGTGGCCAGCATTTTCGCCCAGTCGAACACGTAGTCGCTCATTCGGTTTTGCGACAGGTCCGCGTACTTGATGGCTCCCAGGCCGACCACTTCGGATACGTGCTGCCGTTCCTCGGGGCTGAGCTCGCCGCTATTCTCGTCGACGATTTTGCGTGCTTGCTGCACGGACTCGTCGAGCAGCGACTCCAGCCCAATGACGTCCCCGGCGCGAGTCTTGAACGGGCGGCGATCCGTCCCCAGGATGGTTCCAAACGCCACGTGTTGAAAGTCGGTTCGGTCGTATCCCCAACGTCGTGCGACGGCGAAGAGCTGCTTGAAGTGATCGCTCTGCCGATGGTCGACGACGTACAGGACTTCGTCGGGTTGCCAGTTCTGCTCACGATATTGAATCGTGGCCAGGTCCGTCGTTGCGTAGTTGAAGGCGCCGTCGCGCTTGCGGACGATGAACGGGGCTTCCGTTTCCTCGGTGAACACAACGGTTGCGCCCTGGCTTTCGACGGCGAGCCCCTTGTGTTCGAGGTCCGTCACGACGTCGGCAAGCATGGGGTCGTAGAAGCTCTCGCCGAGTTCGACGTCGAACGTTACGCCGAGTCGGTCGTAGATCTGGTGCAGCGCGGCGAGACAATGGGGCATGAACTGGTCCCAGAGCGCACGATTCTCGGGATCGCCTGAGTGCAGCTTTACAGTTTCCGCCCGGGTCTTTTCCTCGACGTCTTTTCCTCGCTCAATCAATCGCTCGGTCTCTTCAAACGCCAACACGCTCTCGGCGAAACCCGGTCCGGACGGCGAAACCGGGACATCGGACCGCGAGCTGATTTGAGCGAACAACGAGATCGCTTTGTCGAGATTACCTTCGCGTTTCAACCGAATGGCGGCTTTATATTCTTCTTGTAGGACTTCTGCTCTCTTAATCTGATCAGCGGCGAGCCGATAGAGTCGCGCCAGTTCGCCCACCGGATCGACCGCGTAAGCCTGTTCGTCCCGGTGGTTCTTCCAGCCCCAGAGAATCATGCCGAACTGCGAGCCCCAATCGCCGAGATGGTTGTCTCGAATCACCTTGTGCCCAAGGGCGGCGAAGATTCGGGCGAGACTGTCTCCAATCACGGTCGAGCGGACATGGCCGACGTGCATCGGCTTGGCGACATTGGGCGAGGAAAAGTCCACGACAACCGTCTTGGGTGTTTCCGGCGGGGCGACGCCGAGGGCACTGTCCTGGAGGACTCGCTCCAACGCGCTGGAAAGCCACTCGTCGCGGAGGCGAACGTTGAGGAATCCCGGTCCAGCGACTTCCGGGCTCGTTGCGAGCGGCTCCAAATCGACCGAGCGGGCCACTTCTGCCGCAACGTCTCGCGGGTTCTTCTTCAGCGCCTTGGCGAGTGCCATGCACCCGTTCGCCTGATAGTCGCCGAACTTCGCATCGCCACTAGGCCGCACGGCCGCGGCGAACGCGGCGCGGTCGCCTCCCTCGGGAGTGGCAGCGGCAAACGATTGTCGAAGTCGCTCGAGAAGGTTCATAGGCTTCGGATTGTGCCAGAGGGTCGCCCGGTGTGGAAGGCGCTGGTTTATGGTGGGTCGTTCGGCTTTGGCTGGCGCGCCGCGCTGGATCGAAGTTCATAGACTAACCCGAAGCGCAAGCAAGGGCGTGAGTAACGTCTTCCCAGCTTGCGCTTCGGGCGATTGTCACACGTTTGCAGGCAAATCGGGAATCGCTGATTCGAGCTCGTTTGGAGGACGCTAAGGTGCTCACGCCCCGGCGGCGGCATCCGGCGGAGCGACCCCACTAACGCGAGCGGGGTCCTGCCAATCGAGACGAGGCGCATCGCCCCAGATCTCTTCGAGCGCGTAGTACTCACGCGCTTCGGGCGAGAACACGTGGACGACGAAGTCACCGTAGTCAATCAGGATCCAGCGCCCCTCTTCGGAGCCTTCCATCCCGAGCTTGAATTCCTTCCGCTGCTTCATCTCGTGGTCGATCTCTTCAGCGATCGCGTGGCTCAGCC
The DNA here is from genome assembly GCA_027451445.1 of Singulisphaera sp. GTDB lineage: Bacteria > Planctomycetota > Planctomycetia > Isosphaerales > Isosphaeraceae > DAIDJG01. The sequence continues at coordinate 42,520 of DAIDJG010000389.1, forward strand.
GTCGCGAATTTGCCGTGACGATCACGAAGAAGTCCACAAGGGGGGTCGCCTCGCGGAGGTCGAGCAGCAGGACGTCTTTTCCACGATTTTCCTCGGCGATCCGTGCACAGATCCGAGCGTGCTCCAGGGCGCGTGCAAGCCGGTCGGGGGTCGTCCGGGCGGATGCCGAGTGTGGCACCTCGTCCTGCGTATCGTGCTCCCGTCGGGCGGGACGCCGTTTTTTGTCGGGGGTGATTCCGGGATTGGGCTGCGGGGTGGGGTTCGTCATCGTCTCGTGAGTATCGGTCATTACACCTCTTCCGGAGAGAAGCCGGACCAGTCCCGCTCCCCTCAACTCGCTCGGGAGGCCACGAGCGACCAGCGTGCCAAACAGGGACACGACGCTTGCCTTGAAGGTTCGATCGACACCCTACCAGTCTAACCGGGTGAACAGGCTCTGACTATCGCAGAAATACCGGTTGTCCGAACGCCGCAAGGGATGCCGTGTCAGTCGGTGCCAAACGCCCTGACACCGATCTCCCGCTCCGGCCGGAACTCTGGACGAGCGCAGTCGTCGTCCGGCGTATCAAAACCTGCGATACGCAGGGCCGCAATGTACTCGTCCGGCGAATTCAGGTTCCGGAGGGTCTCGAACTCGGGATCCACGGATGCCAGTTCCTCGCGAGTCACGACCCGAGTGCGTACAGCGTCCATCAAGCCCACGAGCCGCAATCGATCGGCTCGGAGCAGGTCTTTGATGACCGGTAAGACGGCCGTCCGTCGGTAGAGCGCGGCTAGAGGGTGAGGGTAGCCGTCGACTGACGGGATGATCAGGTCGTAGTCGCCGCCGATTTCATGGAGGCATGGAATCCACGCCGGTCGTAAAAGCGGAGCATCTGTCGCCGTCGCAAAGACATACTCAACTTCGTTCGGAAGCGCCGCCAAGCCGGCTGCGAGCCCTTGCAAGGGACCACGTCCCGCGATTTCATCACGCACCGCAATGACTGTTGGCGGCAGAGGCGGAAGGTTCTGGTCGGCAGCCGCGACGACCACGACCGGATCGACAACCGTGCTGACCAGACGCACCACGCGCTGGAGTAAAACTTCGGGGCCAAACGGTAGCCACGCCTTGGGCCGTCCCATCCGACGGCTTTGTCCGCCGCAAAGTATCACAGCCCCCGTACTCAACGCTTGTTCCTCGGGTTACAACGGACGAACCGGGGCCCGTTTCGACCGACCGGCGCCGTGTTTCATCGAGCCGGTCGGACTTCGGAGAATACGAACGGTGCGGAGGAAAAGACAGAACGATTCGCGTGCAAGACGCGTCGACTGCGTCAACCCAGGTGAAGGGTGTAGTTCGTGAATCGCTGTCGCTCGGACCCCACATCCTCCCAGCTATAACCGTACTGACCGTAATGGTACAGGCGGATCGTCGCATCGGCGAGGGGCGTGACTCCAATCTGGCCGAGGCGGTGGCTGAACGACCAATCCTCGCCCAGGAAGTGGTAGTCGTTCTCGCCGTGTTTGATGATGATCGAGTGGAAGAACGGCCAGAAGCCTTTACCCCAGCGCGTGTTGACCAGGGGCAGATTGAGCCGCTCGATCATGAGGCGGAGCACCTCGGCCCGAATCCGGAGGAAACCGGTGGCAGCGTATTTCAAGGGATACAGGCCAGGTGCATCGGGACCGAAAACGATCTCTTTCGTTCCGTCAGCAAGCGCGCTTGTCACTTCCCGAGGTCCCTTCTTGGCGTAAATGCCGGCGACCACAGGCTCCGGCCGGTCGAGCAGCTTGAGCGCGTCGGCGGCCTGGAAACCCATGTCTGAGTCAATGAAAAGGATCGACTCGAAGCCGTTGTGCAGGGCATCGGAGACCATTTCGCTCCGCGCGAGCTCGATCTGCGAACATCCAACCCGACGGTGGACCTGAACCCCCGCCATCTCCAGTTCCTTGAGCCCCTGCTCGCAAGGCGCTTCGATCACATTCAAGTGGGGGACAAGGACGATTTGACGGGATCGCGCGCCCGCTTTGTGCGGGGCGCCATTGACGGATGGCTTTCCGCGCTCGATCAGCTTCCAGCCCCGAGCACCCTCCCGCTCGACATTCAGATTGTTCGATTCCGCAAACGCCTGCACCGCGCTTTGCACGGGCTGCCAATCGAAATCGTCGCCGACGAGGAGCGCGTGGGGAAACAATCGATGTGCAAGCTCCAACTCGGCCATGACTGCTTCATGACTGTGTTCGGCGTCGATAAAAACCACGTCGGGCTCGACTCCGAACTGGTGGACCTTCTTTAGTCCTTCGACGGTTGTCATTTTCAGGGGGATGATCTGGTCGCGGTAGCGCCAGCAGAGGGCGAGGAAGGTCTCGTAAAGTGTGGGGAGCATCGAGCGCCATTCTTCGCTGGTCTGGTGTTCGGGGCTCCCTTGCCAGTGGTCGATGCTGATGACGGTGGCGTTGGGTGCAACGTCGGCGATGAACCGAGTGGACATTCCGAGCCAGGCACCGAGCTCGACGACCACGCGGGTGTCGTGATTGAGCACACTCGACAGAAGCTGGTCCGTCCCCTCTCCAAACCACCCGGGTGCCCGCACGGGGGCCTTGATGTCCGGCCTTTCCGAGGGCCATGGAAAAGCCTTTCTCAATCTCTCGATCGGACTCTCGGCGTCCGTGTGGGTTCGAGTCTCTTCGAGCGTGGTTTGCAGCGTCACGGTTGGCGTCTCCCTTTGAAGGCCAGCGGTCACCGTCCTCGTTGGCAAGCCCTGAAACACGCAACCACCGGTCGGCGAGCATCCATCAAAACGGTTGCGCATGCGTATGGACTCGCGTCTGGAGACGAAAACCGTCTGCAAGAACTGGGCCAAGATCGGGGTCCGCGGATGAAACAAAAACGGAAAAAGCCGCGCCCGGCTTGCCCGCGGTTGCAGGACAAACGGACACGGCTTTCGGGGAGACCGCTCACCGTGATTTGAGGTCTGGTGAACGGTCGTGGTGCCGAATTGACTGCGGGTTGCGCGGTGAGATCACCGCGCTGGAGTTGCGGGGTGGTTACGCGCCCCCCGTCCCATTGTTGTTGGTGTTGAGCGCCCCGATCTCGAACAGGGCCTCCAGCTTATCAAGATCAAGTGTCGCCTGGGCGAGCACCGCGTCGACTTCGGATGCCGCAGGTGTGTTGCCTGCCGAATTCAGCTCATTGGCGAGCCCGTCCAGCAGGTTTTCCGTCTGGGCGATGTTGTTGTCGATGAACGTGGCGACTTGTGCCGAGTTCGGAACGCTGGCCAAGGTCGAGTTGATCTGTTGCGTGAGGGTGTTCAGCGCCGAGTTGATGGTCGAGATCAGCGCGGAAGCGCCGCTTCCACTGGCCGATCCACTGCCGCTGCCGGAACCACTGGAGCTTCCCGAGCCGCTCGTGCTGCCCGAGCCCGACCCGCTGGAGCTTCCCGAGCCGGAGCCACTCGTGCTGCCCGATCCGCTGCCGCTGCCAGAACCCGAACCGTCGTCGTCGTCGTGGTCGTCGTCGTTGCCGTCGTTGTCGTTGTCGACGCGGGTATCGTTGTCGTTCCCGCTGTCGTCACCTCTGCCGGTGTCCCTGCCGTTCGACTTGTCATCTCCATTGTTGTCGTTGTGTTGCGAGTTCCCGCCTTGATTTCCGTTGGTGCTCGTGAGCGGGACGAAGGTGCCCATGCTGTTCGAGCCGCTGGTGCTTCCGGAGTTGCTGGAGCTTCCCGAGCCGCTGGTGCTTCCGGAGTTGCTGGAGCTTCCCGAGCCGCTCGTGCTTCCTGATCCACTGGAGCTTCCCGAGCCGCTCGTGCTTCCTGAGCTGCTGCCCGATCCACTGGAACTGCCGGAACCGCTTGAGCTTCCCGATCCGCTGGTGCTCCCTGAACCGGAGCCGCTGGTGCTTCCCGATCCGCTTGAGCTACCGGACCCACTCGAGCTTCCCGATCCGCTCGAGCTACCGGAGTTGCTCATGCTTCCGGATCCGCTGGAGCTGCCGGAACCGCTCGTGCTTCCCGAACTCGTGCTGCCCGAACCGCTCATGCTTCCCGAGCCGGCCGACTGGAACGCCTGAGTGATTGCAGTGATTGCGTTGTCGAATTCTTGATTCACAGCGCTCTCGACCTGCGAAAGGGTCGACCCGCTCGCGGAGCCTGAACCACTGGCGCTGCCAGAGCCACTGCTGCTTCCGGAACCGCTTGAGCTTCCCGAGCCGCTCGTGCTGCCCGAACCGGAGCCACTGGTGCTGCCGGAGCCCGAACCGGAGCCACTGGTGCTGCCGGAGCCCGAACCGGAGCCACTGGTGCTGCCGGAGCCCGAACCGGAGCCGCTGGTGCTGCCCGAACCGGAGCCGCTGGTGCTGCCCGAACCGGAGCCGCTGCCGCTGCCCGAAGTAGTCGGACTGCCCGATCCACTGAGACTGCCGGAGCCTGAACCGCTCGTGCTACCCGACCCGGAGCCGCTGGTGCTACCCGAGCCAGAGCCGCTCGTGCTGCCCGAGCCAGAGCCGCTCGTGCTGCCCGAGCCAGAGCCGCTCGTGCTGCCCGAGCCGGAGCCGCTCGTGCTGCCCGAGCCGGAACCGCTCGTGCTGCCCGAACCGCTGGTGCTACCCGAACCGCTACTGCTGCCCGAACTGCTTCCGGAGC
>DAIDJG010000390.1 GCA_027451445.1 Singulisphaera sp.
GGCCGAGACACAGCCCAAGGGCGCCGCGGAACCCGAGGTTGAAACGGAGGCCGGTGGAGAGGGCACGGAACCCTTGCCGGAGGCGCCCCCGGCGGAATGAGCCGTGCCAGCACCGAGCGTCTCGGGATCTCGCGTCCGGTCTCCCCATGCGCTTCGAGAGGGGCCGCTCCGCCGGTTGTCGCAGGCCGACTTGCACGTCCATACCACCCATTCCGACGGCGTCTGCTCGCCCTGCGAGGTCGTGGTCGCGGCCGCGCGGGTGGGTCTTGCGGCTTTGGCGATCACCGACCACGACACGGTCTCGGCGCTGGCCGTCGCGCGGCCCGAAGCGGCTCGGCTCGGTCTTGAGCTTATTGCGGGCGTCGAGCTGACCGCCGCGTACGAGGGACGCGAGGTCCATATCCTCGGCCACTTCGTACGCGACGATGATGCCGCGCTCACGTCCCAGACCTTCGCCTTGCGTGCCGCACGGGCGAGCCGGCTCGCAGCGATGGCCGAGAAGCTGGTGACGCTTGGTCTCCGCGTCGACCTCGTCGCCTTGCAACGGGCTTTCCCGCGTGCCACGCTCGGCCGCCGGCACCTGGCAGACTGGCTGACGCGTACCGGGCAAGTCGCCGGAATCCGTGAAGCCTTCACGCGTTACCTCGGCGACGACGGCCCCGCACAGGTCCCCAAGCCAAGGCTGCGCTGGGACGACGCGATTGCGCTCATCCGAGGGGCAGGCGGAGTTGCCGGGTTGGCCCACCCGCCCTATGATCTGCGGGAATCGTTGCTGACGACGTTCGCAGACGCCGGACTTGGCTCGATTGAGGTCGCCGGGCCAGGCATTGCGTCGCGACTCGGTGCCCGCTGGCGCGAGTGGGCCGGACGTCTCAACCTCGTTCCGATCGCCGGTTCCGACTTCCACGCACTCGACAAGCCCGGTCGCTGGCTCGGGTCGATCACGACGCCGGCCGCTGATCTCGACCGGTTGCGGAACCGCGCAGGCCGTTGAGGTTCGTTGAGCGATCAGGACGGTTCTCGCCGTCCGTTTTCGAAGTATCCCCAGGCTGGAAAGCGTCCCCTTGAAAGTGAGACAGAGATGGCGATCAAGGATCTCCTGGAGCGGTTCAAGAAGGGGCTCGCGAAGACTGCCCAGCTCTTCAACTTCGCCTCCTGGTTCGGCCGCAAGGTCGACCAATCCTTCCTCGACGAGCTCGAGGCCCGCCTGATCCAGGCCGATGTGGGCGTGGCCTCCACGTCGAAGCTGGTCGACCGGGTGCGCGAGGCGTACGGCGAGAAAACGGCCGACGAGAACCTGATGGAGTTCGTCAAGAACGAGCTCAAGGGCCTGCTCGCGGACCCCAGGCCCGGTACGCTCCACGTCGCGGCCCAGAAACCGTCGGTCTACCTGATTGCCGGCGTGAACGGCTCGGGCAAGACGACCTCGATCGCCAAGCTGGCCCAGCGTCTGAAAGACCAGGGGAAGACGATCCTCCTCGCCGCCTGCGACACCTTCCGCGCCGCCGCCGCCGACCAGTTGACCATCTGGGCCGAGCGCTCCGGCTCCGACATCGTCCGAGGCGCCCCCGGCGCCGACCCCGCCAGCGTCGCCCACGACGCCTGCGACCGCGCCCTCGCGCGCAGCGTCGACGTCCTCATCGTCGACACCGCCGGCCGCCTCCACACCCAGCACCACCTGATGCGCGAGCTCGAAAAGATCCGCGGGATCCTCCAGAAGAAGATCCCCGGGTCTCCTCACGAGGTCCTCCTGGTCCTCGACGCCACCAACGGTCAAAACGCCATCCGCCAGGCCGAAGTCTTCACCAAAAGCATCGGCTGCACGGGCGTCATCCTCACCAAGCTCGACGGCACCGCCAAAGGGGGCGTCGTCGTCGCTGTGCGGCAAACGATCAACCTCCCCGTCAAGTTCATCGGCGTGGGCGAAGCCATCGACGACCTGCAACCGTTCGACGCCGACACGTTCGTCGAGTCGCTCTTCGCATGAATACGTTCGGGACGAATCGCCGTTCTTCGATCGCATCAGGCGCTCAGGCAAGAATCATCGAAGTTACTCCGTTGAAATCACGAGCCCCGGTGCCGCGTAGCCCCTCGTTCGAACTCGCTACCGCGGGAACGAGGATCAATGGAGTTTCAACGACCACCAGTCGTTCGGCGTGGGTCTCCCAACCTCGCCGCGCCGGAGTCGGCCGGCGGATTGTCGGCGATGGGCCCGTTGCTGCGCCCCCTTCCCCGGCGCCGTTGCCCCATCAACCCTGGCGGTGTCTTCGCGCAGAGAACTTTGCTTTTACATGCCGCATCCGCGAGGACGCAACCTGCGCGGTATCGCGCCAGATCTGTCATCGCAAAACACGAAAAACACCTCCGATATTTACGATAAATACAATAAATGGTCCCGTTGCGGTCGTCCAGAACGGTGTTTTCGCCTTTTCTGACCACCATCGCACATCGTTGATCTGGCTGCGCGTTGATCCGCAGAGAAGCGACGGTTTGGAGACTCCGTTGGTCTCGCCCTGCGCACCGAAGCCCGTTATTCGGAATCGAAGACCCCTTATTTTCCAAGGGGATCCGAATAGCCGAGTAGCCGGTCAACGATGTCGACGATGGTGAAGAGCTCGTCAACCTTGGGCTGACGAGCGCGCGCCGCCGCGTCGTCCGCGCGGTGATCGTCGGCGTGTCATCTCTCATCGCTCTCCGCAGCGCGCGGTCCCTAGTTTCCGTGCCAGATGGTGGTGACACAGACCGATGCGTCGTGCGCGGACTCCCGGCCGATGAACGGGCTGCGTTGAGATTTGCGGACCACACGATGCACCGACCTTCCCTACTCTTATCCAACCGACGGTTGGCCACGTGGGGCGCACCCTTCCGGTAGGAAATGGGCGATTCTGAACTTCCGCTACTTAGTATACGTTAGTGCGCATGAAGTATTCGAAAGAAAAATCCGCGAACCCACGGATTTTCGCCAGCTCGCGGCGGTGACGTGGAGCGGGTTCACCCCGGGAACGAGTCGAGGAGGATGTCCTCGTTGCGATCTCCGCCACGAGCGATTGCTCGATCCTTCAATCTCAGGGGCGACGTCTGCCGCCTTGCCGAGTGGCGCACGAGCCGCCCGAATCTTCCCGCGAAGAATTCGATCCCGGAAAGGATGCCTTCTTCCCTTTGGCTCCCGGGCGTAAGATGTGGCCCACAAGGAGGAAGCCATGCCGCAGACCATCGCCCTTTCTGCGGACGCCCTCGCTTTCCTTCGGTTCCGGAGCCGGGGCTACCACTTCCCTGTCAGCGAAATTGACCTGGCGGCATTCCACGAACTCGTCGACG
>DAIDJG010000391.1 GCA_027451445.1 Singulisphaera sp.
TTCCACACTTTGAGCACGAATACCTTCCGATCAGCCTCAACGGCGTCAAAGACGATTCCAAGCGGCGGCGCGAACACCACGCGCGTGGACCCATCGCGCGATTCACCCAATTCGTGCGCGTTGACGCACAAAAGCGTGTCCAATGTGTCAGCGGCGGCCCTGACGCTTTCGCGGTCAGTGGATTGCATCCAGATCGAGGCGAGATCGTCCTCGCTCTGTTTGGTCCACAACACTGTGAATCTCATAATTGTTCGAGCCGCGCCAGGATTTCCGCGAGCGGACGCCCTGTTCGGACCTGTCTTCTACGCTGCAGCTCTTCATCCGAGATCGGTGGGTCTAAGTTCTGGTACTCGGACAGGTCCGCCACAGCGACAGGATGAAAGTAGCCGAGAATCCGCCCGGACTCGTCATGGACTCTGAGAAGTCTGTCGAGATTGCCCAGTTTCGCTCGCAATTCGGCATCCACGGTCACGTCTGTCATGGGGCGACCTCCTTCCCTTACCATAGATTCTACGAGATCCGCAGTTGTCGGCATAGCCGTTTCACTGGACCACGTGACCCTCGATTTTCCCATCCTTGGCGGATCTCACTCCGCCAACTCCTTCAACTGTTTCACCAACTTGATCGCCTGCTCCGGCGTAACGCTGGCAAGGTCAGTCTGCCGCAACACGGCAAGCAGCGGTTCCGGCAGTGCCGCGAACAGGCTCCCTTGCAAGGCACGTCCTGTCTTCACCTTGCGGATCGGCCCGGCCGGCGGCCCGGGGTCGGGGCCGTGTTGTTTTTCGAGGAAGGCAAGGATCGTGCGAGCCCGCTCCAGGACCGAAGCAGGCACCCCCGCCAGTCGGGCGACATGGATGCCGTAACTTTGATCAGCGCCTCCAGGGATAATCCGATGCAGGAAGACAATTTCGCCTTCGTTCTCGCGCACGGCGACGTTCGCGTTGCGGAGCCGAGGCTTGGTTTTCTCCAGCTCCACGAGCTCATGATAGTGGGTCGCGAACAGGGTGCGGCAGCCGAGGACGTCGTGCAGATGCTCGGTGATCGCCCAGGCCAGCGAGATGCCGTCGAACGTGCTGGTGCCCCGGCCGATCTCGTCGAGGATCACCAGGCTGTGGCCGCTGGCATTATTGAGGATGTTGGCCGTTTCGGTCATTTCGACCATGAACGTGCTCTGACCCCGGCTCAACTCGTCGGTCGCACCGACGCGAGCGAAGAGGCGGTCGACGATCCCGATCCGAGCCCGCCGGGCCGGAACGTAACTCCCGACTTGCGCGAGGATTGCGAGCAGCGCAACCTGGCGGATGTACGTGCTCTTGCCTGCCATGTTGGGGCCGGTGATCAGCAAGACCCGGGCATTTTCGTCAAGGGTGGTATCGTTGGGGACGAAGTCGCCGGGGGGCATCAGCAGGTCGAGCACGGGATGGCGGCCGCCATCGATCTCCAGCACGGGCTCGGCCACGATCTCGGGGCGGCAGTATCCCTGGCTCGCGGCCAGTTCCGCCAGTGCGGAGAGGACGTCGACCTGCGAGAGGACGTTCCCCGCCTGCACGAGCCTCGGCGACTCGGCCGAGACGCGGTCGCGCAGGGTCGTGAACAGTTCGTACTCCAGCTCGCACGCCCGATCCTCAGCGCGGAGGACCTTGTCTTCGTATTCCTTCAGTTCGGGCGTGATGTAACGCTCGGCGTTCTTGACCGTTTGTTTGCGGATGAAGTCGGAGGGGACCTTCGACCCCTGGGCGTGAGTGATCTCGATGTAGTAGCCGAAGACCTTGTTGAACCCGACCTTCAGGTTCGGAATCCCTGTGCGCCGGATTTGCTCGGCCTGGAACTTGGCAATCCACGACTTGCCCCCGCGCGACGTTTCGCGGAGCTCGTCAAGCTGGGGGTGGTAGCCTTCGCGAATCAAGCCCCCTTCCTTGATGGCCAGGGGCGGGTCATCGACGAGTGCGGAGGCGATCTCCGAGCGCACCTCAGGGCAGAGCTCGAGCGCGGCTTCAAGATCGCGCAGCTTTTGCGAGGTGCGGGCCGTCAAGCGAGCCTTGATCTTGGGGAGCAACGCCAGCGTGCGCGCCAAGGCCACAAGGTCGCGCGGCGTGGCGCGGCCGGTGCCGACGCGCGCCGCGAGCCGTTCGAGGTCATACGCTTCGTTCAACGAGGTGCGCAGGTCCTGTCGCAGACTGGAGTCGCGCAGCAACTCCTCAACCGCCCCGTGGCGCTCGGCGATCCGGTCGAGGCGTGTGAGCGGCGTGGTGAGCCAGTCGGCCAGCAGGCGCGCGCCCATCGGGGTGACGGTGCGGTCGATCACCTGGAGGAGGGAACCGTCGCGCTTGCCGTCGCGCAAGGTGCGGGTCAGCTCGAGGCTTCGACGGGTCATCTCATCCAGCGCCAGAGTATCCGCACGCCGGTGCGGGGAGAGCCGCGTGATGTGGCCGATCGAAGTTTTCTGCGTCTCGCGCAGATAGGCGATCAAGGCGCCGGCGGCTTGCACTTCAAGCGCCGTGTCCTCGACGCCAAACCCCGCCAGGGTCGTCGTCTGGAAGTGCTGAAACAGGGCGCCTCGGGCTTGTTCGGGGAGGAAGTCCCACGAGGGGCGTGTCGTGATGGCCAGACCCGGCTGCGACCGCAAGACCCGAGCCCACGGTGCATCGAGACTGGTCTCCGAGATCAACGTCTCGGCCGGCTGGAGCCGGGCAATCTCATCAGCCAGCTCATGGCGCAAAACACCGGTCAGCGAAAACCGGCCGGTGGACAACTCCGCCCAGGCAAGTCCGACCTTGCCTCCCCCTTCGACCACGGCCGCAAGGTAGTTGGCCGACTTGGGATCGAGCAGCTCTTCGTCAGTCAGCGTGCCGGGCGTAACGACCCGAACGACCTCGCGTTTGACCAGCCCCTTGGCGTAGCGCGGATCTTCGACCTGCTCGCAGACCGCCGCGCGTTGGCCGGCCTGGACAAGTTTGGCCAGGTACGAATCCAGCGCGGGGTGGGGGAACCCGGCCATGGGGACCGCGTTCGGCCCCTTGTCGCGCGTGGTGAGGGTCAGGCCGAGCAGGCTCGAGGCGCGTTCGGCGTCCTCGCCGAACATCTCGTAGAAGTCGCCCATCCGGAAGAGCAGCAGGGCATCGGGATCGCGCGCCTTCATTTCCCGATACTGCTGCATCATCGGCGTCAAGCTAGGGTCGGTCATCGGCTGTGGGCAGGCAGGGGAGAGGAGGTGGGATCAGAACGAGCCGAGGGCCGTCGCTTCGTCCGCGTGGATCTCGAATTTCTGGGAAAGGCGCGTCACTCGAAACGCTTCCGTCAGAACCGGGTTCAGTCCGCAGAGCTTCAGGGTCCCCTGACGCTCCTTCAGTTTCTGAGCCAGCGTGAGGAGATGGGCCAGGACGCTGCTCGGCACGAACTCGACGTCTCGAAAGTCGAGCACGAGCTTCGTGACCGCCGCCGGCTCGATCTCGTCGCGCAGTTCCTTGAAGATCGCCCGGACGTTCTCCTCGCCAACGATGTTGTGGTCCAGGAGATGGGCGACGGTCACGCTGTTGATCGTTTCGAACCGCAGATGAGAGTTCGGAGCAGTCGACAAGGGAGAGCCCCCTCAGGCCCTTGGGAAGTTCACCTGACGTGTCGAAAGCTTCCCAAACGGCGCGGCCGGTATGGGGAATCGCCGGCCGCCGGGGAGAGAGGGCAACCGCCCGCTCAAAACTTGTCGAGCGCCACTTGCTCTTCCGGATAGATCTCGAAGACCTGGTCCAGCCGGGTGATGCGGAACACTTCAAGGAGGTCAGGGTGAATGCAGCAAAGCTTGAGCTTGCCTTTGACCGCGCCAACCTTCTTCTTCAGGTTGATCAACTTACCGAGCGCGGCCGAGGAGAGGTACTGGACGTTGCCGAAGTTGAGCAAGAGCTGCTTGTGCCCTTCGTCCTCAACCAGGCTGTAGAGCTGGTCGCCCACTTCCTGGATGTTCTCTTCGGTCACGATCTTGGTATCCACGAAGCTGACCACCGTAACCCCATCGATATTTTCCAGGCGGAGGTGGCGGCGAGAGGCTTGCGACATCGGCAGACTCCTGTCCAGGATTGGAACCTTGGTGTGTCAGAGTAACACACACACTGAAGACGTTCAGCCAACCCTGCTAGCGGGCCTCTCGGGCTTCAGTGCCGGTTCACGACGGACCACCCGACCGAGGCAAGGCGCAACGTATCTTACACACTTACCAGAATGCCGCCGGGAATCAAGGGATCAGTTCAAAAGGAGCCGCCATTTCTTCCCGACATCCCAAAGTAAGAGGACAGGGCAGGGCGGAGGCTCCTTTCGGTCTTCAGTCGACGGCTACGTGACGAACACGTCTCTTGCCCAGAACTGCCTGAGTGATAGAATCAAACAATACTTGCTTTCCCATAAAACCTCGGAGCGGATCCGATGGCGCCCACCTTTCTCCTCTGTGCCGGCCTCCTCGCCGCCGCGCCCGGAGCGACGGCTGCGGACCGGGAAGTCTATGAGTCGGCCCAGTCCCAGGCTGGCCGCGATGCCGGGGCACACGTCGACCTTGCCCTTTGGTGCGAAGCACACGGAATGTCCGCCGAGCGGTTGAAGCACCTGGCGCTCGCGGTGCTGATCGACCCCAAGAACGCCAAGGCTCGGGGACTCCTGGGATTGATCTCTTTCCAGGGCAGGTGGCAAAGGCCCGCCGAGGTGGGTGCCGTCATCCGAGCCGATGAGGCCCTCGCGGCCAGGCGAGGTGACTACAACGCGCGGCGGGACCAGTTGGAGGCACGATTCGGCAACGATCCGAGCAGGGCTGCGGCCCATCTCGAGCTGGCGCTGTGGTGCGAAAAGAACGGATTGAAGCCGGAGGCAACCGCCCACTTCACCACATCGGTGATGCTCGACCCCTCGAATGAAGTTCCGTGGAAACATCTTGGGTGCGTCAAGCGCCACGGGGTTTGGGTGAGCCGCGAACAACTCGTAGCCGAAGAGCGGGAGGCAAAGGCTCGGCGCAAGGGCTACCTCCGCTGGGAGCCGTTGCTCAAGAAGTGGCGTGCCGAACTGACCGATCCGAAGCTGGAACCCGGGGCCAACACAGAACTGGAACAGGTTTCCGACCCCTGGGCGGTGTCGGCGATCGTCCGAGTCTTCGGCACCAAACAGGAACACGACCAGTTGCGGGCCGCGCGGATGCTCGGGCGGATCGACACCGCCGAATCCACGCGCCACCTCGCCTCGCTGGCCGTCTTTAGCCCTTCTGAGCTCGTGCGCCAGAAGGCGATCGAGAACCTCAAGTCCCGTGAACCGCGGGATTACGCGGACTACGTGGTCGAGATAATTCGAACGCCGATCAAGTTCGACGTGTTAAAGCCCGTGCGCGGTCCGGGGACGCCTGGGGTACTCCAAGTCGATACGCCTCGCCTTCAGCTCGTGCTGACCTACGATGCGCCCCCTGCGTTTCAGCTCGCCGACCTGGTCAACAGCTACGTCGGCTACGATGGGTTCGGACGGCCACTCGTCATTACGGGGCCGGAGATGACCCGGCTTCAGATCGAAGAGGAGTCTGGGCTCCCCAGGGTCGAGTACAACGACATCCGGAACATTGAACTGCGTACCAGTCTGATGGTGTTCGAGGCCAAGCAAAAGGCCTCGAATTCGGAAAGTCGCATGAACGCGGACATTCGGGCGATCCAGGCGACGAATGGACGCTATCGAGCTGTGAACACCCACGCCAGCCAGTTACTTCAGGCAAACTTGGGAGCACCCTCGCTCGAATTCGACGAGAACGCGTGGCGTGCCTGGTGGAACGATCGGCTCGGCTATACCTACGAGCCTCCCGCTCCCGTGGTGATGACCCTGGTCGCCTCCGCGCAGGCGCCTCCCTCGACACTTCCGCCGCTCCCTCCACCCCATACGGTTTGCTTCCCTGCGGGCACCCCCGTGCGGACGATGGACGGCGACCGTGCAATCGAAACTCTCCGCGTCGGCGATCAAGTTCTCAGCCAGGACACCAACACAGGTGCGCTCGGTTTCCAGCCAATCCTGGTCGTCCACCGAAACGGGCGTGGCACCATCATCCGCCTACGGTTCGACAACGGGGAGGCACTCCGGGCGAGTATTTATCACCGATTCTGGCGCGCAGGGCAGGGTTGGGCGATGGCGCGCGACCTCAAACCCGGCAACGTCGTGCGCACGCTCGACGGGCTCACCCGAGTGCTCTCCGTTGCCCGCGATGACGATGCTGCGCTCTTCAATCTCGACGTCGACGAAAGCCAAACTTTCTTCGTCGGTCAGCACGGCTACCTCGTCCACGACAACCGGCTCCCCGACACCAAGGCCAAACCGTTCGACGCACCCCCAGCACTCGCAGCCGGGCGGCAGGGCGCCAATCTCCGCGAAGGCGACAGGTAATGCGGTTAAAACGTGAGCGTGTTTCCCGGTCAAAGGATGCGATCCCCAAGCTCGGATCGAATCACGCTCCCACTTCGTCCGCAGTCCGCTCCGTGTTTCCGAGCGATTCCCGCCGCGCCCTACGCTATTCAGCCAGAAGCTGGCTCCTGGCCTCTGCGAGACGCTCCCGTTGCGCGGCGCTCACCTCGGGATACTTCAGGTCCAAAGACCGGATCGTGGTCGTGATGATGTCGGCGACGACGGCCCGGGCGACCCACTTGTTGTCGGCCGGGATGATGTACCACGGGGCCCATTTCGTGCTCGTGGCCGCGAGACAGTCCGAATAGGCCCGCATGTAGTGATCCCAGTGGGCCCGCTCGGCCAGGTCGGCGACGGAGAACTTCCAGTTCTTCTCCGGACGGTCCAGGCGCTCGAGAAACCGCCGCTTCTGTTCGTCCTTCGACACATTGAGGAAGAACTTGAGAATCACGGTCCCGTTCCGGACCAAATGCCGCTCGAACGCATTGATGTCCGAGTAACGCCGGCGCCAAAACTTCTTGCCGAATTTGGTGACCGGGAGCTGCTGTGCGGCCAGGAGCTCGGGGTGGACTTTGACGACCAGCACTTCCTCATAATACGACCGATTGAAGATTCCAATCCGCCCGCGCTCGGGTAAACACCGCGAGCAGCGCCAAAGAAAGTCGTGATCCAGGTCTTCGTCCGACGGTTTCTTGAAACTGAAGACCTGACAACCCTGCGGATTGACCCCGGACATCACATGCTTGATGGTGCCGTCCTTGCCTGCGGCATCCATGGCCTGAAAGATGATGAGCACCGCATAGCGGTTCTCGGCATACAGCAGATCCTGCGCACGCTCAAGATCCGCCAGGTTCTCGTCGAGGATCTGCCGGGCGCGCTCTTTCAGGGCATCTTTGCCGAGTTCCTGCATCTCCTCGGTCTGCGCCCAGCCGGGATTGTGGTCCTTGAGCTTGAGGGGCTCGCCCGGAGGTACGCGAAACAGATCAAGTATGTCTTTGCGAATCACGTGCGACCTCCGTCGATAAACGTCTCGGAATGTCGAGCCTCGTCACTCCCATCAATCGTAGCCGATTGGGCTCGGTTTTCCGACTCATTTGAGCCCATTCGGGCCGGCAGGGGTCTACCCTCTCAAATCCGCGAATGTTGCTCCATCGACTTGCCGACATGCTTCGTGCCCCGGCCCTTACGAATGAAAGGCGCGAGGCTGGTATCTCACAGGGCCTTTGAATTCTCGCACCGGTGGCCGCTCGCCCGAAGGAGTCCTGCGAACTGGGACAACCACGTGCGACCCACAATCAAGCCGCCCTGGAGCAGCTCAGACGGGATGTTGTTCACTCTAAAGAAAATGGATATTACCTCTGTTTTCGCTGCGCAAACCGATGTCCGTATAGGCCTGGGGGGTTGCCCACCCAGGACCACACGGATCCGACACCATGCAAAACCCGCTTCCGGCTGCTTGGCCGGGCAGGATTGGTTACCCGTGGGGTTGCTGGGAAAGGTTTGCGAGTTCGACTCTCGTCTTCCTTTCCCAAGCTTTTCCGGGTGCTCTGACGCCAATCCCGCCCTGCGAGCGTCAGGACTGCGGACTCGGGCTCGTCGCTTGCGAGGACGGTGCCGCCTGCGGGGTGGGCGCGGCGGCCGGAGCGGCCGCAGGGACCCACACGCATTGACGGGTCACGACCTGGCGAGGTACGACCTTCGGCACGCAGCGGGTCGCCGTCACCGGGACCACTTCGTTCACGTACTCCGGAACCATCCGGGAAATGTTCTCCGTAACCTGCCGGACGCGGACCTCCGGCGTCTGAATCGTCTGCTGCACGGGGACCAACTCGCAGACCGTCACGTTGTAGTTCTCGGTCTTTTGTTCGGGCACGAAGTCGGTGATCGTGACCTGATAGTTCTCAGACTTCTGCTGGGGGACGCACTCCGTCACGTTGAACGAACGCGTTATGCTCCGCGTTTCGGGCACATATTCGGTCCAGGTCACGGGGATCGTCTCGCTCTTCTGCTCGGGGACGTAGCACACGGTCTGGACCGGGACGTTTTCGACCTTCTGCTCGGGGACATAGCACACGGTCTGGACCGGGACCTGGCGCGTCCGGGTGACCGGTACGTACTGCGTCTCGTTAACGTTGCGCACCACCGACTGGTACGACGGCTGGCTCTGTGCGCTGGGGGTCGCCTGACCACTGGGGGTCGCCTGGCCGCTGGCGGCGACGGGTGCGTTCACCGGCACTTGCTCGACAACCTGGCGCGTCACGGTGACCGCCTGGTTCTCCGTGTAGCACTGATTGACGTAGCTCGTCTGGGTCACCGGCCGCGTCACCGTGTAACACCGCTGCACGTAGCTGGTCTGCGTCACCGGCTTCATCACTGTGTAGGTGCGCGTTTGGTTCTCGGTCCGCGTGCGCGGGACCTGCACGGTGTAGTTATAGGTCTGTTCGACGGTTCGGGTCGTCGGCACCATGACCATCCAGGTTCGGGTGCGGGTCTCGGTCCGGGGCCGGGGGACCATCACCTGGAAGGTGCGGGTTTGCGGCACGACCTTGGTCTGGGGCTGCTGCACGGTGATCGTGCGGGGCACCATCACGGTTTCGCACACGTTGCGCGTGACCGGCACCGTTTCGGTACGGTAGTTCAGGCGCGTGATGGTCTGGTTAATCGTGTAAGGGATCGCCTCGTAGATCGTGTCGTAGACCGTCTGCACCAGGTCGCGGTATTGCGGCACCATGCACGGCGAGGGCTGACACCCAGCCTGGGCGTAGCCGCAGACGGGACCCGGAACACCGCAACGGTTACAGGCACGGGCAGTGTCCACTGCCAGCGTGCAAACGAGCGACACCGCGACAAACAATGTCCTTCTAGGCATCCTCATGGTGCGTACTCTCCTGGGAACGATTAGCGCGCGGACGGGACGCTCCACGGCCTCGAGGTGTGGAGGAGCCCTGGTTTACTCTTCGTTCTGACGACCCAATGTCATAAAAGTGGCAAACGGAGGGTAAACGGTGTCGTTCTCGCCTGCAAGCGCTGTGCCTCAAAGCTGATCCATCCCACTTGGTTTCCATACGCTTCTGTTTTGCACGTTGCATTCCACCTACGCGAGACCGAATCCTTGAGCCGGTTCTCGTTTTTCGGCACGAAAGTTCCGAAACGCGAACGACATCGCACTGGCAGAGTGCCATTCCGATGCGCAGGGATGGAAATGGCACTCGCAGTCGGGTGGTTGGGGAACTTGTCTTCGAGACGCCGAGTTGGCGGGAAACATCCCGGACAATGACGGCAAGGATCACCGGTAGGAGCGTCGGATGTCTCCTCAGCCGCCTGCCGGAAGCCTGATCGAACGCCTGGATGACTTCGAGGGCGACCGGCTCGCATGGCCGGTCCCCTCCTACGGACTCGGTCGTTACGTCTTCGCCGTCTTCTTCGTTCCCCATGTCTGCGGGTGGGTGTTTGCGATCGTCCAGACGTTCTACTCACTCCTGATGGGCGCAAACCTCATGCTGCTCGGCTGGCTGGCTGCATGGACGTTCGCAGGCATCTGGGTCCCCCTGGGGCTTTGGCTCCTGCTCAGGCCCTCCCGCCCTGAAAGCGTCCTGCTCACGGTCTACGACTTCACGCACGATCCCGGATGGTCGGCACCCGCCTACTTCCAGGGGTTGAAGGCGGGGCCGCAGGCCTGGCTCCCGAGAAAACCCGTCACCGTCCCGAAGGCCGAGGTGGTGTTCGCGCTCAGGGGAGGACAGCTCAGTTTCGAGCATGAGGGGAAGCGGGTCGATATCGGGACCATCCTGAGGGAGCCGGACCGGGAATGGTTGTTCGGGGTCCTGGAGAACTGGCGACAGGGTCAGGCGATCGGGTAATCGATGATTCCTCTGCGAGGCCGCGTTCAGGCCGATCTTCCCAAGGGCTGCAGGCGCCGCGATGGCTCCGTTCGGGAACGAGGATGGCGTCGCGATCCGCCGAATCGCGGACACCGCGCGGGCCTTCCGACTCAAACTGAGGCGCCGTGACCACTGCCCAGCAGCTCAGTCAAGCGCAACAGTGCCCGCGACCAAAGCTTGCGGGCCGCTTCGGGCGAGCGGCCCAGTCGCTGGCCGATTTCTTCATGAGTCAGTTGGTCGTACTGGTGCCAGACGATCACGCGGCGGTAGTCGTCGTCAAGCCGCCCGAGCGCGGTGATGAGGCGGTCGATCTGTTCTCGACGCTCCGCATACGCGCGCGGCGTTGCCGAGGCATCCGGCAGCCTGGCGGCCGGCCCCAGCGAGCTCAGGCCGCCGATCGGAACCTCGCGCGCCACATTCCGCTTCTCCGTGCCTCGATAGCGTCGCCGGAAGACCGCAAGGTTGTTCTTGAGGATCTGCTGGAGCCAGGCGAGCAGCTCCTCCCGCGTCCGGCCGTGAAAGGCGGCAAAGTCGCGATGGGCGCCGAGGAGGGTCTCCTGCACGAGGTCGGACGCTCCGCCTTTCGCGCGCAATTCGGGGCTGATCCCGCGACCGGCAATCAGCAGCAGGTAATCTCTGCACGACTCGAGCAAGCCGCCAAGTTTTCCCGCATCGCCCGCCCTCGCGGCATCGATTGCGTCTGGGCTGAAGCCATCATCGATCAGAGCGCTCACCGTGATGCCTTCCTCGGGGGTGGATCGGACCGGGACCGTCGATCGTGAACGAACCAGCGCTGAATTAAAATTCGCGGGGAGATTTTCCACAAGAGGTATTGTGTTTGCTTGTCGCTATGCGAGCCGGTTAATGGCGATCACTTCACGTTCTCACGGTACGCCTCCTAACTCCGCTCGGCGGAATTCCGTGCAACGGAGTTCGAGAGGGGCGTCCTCCCAATTCGGCGACCAATTCCAACTGTGTTTCCGAGCTTCACTTGCGGTCGATTCCGCACGAATTCCCAATCCGTCCGCGTCCGGTTTCGCTTCAGACCGTTCTTAACACCTTGGAGGGTTATTCCGGCGACGAAGCTGGAAACCCGGAGCGTCGGAGACGTTCGCGTGATGTGCCCGCCGGCGGACCATCCGTGGGACATTACTGGGATTGACAAGGAAGGATCCTTGATCCATGATTCGACCCACGCATCTCATTCGGATGTTGATCGTTCCATGCGCGCTGCTGATCGGTACAACGGTCCGAGCCGCTCCCATCCAAACCTATCTGGCGCTCGGCGATTCGTTGGCCTTCGGTGAGACCAACTTCACGCACAATCCCTCTTACGGGGACCGGGGTTACGTGTCGCTCTATGCCGACTCGCTCGCCGGCGCTAACAAAGCGGGCCGGCCCGACGTGATCAATCTGGGAGTCGATGCCGAGACGTCAACCACCTTCTTTCATGGAGGTCCGCAAGGGAACGGAACGTTGTCGGGGTACCCTGCGCCGCAATTGAACCTTAACTATCCCAATCCACCGACGACTCAGAACAACCTCATGCTTTCGACCATCGCCGCACAGTTGGCGGCCGGCCACTCCATCAACACGGTGAGCGTCCAGCTCGGTGCGAACGACCTGTTCACGGTCGTGAATCAGCCCAATTTCTTCAGTCTGACGCCGGCCGCACAACAAGCCGCCATCGCCCAGGCGCTCGGCACGGTCCAGGCGAACGACACGACGCTGTTGACGGAGCTCAGGAACCTCGTTCCGAACGCGCATATCCTGATGATGGGTTACTACAACCCCTTCAACGCCAATCCGAACAGCCCCATGGGTCAGGTCGCCGACCCTGCCATCAAGGCCCTCAACCAGGTGATCGCCGGCGAGGCCAAAGCCTTCGGAGGGCAGTACGTCAACCTCTACAATGCCTTCCTCGGACATGAGCTCAATTACACGTATATCGCGAGCGGAAACGTTCACCCCAACGAAAAGGGCTACCATGTGATCGCCGATCAGATGATTCCGATCGAGTCGGTTCCCGAACCCAGTACGGTCTGGCTCGCGGCGTTCGGAATCGCGGCCGCTGTGGCACGCCGGCGGAGGAGAGTACGTGCAATTGTGCGCTCGAGTGAAGAGGCGTAAAACGACCTCTGTGCTCTTGCCGATCGCGGTTCCATTCACGGATGGCCGAGGGAATGGCCATTCGTGAGGGATGACTCGGTCATCCCAAATCTGTCACTTTCAAGCATCGCATGAAGGCGTAGGAAGAACTTTTGCCTAGGAAGGGCAGCCCCCCATGAGACCCGTCGACGATCGGCGATCGCGACCGCTGCGTACCGAGTCATCGGGGCCGCTGATTCGAGAGCGGCGAGCCTGGCGAAGCCGAACGGTCGAGGGTCTCGAGGGACGGCAGTTACTAACGGCTGCGCCCCCGCACATCGCCATGGTGTCCGCCAACACGACCGACTCGAAGAGCGTGGTCGTCGATTACACGATCGAGAATGCACCGATCGATCAGTCGATCACCTTCGGTGTGTACCGGTCGACCGACTCTCAGGCGGATGCGACGGCGGTCCCTGTCGGAACCGTGACGGTCTTCGGTCCGGCCTCAGGACACGCGACTCTCGACCAGGCCGGGCAATCGGCCACAGCCTTGGGGACGCACCAGGTGGTATTGCCGTTGCCCGGCGGCTTGCCGCCGGATCCGAGCCGTCCGTATGTGGTCGTCGAGGCCGACCCGAACCATGCGCTCGGCGTGTCGAGCGCAGCGGACGATTCGGCGGCGTTTCGGACGTACCTCATTGGGGTCATCACGCACGGCGGCGTCCAGCCCATGAGCTGGAAGGTCGCAGGCCCCCCCTGGGAACAGAGGATGGCGCGACAACTGCGCCAGGAGGGTTACGACGCGGTGATCCCCTACAACTGGGTCGCCGCCAGCAATCACGCCGGCGAGGCCGCGCGCCAGGGCCCTCGGCTGGCGAAGCGGGTGATCGCCAACGCCGGAGAGTTCCCGGCGAACAGCCCGGTCGACGTGCAGTTCATCGGGCACAGCGAGGGCACCGTCGTCAACGGGCTGGCACTTCAGTACCTGCAAGAAAACCCCGACCCGCAGCTCAATGCGGGCTACCTGGTCGACACTCTGCTCGACCCGCACAGCGCGAACAATGGCATCATCGGCCAGCAGTACAGCGTCTCCGGCGGACTCCTGGGTCAGATCGCGCGTATGGAGATCGACCACTTCCAATCCGCGGCGAAGGATCCGGCGGTTATCGTGCCGTCGAACGTCGATCGCGCGGAGGTGTTTTACGAGCACACGCCGGTAAGCCAGACGCACTCGTCCAACGGCGGACTTTACAACCTCTGGGGTCAGGTTCCCGTACATGGATCCGCGGTTTACTTCAACCTGACCGCGCCGGGGATCAGCCACGCCGGCACCTTCGGCGTCCAGGACTGGTACCGGCTCAACGTCGTGCCGACCCTCGCGAACGGCGACGGCTTCATCACGTCGAACGACCTGACCGTTTCGCCCGCGCCAACGGCCGTCGCGGGCACGGACCGCCAGGCCGAGATTTCCGCGACCTCCACCCCCACCTACACAGGGACCGCAGCGCCCGGCTCAACCGTGCGAATGATCGCCGCCCGAACGGATTCCTCGACACTCGTTCCCATCGGCCAGACGGTAACTGCGGCGGACGGCAACTGGACGCTGACGACGAACCCCCTGGGCGCAGGCGTGTACCGTCTGAAGGTCATCGCAAGCCCGGTCACGCCGCCGGGCCGGCGTCCGGTCCACATGACACCGACAGCTTGGCCAAAGCCCTTGATCGTCAATCGAGGCGACTCGGGACACGCTATTGACTCGAGCTTGATTCACACGACGTTGATCTGACCCGTGCGGCCGCGGAACCACTGGTACACCGATCGACAATGCATTACGCTCTTCCACGAAACCACGTGCCGCTCAATCCGTCTGATCCTGATCCTCGGTTCTCTGGATTGAGGCAACCCTTGTCATGCACCCAACGCCCGAACTTCAGACCGAACGGCTCGTCCTGCGCCGCTGGCGGCCCGACGATCGTCCGCCCTTCGCCCGATTGAACGCCGATCCTCGGGTCGTGGAATTTCTGCCGGCGCCCCTCTCGCGGTCGGAAAGCGACGCGCTCGCGGACCGTATCGAGGCCCATTTCGAGCGGCATGGATTCGGGCTCTGGGCCGTCGAGGTACCTGGGGTCACGCCGTTTGCCGGCTTCGTCGGCCTGGCCGTTCCACGCATTGAGGCACACTTCACACCCTGCGTCGAGATTGGCTGGCGACTTGACGCGGAGCACTGGAACCGCGGTTATGCGACCGAAGCGGCGCGTGCAGCGCTCGCGTTCGGCTTCGAGACGCTCCAGCTCGCAGAGATCGTCTCGTTCACAGTCGAGGGCAACCTCCGGTCTCGTCGGGTGATGGAGAAAATCGGCATGACGCGCTCGCCGAGTGACGACTTCGACCACCCCGTACTGCCCGAAGGTCACACGCTGAGACGGCATGTCCTTTACCGCTCGGCACGCCCTGGGATCTCCTGCGAAGACGTTCCCGTAGCGGAATGACCTACCGAGGACCGCTGGGCAGGCGACCGCGTGAGGACATCAACCACGGCCAATTCCTCAATTTACCGTGACGATGGCGATATGGGACGATCAATGGCGGGGCGAGTTGATACCTCGGACAGCCTGCCCGTGCCCTTTTCGGACGTCCCCTTCGCCTGCTATCCTCAATGCAGCGACACAAGGCGCGTAGCGTGGTTCGGGGCATGAGACTCGGGAGTCGTCGCGATGAGTGCAGCGGAACATCCCAGGCGGACCAGCGTTCCTCCGCTCGTGGAAGGCGACCGGCTCGACCAGCCCGAATTCCATCGCCGGTACGAGGCGATGCCGGCCGGAGCGCGGGCGGAACTCATTGAAGGGGTCGTATACATGCCCAGCCCCGTCGGCACTGCCCATAGTGAGGCCCAAGTTACGTCTATTGTCTGGCTTGACCGCTATGCTGAGGAAACGCCGGGCGTTCAGGTTCACGATAACGCCACGACAATCCTCAGCGGAAAGGGCGAACCTCAGCCCGACGCGCTGCTACGCATCTCACCCGAATGCGGTGGCCAGACCATCGATGTGAAAGGGTTCATTCGCGGCGCGCCGGAATTGGTCGTCGAAATCGCGCACGCGACGCGTTTCATCGATCTTGGCCCGAAGCTCGCTGACTACGAACGCGCCGGAGTGCGCGAATACATCATACGCGCGATTGGCCCTGACGCCCTGATATGGCACGTGCAACGCGACGGGCGGTTGACCCGCGTGTCTCCCGGCCCCGACGGCCTGTATCGCTCCGAGGTGTTTCCCGGCCTGTGGCTCGATCCCGCCGCGCTGCTCGCGGGTGACCGCGCGCGGCTACGCGCAGTGCTCGAGCAAGGATTGCGTACACCCGAACACGCAGAGTTCGTGGCCCATCTTGCCTCGCAGCGCGGCGCCACGCGCTCGGGATGAACGCTCCCGAGGCCGTACGCCGGTCGCTCGGTAAGGTGTTCCGGGAGAGTCGCGCCGAGTCACATACTCCTTGGCGATGGCGCTCCGCGCGTGCGCGACTCAAAGAACAGAACAGATCAAATCATAATACATAAATATCGTATTAAATTTTAATGGATCAATTGCACCACGGGAACTCATCGCAAAGCTTGCGAGCATTGATCCACTCTCGCAGCCCCAAGCTATGTAGCGTGAAGATCTTGGGAACAGACTGGTTGCAATGCGCGAAAAAACTTGCAACAATTCTGCTCAGGCTCTTCGTGACGCGGCTTCATTCCGCAGGGACCTTCCGTCCCGATCGATGACAACGGGAAGACCGCGCTGGAATTGTTCGATGCGTGCTTGCTCCGTAGCGTTGCATCTCTCTCCTCAAGCACGTGCTCTCTCATCGGTCGTAATTGTTAATCAGTGACGCGGACTCGGGTTAACTTCTCCGTTCCCCCCTCACCGGGTCTTCGACTGGGCGTGCGAGTTCCCTGGGCAATCATTGCCCTCACCCTTTGGGGGGGAAGGGAGGTAAGCCACTTAGCTGTCCCATCACTGGCCGCGGATTCCTGAACCGTGCTCTTCTCGTACGGAGCGCGGTGCGTTGCTGATTGCGCTGCTCGGGCTGATTGCGATTGGTTTCCCGGCTTTGCCACCCGTAACCCTCGTCGGGGTATAGGAACGTTTGTTGTTTGTCCGTTGCGAAAGGAGCGCGACTCTTGGGTTGGGGGTCCTGAGGGGCGGCGCGCCGAGATGATCAGGAAAGGTTAATCGGCCGGTGGGCACTACGGGGATCAGGGCGTTGGTTGTCATCTTGGCTTGCAGAATCTCGTCCCTGCTCCAAAGTAGCGCTTTTCTCGGCTGGCCTGGCGGATCTATTTGTTTTTCGAATCATTTTTCCGAAAGGAATATTTCCATGCGAGGGCGCTCAAAGCGAGGCTTCACGTTGATTGAGCTGCTTGTTGTCATTGCGATCATCGCCGTCTTGATCGCGCTGCTCTTGCCTGCGGTGCAAGCAGCGCGCGAGGCGGCCAGGCGTGCTCAATGCGTGAACAACCTCAAGCAGATGGGCATTGGGCTTCATAACTACCACGATGTCACGGGCTCGTTCCCGACCGGACACCTCGGGACAGGCTGGAACGACTGGGGCCCGCTGGTGATGCTTTTGCCGTACGTGGAGCAGGGCCCGCTCTACAATACGGTCAATTTCGCGAGGACCGGAAGCGCGGCCGCTCCGGGATACGCGCCCAATCAGACAATGCAGGTTGTGACCATTAACGTTTACCAGTGCCCTTCGGACCAGGATCGTCTCACGGGTACCACGAAGCTCAACGGCGCAAATCTGCTCTATGGGCACCAGAATTACTCCGGCAACGCGGGCAACGCCCCGGAGGCGTTCTATGACACCAGCCATCACGGCGCAAACAACGGCGTGATGTTCGGCGTCAATGCGGGCAAGCCGGTCGGCGTGCGCGATGTGATCGATGGCACGAGCAATACGGCTGGGTGGAGCGAGAAGGTCAAGGGGATCGGTTCCGGCGGCAACAATGTGTACGACGTGGCAAGGCCGACTTCGACCGTGCTTGCCCTCAGCGTCAACAAAGGCGCCGCGCCGAACCCTCCGGGGGGCTTCCTTGACGCCTATCCCCAAGACTACTACACGAGGTGCAACGCCCTCAGTCCCACGTCATCGCCGCTCGCCACCGGAGCCATCGCCCAGGGGACCTACTGGTGGGACGGCCACCCCGAGACCGGCCTCTACAACCACGTCATGCCACCGAACACCTGGAGCTGCAACGACAGCAACGTCAACGACGCCGCCGCGTCGACCGCCAGCAGCCACCATTCCGGGGGCGTCAACGTCTGCATGTGCGACGGTTCGGTCAGGTTCATCAAGGCAACGATCAGTCCCCCGACCTGGTGGGCGATCGGCTCCCGGAACGGGAATGAGGTCATCTCGGCCAGTAGTTATTGATCGCGTTCCGACGAGCAAGCGCATGATGGCGGCGCGCTCACTTTTGGGGGCCGCCGCCATCACCTTCATAGACCTCCGTGTCGGGATGGCTTCGCTTCCACGCTTTCCACGTCGTGCGCGTTGAGGAGAGCAAGGCATAGGGGCTATACGCCGGCGCGGCCTCGGGCCGAACCGGGGCTCCGGACTTCTGCAGGTAGTAGTCGCGTTTCAGGCGCACGACCATTTCCTCGCCGTTGAACAGACCGGCAACACCCACATCGAGAGGATCGCCCCGCGCCTCATCCGTATAGACGCGGATGCAGTCCGACAGGTCGCAGTAGGTCACGGAGACGGGCACCGCGCCGATCAAGTCGTTCACGACGTGGTGGCTTTCGTCCGTTAACGCGCTAATCCGGTAGGCCCGGGCTTTTCCGTCGACCTCGACCCCGATTACCTCTTCATCCTCGCTTAATCCCGCCTGTTCGGCCGGTCTGATTGGAGGCCGAACCACGGGCGAAAACTCTACCTTCAGCCAGGGATCGGAAGCGCGCTCGGTGGTCTTGTACTCGTTCGGCTTCGACCGCAGCGCAACGCGCTCGAAGCTGTAGACCCCGACCGCAACGACAAGCTCGAGCGCAAGCAGCGCACCGATTCCCTTCACGAGCGCCGAGCGTGTGTGCAGTTGGAAGCCAGTCAACGGACTTACCTCGAGAAGCGGAGCAGCGCTCTCAAAGCGCCGTGATGGGACGACAAAGGCACGTTGGCCTATCCCAGACGCCAGCCGCGATACTCAGCGTATCGCTTGGACCTGCGATTTGCCACAAGCAGATACCGCGACGACGGCCTCGTCCCGATTCCGTCTCATCCCCCGAGGGTGGTTCCGCGGCCGAACAAGAATCAAATAACCACTAGGCAGTGCGGCACTTAACGTCTATAATGCGGTTTACGCTTGGCTGATAGCGTGTAGCCTCCCTTGCATGTTGGACGTTTCCCTCCCCTTAAGGTCCAGCACGAAACCTTCCCCCGACCTCTCCACGATTGGAGAGGCCCCTCCTGAAGATCCTGGAGATCGGTGCCATGAGCAAAGCCATCGCACGGATGATGTTGATGCTTGGTGGAATGGTCATCGCCACCGCAATGGCTGCGGCGGCGGACGACGAGAAATCCGCGACCGGTGACCCGGAAAAGGTTTTGACCGGCAAGGAGCTCACCAAGGACGACCGGAAGTTCTTGCTCGACGAAACTGCGGCGATCGAGAAGTATGAGCAGGCCAAGAAGGTCTACGGTGACTTTCAGAAGGCCTACATGAAGCAGGCCACGATCATGATGAAGGATCAGGCGGTCCTGGAAATGCAGATGGAAGTCCAGGCATTGCAAGAATCAACCGCCATGCTCCGCATGCAAATGAACAGCATGGGGCGCGGCATGGGGCGCATGCGGTCGATGGCCAACTCGCAGCGTGCGCCGTTGCAGGCGCAGATCAATAGTAACACAGCGATGCTCAATCAGTACAACACCCAAATCAATGCGGCCAAGTCCCAGGGCCCCAAGGACCCGGAACGGAAAGCCGCTCTCGATGGGTTCACCCGCTCGCGCGACGCGTACATCGGAAGCGTCCGCGAACTCAATGAGGTGGTGGCCCCGTTGCTCGCAAAGTACCACGAGCTGGCGCTCGACAAGGAGGTCACGAACGCCCTGGCCGAGCTGAGACACAAGACCACCATGAACTACAAGCTCGGCCCGTCGGACACGATCCACGCGGCTTCGAAGATGATTGCGGAAGTGAAGAGGGTCACGACCATTTCCAGCGGCAAGCCCGCATCCAAGAAGAAGACGGTAGGGAAATCGAAAGCGAGCTCGTGAGGAGCGAGTGATCGAGGCATGGATGCGGAGGGGGATGACCGGTCAAACAGCCAGCGGTTGCGTCGACGGAAGGCTTGAAGGAATTCGCGACCGCCGCTGGCTGATGCTTTGATCCTCAACGGCGCACCATTGATTCGGTAAACCATCTCGACACGCTGGCGAGATGCCTGCATTTCAGGGAAGATGGCTGTCGGCCTGATCCCATCGGCGAGGCTCAAATCACTTCCCGGGATCCGAGCACCGGATAATGCCTGAAGTCGATCGCTCTGTGCTGGAAGGCTCACAGGGTTCGGGCGCAAACCGGGAGAGCCGACGTTGGCGGACAACCGCGTGAAATGACTACCGAGCCTGCCCTCCCCAATCCGCCGGCCGAACACGTAGGCGCCGAGGCAGGTGCGGTGTTCGAGCGGTATTCCCGGTCGCTCGCGAGGATCGCCGAACAACACCTCAGCCAGAAGCTCGCGGGCCGGCTCGATGGCGAGGACGTGGTCCAATCGGTGTTCCGCACGTTCTTTCGGCGCACTGCGGAAGGCCAGCCGCGTGGCTCGGCGGCTTTCCCGAACAGCACGTGCGTGCTATCTTCGAAATTGACCGCACCGGAGACAGAGGGATCACGATGGCAACAATTACCACGCGTGAGTCCGGGAACGAGGGTGCCAGGCGACGGCCACAGAACGTCAGCGGCGAAGCCGCGATCCTCGATCGAATGGTGAAGCCCGATCAGCCCACGTTCTCGCCAGAAGCTGCTCGTGCGTTACTTGAATTCGACTTCGACCCGATCGATAAGGAACAGATGCGCCAACTGTCGGCCAAAGCACGCGAGGGGACTCTCACGCCCGAGGAACAGGACGCGATAAACAACTACGAGCGCGTTGGACATTTTATCAACTTACTACAATCCAAGGTTCGGCGATCATTTATTGAGAACTGACTGAAGAATGAACAATCAGGGATCAACTCATATCGCTAAGACATAATCACCAATCGTCAGGCAAAAATCCGAGAAACTTGCCGAATGAGCTTCGAGCGCGCGTTATTTCCACCTCGATGGCATCCGAATCATCTTCGTGGACCAGCTTGTTTCGCCATTTCCTCGCAGCGTGAACGTTCACCCGCACTGAGTCGAGAACTCTTCGCCGTGCAGCCAAAGAGTCAATCACATCCATTATCCGCGTTCTCGGATCTTCGTTCAGTCCGTTTTTCCAGTAATCCTTGATGGCGGTCTCGAATTCCGCAAACAACCGGATGAAGTATGTATCGAGGAGTTTAGACTTGAACGCGTGGAGATCAGCGGCACTCAATCCAATCTGTGTCAGGAGAGCCGAGTGAGCGTTCAGGGCCACTTCAAGAGATTCTCGTGCCTTATCGGCAACGAAATACTGCCGCTCAACAGATTTGACTCTTTCAGCGCGGTCCGTCTTTTTGCCAGGTCTCACGAGAGCCTCGCGAGCTGTAGGCTCTTATTGACAAATGCCTCCTTCGACCAGTCTTGTCGCCCCTCTTCTTGTGACAGAGGGTGGATAAACCACCGGTCCTTCTTACGGACGACCATCACCGAATCGTATGCCGGCATGACTGCGAGATCGAACATACCGTCCGTTCCCGGTGCGAAACGCCCCAGGGGAATGAGAGCCAGTTGCGCTCCCTCAACGGAGTAAATGAGCTTGTCCAGTCTATAGTTGCCAATGAAATCCTCCGTGATATCTTTGGAAAATCGCCTGGTCGGCCAGTCCTGTTGCTTCGCCCAACCCTCAGCTTCGGCAAGCAGAGTCGTTGACGCCGAAACCCAATCATCCAGGACCATGGCTTGGACGGTTTTCACGATCTGCGTGAACGGTAGTAGCGCAGCATCTCGCTGCTCCGGCAGGGCTGGCTCGCTAGGCTTCACCGTTGCTGCAACACGGCGAAACTCGTCGACCGCCTTGATCATGGCGTTGCGCGCGCCCTCGCCAAGATCGGTATAGTCCTCGGGCTGGAACGCCTCGACCACCTTGGGATTGAGCCACAAATAAGCCCCACGCAGCATCTTCTGGATGTAGCTCGTGTCTGTGAAGGGACTGTCTGCCTCCACGCGAGGTGCCATGAAATTCACGGCGCGGCGGACGTCTGCAATAAATTCGTCGCGAGCCATTTGCCTTCCTCTCGATCCTGGTGACCTTCTCGATGTCTTCACCGGGCGATGGCATGCCCGCTCTGCAAATAAGCTCTACCTACAGTAACAGCACGTCGTACACCCAAGCTACACACCCTGGCGTCAGCGCGTGCTGAGAGCCACACAAAGCATAATCTATTAGCATATAAATAATAATTTTGAGATTACAATATACATAAGTTTCTTTTTTGTAATTTAGTAATTATATAATCTTATATTTAATAATCTTAGATTCCTGGTTTCACTTCCCCGGAATCTGCGTCCACCCGCGCGACAAAACGTCGCACAGTGTCAGCCCGATCAGGATCGCCAGCCACAGGAAACCCGCCCCGGCGTAGACGTGCACGAGCGGCTCGCTGCCGCGCACGTGCATGAAGATCAGGACGATCAGGATCGCCTTGGTGACCGCGATCCCTAATGAGACCGCCAGGTTCAGCGGACCAAGGTCGACGAAGGCCGCACCGACGGTCGCGAGCAACAAGACCATC
>DAIDJG010000392.1 GCA_027451445.1 Singulisphaera sp.
ATCGACCACGACCGGCGATAGCAACGAGACGCTGGACAGCTATCAATCGTTCGAGGGGCTTGGCACGACGGATACGGCGGCGCTCGCCGAAAGCGATCTCTCGAACGACTCGGCGCCCACGGTCGATGACGCGCTCAGCACAACCGACATCAACGTGAAAGACGTCGCCGCGTACATTGGCGCGGGCGCCCAGGTGACCGCGAATGGAAACCTCACGGTCGCGGCGACCGAGACCGACAATGTGACGTCCGGGACGGGCGCCTTATCTGCTTCATATAACGGTGTGGCCGTGGGGGGGGTCGTGGCGATTGACACCATCGCCACAAGTGTTCAGGCGTTTGTCGATTCGTCGGCCGCTCTTTCGGTGGGCGGCGCTCTCTCGATCACGGCCAAGGCGGACGAGACCGACTCGGCTTATGGGGTTGCAGCGAGCGGAACATTCGGGTTCGGACTCGGCGTGGCATACATCGAGATCGACGATACGAGCAGTCAGAGCGCCACGCTAGGGAACAGTGTCGTCGTCTCGAAAGCGACGTCGGTAAACATCAGCGCTTCGCACACGCGAAACCTGGACAGCGAGGCAGGAGGTGTCACGGCGGCAGCGGTCCCCATCGGCGTGAGCGTGGCGACCACGACCGCAAAAGGCACCGTTGAGGCAGCCATCGGTTCCGACGCGACTCTGGGCACGAGCACCAGTTCGATCGGAAGCGTCACAGTTTCCGCGGACGACGAGGTTACGCAGTTACAGGCGATCGGTGCGAGCCTTGCTGCAGGCGTCGCTTCCGGCGACGGTCTTCAGGTCACGGCTACAGATTCGCCAACCGTTGAAGCGTTCACCGGATCGGGTACGTCCATCGATAGCTCCGGTGCAATTGCTCTTGAGGCCGAATCGTCAGGGCAGGCTACGGCGACGTGCTACGGCTTGACACTCTCAGTAGGCGCGAGCGGAGGGGGAACCGTCGGCAAGGCGACGGTATCGCCCAACATCTCCGCGTCCCTTGGTTCTTCGAACACGATCGTCGCCACGACGCTCACAATCGATGCCACGCAGGGCATCGCGACCGGCTTCGACCAGCTTGCGCTCGCCTATGGCTACGGTATCTCTGGGTCGGTCCTGATCGGCGTGATCGGAGCGGATATGACCGCCCTCAGCGATGCGTCGGCTGTGGCTTCACTCGGCAGCAGCTCAACGGTGACCGCCACGAACGTGACAGTCTCGTCCTGCACGGACACGGCCGAAAAGGGCGACGCCTTCGGCACCTCCACGGGCGTCGCCGCGGTCGGCGCGGTGTCGTCGAACGCCAATGCACACACCACCACCGAGTCGTGGGTGGGCGCGAACACGACGATCACCGCGACTAATCTGAACATCGTCGCCGACGGGAGCGACCACTTCGTGACGGACGCGGTCACCTCTCAAAACGCCTTCATCGGCAGTTTTGGTGCGAATGGGAGCACGCAGTACGGCGCCGACGCCGATACCACCGCCAGCAGCACGACCGAAGCTTACATCGCCGATGCCACGTCCGCGAGCGGCGGAATCACCGTCACCAATTTCACGCTGAATGCCACGCACAATTCCGACTTCAACGGCGAAGCCGACAACCAGTCCGCCGCAGGCCTGGTCAGTCTGGGCGGCGCGCGGCTCAAGGTCATCGAGAACACAGCGACCGTCCAGGCCAACGTCGGCAACTATGCCTCAGTGAGTGCTCAGAATATCAACGTCAACGCCGCGAATAATGCCACCTCCGGCGAGACTCAGGTCACCAGCCTGACAGGGAGTGCCGCGTTTGACGACTCCGGCGCAGTGTCCGAGATTCAGATCAATCACGCCACCTCGATCAACATCGGTCAGAACGCGTCGTTGAGCATGACCGGCGATTCCACGAACCCCGGCACATGGAGCATGCAGGCGTACAATACCGCCGACGTGCAGAACAGCGGCGAGATCGACACGGCGGCGTTCGACGGCGAGTCAAAGCTCACCGCCACCATCACGTTCCCCTCGTACAACGCGACGATCACCATCGGCCAGGGCGCGACGCTCACGAGCGTTGGCGCGATCAATGCGGCGGCCTGGTCCCAGGCCACGGCGAACCAGACGTCCACCGCCATCTCCGGCGGTGCCTTCGCCCATTCGAACAGCGATGCGGAGGCGACGGCCGACAGTACCAACACGGTCACGGTCGGCAAAAATGCCACGCTCAACGCCCAGGGCAATATCAGCCTGCTGGCTGGCATCAACACCAGCACGATCGACCTGAATGTGCTCGACATCGAGATGAACGAGTTCCTGCTCACGGCCACGTCGGGCAGCTACGCCAACGGCGGGGACACCAAGGCTGACGTCGAAGGGGAGACCCAGGCCGTCCAGGACAACGAGATCACCATCGATTCGGGCGCCTTGCTCACCACGGTTCAAAGTGCTTATCTCTGGACCAACAAAGGGATCGTTCAGCTTGACACCAGCCTTACGAAGAAGACGAGCTCCACAACCTCGACCCCGGGAGGCACCGAGGATGATGCCCCGACCGACCTCGTCACCGTCGATGGGACCGTCGACGTCGGCACGGAGAACAAGGCGAATGTCGTCATCGACGCCAGTGGCAATGTCACGACGACCGCCGGGCTCAACATCAGCGTGACTCGCGTCGACGGCGACTCGAACAATATCGTCGCCCAGACAATCGACTCGCGCCTGTCGAGCTACGAAACCCTCGCCGCCGAGTATGCCGGCACCCCCGACGCAGCGGTTTACGATGCCCAGATTCAGTTCTGGGTCGACCTGATCAACGAACTCGGTGGGATCGCGAGCTACAACAGCAAGACCGGTGCGGTCACCATCACGCAGGACGTCAGCGTCAGCTTCTGGGACGTCAGCAACATCGAAGTCCAGAGCGGCGACATCTACGTCGCGGCCGACGCCCTCGTCGGCACGGCCACAGGCGCCTTGAGTGCACCGGGCGGCACCGAGATTACCATCGACAACTACGACACGGCTTCGCTCGCCCTGGGCTCGCTCACCATCCCCGATCCCGCCGGCGGTCACCTCTACTTCCGCAGCGCCCAGAACTCGAGCGCCAACTTCGACGCACTCTATAGCGCCACGGACGTTAGCAGCGCGAACGACGACAGCGAGTCATCGCTCGGCGCGAACTTCTCCGTCAACGTCGCGAGTCAAAACGACACTCCCACCATCAGCGTCACGAACCATCCCCAGAGCGGCGAAACGACGGCCGCGAACGTTCTACTCGACGGTACAGTCTCAAACGCCTCGGGCACAGTCACCATCAACGCCGGCGACGGCAGCGTCCTCGCCGTCAGCACGATCGATGCCGGTACCCTTGCGATCAGCAGCCAGGGCGATTTCGTCCTCGACAGCAATAGCACCGGCTCCAGCTCCGACTTCCAGAACATGGGGGGCGATCCCAGCTCGCTCTACGGCTCGCTGGCCACGGCGAACCAGAACGCGGGCACGGAAGTCAAAACCACGGCCACGGCCATCGCTGGCACCTCAGCGACCATTGTCGCGGGTAATGTGTACATCAGTGCCCAGTACCTGAACATTAACGGTACAATCCAGAGCGGCATTCCCCAGCACACGGTCACGATCGACTCGTCGTATACCAATGGTACGACGGTCCACAAGCTCTCGGACGATATCGAGAAGTATGAGACGCTCTACGTCGAGGGGGGCAGCCGTTACACGCAGATCCCCTCTGGCTTCGTGACGTATGCCGCCGATTTGAGCCAGGACATCACGGTCTACTGGGACGCCAAGCTCGAGCAGCTCGAGCTCGCCACCGACCTGCAAGTCAAGGGCGGCTACATCTCCCTCGTCGGCGACATCCTCAACACCGGCGGCGGCGAACTCAAGGTCATGGACGGCTATGGCCAGATCGGTATCACCAACAACACGAGCTACGCCCTTGGACTCGACTCGACGCTCGACGCCGGTGAAGGGAGCAATGACACGAACGGCATCGCGGGCAAGATCGAGGTCATCGACACCGCCCAGACTGTGAAGGTCAACGGCTCCACGCAGTATCTCCACACGATCTACAGTGAGACCGGCAGCACGATCACCGAGGTCAACAACACGACCGTCGACTCCGACGGCAACCCGTCGTACGTCGTCTCCACGACGAGCAACGTTGGGGGTGCCGTCGACCCCTCGACGCCCCAGGTTTACTACACGCCTGCCGCCCAGACCTATACCTGGGACAGCGCCTATGCGCAGGCCAACGTCGTCGAATACACGCTCTCAGTGACCAGCGGGCCCTACACGAGCCTCCCCAGTAGCCTCAACTTCAGCAACACCGCGACTGAGACCGTGTTGAGTACGATCAACTCCACCACGCCGATCAGCACCGGAACGTACGTCACCGGCGGCGACCCTTCGGGCGGAGCAGTGTACACGTATACGCATTCCACCTACGTGGCCAACGACGGTGGCACGCTGACGATCGACAATTACTACACGACGAAGTGGGACTTCGCGAAGGCGAAGTACGTCTCGACCTATCAGAAGACCACGTTCACGTTGATCGAGAACCAGGGCAATACGATCACGAACACGAACTCAGTGAAGGCCGACCAGCCGATCGGCATCATCTTCATGGGTAATAGCGGCAGTATCGACGTTACCTCCAAGGGTTCGGTCACGGTCAGCGGCGCCCTGGCCGCGCGGGGCGGCACGGTGAGTATCACCAGCAGCCAGGGCGGGATCTATGACGACGGCGGCTCCATCACGGCCAAGACGATCGATCTAAGCGCGGCGTCCGGCATTGGCAGCAGCAGCAATCCGTTGGACGTCGAGAACACCAGCGTGACCGGCGCAGGTGTGACGGCGACCGCGACGACCGGCGACATCGACCTCACCTCCAGCAGCAGCAATCTGACCCTGTCGAGCGTCGTCGCGACCAGCGGCAATGTCAGCATCACGAACAGCGGCGGCAACATCCTCGGCACGAGCGGCAATTCGCCCCAGGTTTCGGGCGAGTCGATCACGCTCGACGCTGACGGGACGATCGGTTCGAGCACGAGCAGTCCCCTGATCATCCAGACCGGCGGCACCGCGTCGGAATACCTGACGGCGACCGCGGTGGGGAATATCTACATCGAACAACCGACAGGCAACCTGGCGGTCAACAGCATCGAGTCGACCGGTGGCGATGTCTGGCTCGATATCGTGCAGGGCGAGGTGTTCAACGCGAACTCCGCGTCGGAGCCCTACAATACCGCCACGGAAGCCGCACTCCTGACGCTCTGGTCGAACCTCGAGTTGATCGGCACCGCCGCCGAGGCGCGGGAGCAGCAGCTCATCTCGTCGTACGTCAGCACTCAAGAAGCCGAGTACTTGTACTACTGGACGTTGCGCGGTCTCACGGCGGAGTACGACTCGAACGACAACATCATTGGCTATACCGCAAACGCCTACGACCCGAATTACTCGTTCCAGTACAGCGCCGCGGTTCAAACCGAGTATCTGAGCGAGGGGATCTCCGTCAGCGAGCTCGACGCCATGGAGCAAAGCGTCACGGACGAGTATTTCACGCTTAACGCGATCTTCGGCGCAGGCGGCACGTACGTGACGACGAACGTGACGAATGGCTCGTACGATCCCACGACGTACGATCCCAATTTCGTCTACCAACCGACGAGCGCCGAGGAGTCGACGCTGACGCAGGGCGTTGTCTGGAGCGAGAACCAACTCCTGTGGGGCCTGCCGAGCGCGACGGTGGAGCAGACCACCAACACGCAGACCCAAACCGAGACGCCCAACATCACGGCGCAGAATGTCACGATCACCGCGGCGCTCTCGGTCGGCCAGAATGCCACCTCTCCCGAAATTATCTCGGTCCCGAATGGCGACGTGGCCGACCTCACGGACACCGACACGAAGGTCGCTCTGCTCTCGGCAGAGGCGGACGACATCAGCTTCTACAACTGGACCGACACGAACGGCGACGGCGAGATCGAATCCAACGAGCTGACGGCGTGGGTGGACACCAATGGCAATGGCATCGTCGACTCGTCCGAGTTCAACGTGATCGAGCTCCAGATCCGCCACGATGTGAACATTTCGGCGTCGGGCACGGTCAACGTGACGGCCGGTGGCGATGTCCTGCTCGGCTCCAACGGCAGCCTCTCGCTGGGCCAGGTCGTCGCCGATTCGGCGACCGCGGGTCCGCAAGAGGTTCGCATCAAGGTCTCGGACAACATCACCTCGTCGAGCAGCGCACTCGGGGGGGCCAACGTCCAGGGGTCGAACGCCGTCCTCGAAGCGGCGGACGGTTTCATCGGCGCGTCGACCAACCCGATCACGATCGACCTCAACGGTGCCTTGACCGCCCGCGCCGCGGGGAACATTTACATCAAGGATCTCTCGGGAACCCTGAACGTCGGCTTCATCTTCTCCACAGGCAGCGTCACGCTCGAATCGACCGGCACGATTGTGGACGATAACGTCGTCGCCGGTGAAACGGTGACGAACGTCGAGGCCGAAGACAATATCGAGTTCATCGCCAACCAGGTTGGCACCAGCACTCAGGCGCTGGTTGCGCAAATCGACGGCTCGGGGGCCGTGGGCGGCACGGTGACCAACAGTATTTATCTCTCCTCAGGCGGCGATCTGCCGGTCAACGACCTGGTGTCAACGCAAGGCTCCATCGACGTCACGAGTGATGGTGACCTCGAGTTGGGCTTCCTCCGCGCTCTCAAGGGCTCGATCTTCGTCGAATCGTTCTTCAAAGACGTTCTCGACAACAACGGCAGCGCCTTGAACCTCCAGGCGCCGACGATCACACTCGAAGCCCCCGAGGGCCAGATCGGAACGTCGAGCGACTTCATCGACTACGTGAACACCGCCAGCATCTCCACCTCGGCGCCTCTCGGCACGTATGTTACGCCGGTCCCGCTCCCCACCGGAATCTTCTACGTGGGTGCCGAGCCGACCAATGCGTATGGTTCGCAGGTGGTCCTCGCCGACTTCAACGGCGACGGCTATACCGACGCCGACATCAACGGCAGCATCTTCCTGAACGATGGCCACGGCAACTTCACCAACTCGGGCGTGACCGTCAATAGCACCTACGTCGGCGACCTCGAGAGCGACGGCGACATCGACGCTGTGGTCCTCAAGAACGCCGACTCGCTGCAAATCCGCCTTAATCAGGGTGGCACCCACCTCGGGACGGAAGGCACGTTTGTCAACGGGCAGACGATTTCGATCCCGCAGATTGGCAGCTACCCCGTCTTCGTCAATTCGGCGGCGGTCGCCCTGGCCGACTTCAACGGTGACGGCTACGAGGACATCGCCGTGGGAAGCTACAACGACGACGGTGTCTTCGTCTTCTACAACAACGGCCTGGGCGAGTTCCCAACGTACAAGTTCTTCTCTACCGGGAACGTCGCTCCGTGGTCGCTCCAGGCCGCCGACCTCAACGGTGACAGCGTCCCCGACCTGCTCGTCGGCTCCGATACCCACACCTACGGCGTGTTGCTCAACAACGGCAGCGGCACCCTGACGCGCCAGAGTCAGCAGCTCAGCCCCTCGAGCTCGCCGAACAACGTCACGATTGGCGACGTCAACGGCGATGGCTACAACGACCTCTTCTTCGCCACCAGCTCCGGCAACCAGGTCTGGCTCAACAACGGTAGCGGAGCCTTCACGAACACCGGTCAGAGCCTGGGCACCGGCAATACGCAGCAGGTCGTGCTGGGCGACTTCCGGGGCCAGGACGTGCTCGACGCGTTCTTCGTCAACAACGGCTCGCCGAGTACCGTGTGGTTCAACGACGGCTCCGGCAACTTCACCAACAGCGGCCAGTCCCTGGCCGCCAGCGGCAACATGACGGCCCTGGGCGGAGCGTCGGCCGACCTCAACAACGACGGCGTGCCCGATGTGTTTGTCTCGCAGGCCCTGGGTAACGACATCGTCTGGCTGAATGAGACCCCGCCGTTCATCAGTGTCGGGCAATCGTTCACCGCCTACGAGCACAACGCGGTTGGCACCGTGATCGGCACCGTCGCCGCGGGCGACCAGGATTCGACCGACCCGCTCTCCTACGCGATCACCGACGGCAATTCCGCGGGCTTTTTCGCCATCAACGCGTCGACCGGTGTGTTGACTCTGGCCAGCAACACGGGGTTCGACTACAGCACCCTGGCCGCGAATGGCGAGAGCTCGTTCACGCTGACAATTCAGGTGACCGACCGCACCGGCCAGACCGCGTCCGAGCCGGTGACCATCAACGTCGGCCACTTCACGCAGTCGCCGTCGATCGTATCAGGCCAGTCGTTCTCGATTGATGATAATGCCGCCGCGGGAACGAGCGTCGGCACGGTGCAGGTGACCGACGCCGAGTTCGCGCACGGCGACACGATCGCCAGTTACTCGATCGTCGGCGGAACGGGTGCCAGCCTCTTCGACATCGACTCTGCCACAGGTGCGCTGACCTACAACGGCAGCTCGGCTCTGAACGCCAGCGATACCGGCAATTACTCCCTCACCCTGCTGATCGAAGCCGCCGACGTCATCGGTCTCACCAACAACCTTCAGAACAGCTCGTCGCTGCTCACGATCAACGTCAACTACATCAACAAGCCCCCCGTCGTGTCCACGCAGACGATCACGACGTACGACGGCTTTACCAATGGGACCTTGCTCGGCCAGGTCCAGGCGACCGACCCGCAAGGCGGCACGTTGACGTATGCACTTGTCCCCGACGGCTCCAGCGGTTTCGTCAGCGTCGACAGCGCGACCGGCAATGTTTACGCGACACAGAGCGTGCTGGTCGGAGTGGAGTCCGAAGCAGAGAACCTGGTCAAGGTCACGGATTCGGACGGCCTCTCGACGATCGGAGTCGTCTACGTCGACATCTTGCCGTACACGAACTCCCTCACGTTCAGTAACTCCACCGCCTCCGTGGTCGAGTTTGGCAGCAGCAACCAACTCGTCACGACCATGGCCGCGGCCGATGCCGACACCGCGAACGGCGACACGATCACCTACTCGCTCCAGTACGCCAACGCGATCGAAACGAACAACGACACGGTCGATGCCAGGAGCCTGTTCACGCTCAACAGCAGCACCGGCCAACTCTACGTGAATGCCTCCTCGATCGACGCCACTCAGACCAGCGAGTTCCAGGTCGGCGTGAAGGCGACTGATTTCACGGGCAAGACCGCAACGGCCACCGTCACGGTCACAGTCGAGTTCACCGCGACTCCGCCAACCCTCAGCGGGGGCACGTTCTCCCTCTACGAAAACCCGCTCGACGGCACGGTCGTCGGCAGCGTGACCGGGCAGGAGCAGGACCCAGGCGACACGCTCACGTACTCCCTCGTCAATTCCGGCGGCCCGTACGCGATCAATGCCAGCACGGGCCAGATCACCGTCGGCAACGGCAGCGTGCTCAACTACGCCAACGACCCACAATACGACAGTGACACGTTCCTGGTGAAAGTGACCGACCTCATCGGCAACTCGGCCACGGCCAACGTGACGGTCAATCTGATCCAGTTCACCAACGTGCCGGTGAATACGAATCTGTACGACGCGACCGTTCCGGAGGAGTCGCCCGTCGGCACAACCCTGTTCCGTGCCAATACCCCCGCGCTCTACGATTCCGACGTCAACCTCGGCGACCGCCTCACGTTCGCCCTCTATTCGACCACCGATCCCGGCGCCTTCACCGTCGATTCCAGCACCGGCAATGTGACGATCGCCGACAACAGCAAGTTCAATTACAACACGGCCAACTTCAACGTCACGAACCCGACCTCGAGCGGCCCCGCGCCGGAGGTCGGCAGCCTGGTCGAAAGCATTACCAATACAGACGGGGACGTGGCCTACATTCCGATCTCGGTCTTCGTCACCGAGATCTACAAGGTTCCCACAATCACGGGTGGTCAGTCCTTCAGCCTGGCCGAGAATGCCGCCAAGGGGACCCAGGTCGGACAGATCGCCGGTTACTACAACTACGGCGACACGTGGTCGATCCTCTCGGGCGACCCGAACGGCGCGTTTACGATCGATAGTCAAGGAAACCTGAGCGTCGCCAAGGCGGGTACTTTGGACTACCTGCAACAATCGACGTACACCTTGCTGGTCGAGGTCCAAACCAGTATGGGCGACTCGACGGAGCAGACCGTCACTGTGAACCTGTCTTACGTCGCTCAGCCCGACCTGGCCGTTTCCGAGACCGCTTCGAAGACGGCCTACGTCAAGCTCGGCGACACGGTCACCTACACGATCGTCGCCAGCAACCCGGGCAACGTGGCGGCCACCGGCGCAACTGTCACCGATTACTTCAACGGGCTGCTCGATCCCGTCCTGACGAGCGTCCAGACGGCTGGCGGAGCCTCGACGTCGCTCACGGCGGGTGCGTTGACGCTCCCGCTTGACGATACGGTCAACCTGCCCGTCGGCGCTACGATCACGTACACCGTCCAGGGCACGGTATCACTCAACGCGAAGTACGCCATTCCGGCCAATGGCATGATGCGGAGCGCCGCGGTTATCAATTCGTCGCTGACAGACATCAATACGTCCAATAATTCGGCCGCAGCCGATCTGCTGATCGAGCTAACGGGGACCGCCGGCTCCGGCACATTCGTCAACTCCAACCAGAGCGTCAGCAGCGGCGGCGCGACCGGCAATCAGGTCGAGCTCGGCGACCTCAATGGCGAGGGTTACCTCGATGCGGTCGTGGCTGCCGGCAATGGTGTGTATATCTGGATGAACGACGGACACGGTAACTTCTCCCTGAGCCAGACCCTTTTGGTTGATGCCAACTCGGTGGCCCTGGGTGACCTCAACAACGACGGCAGCCTCGACCTCTTCATCGGCACCAGCTCCAATGCCCAGGTCTGGCTGAACAATGGCCATGGGACATTCACCGACACGGGCCAGAAGCTAACCTATGATCGGTCGGACACACAGCCTGTGCGTGACTTTACGGACGTGGCACTCGCCGACGTCAACGGGAACGGCAATCTCGACGCCATCGCGTCCAACCCCGACGGTGACAACGTCAATGTCTGGATCAACGATGGCACAGGCCACTTCACCAATGAGTTGTTCACGTCGACCGGGATCGGCAGCCAGCAAGACCTGGTGATCGGCGACGTCAACAATGACGGTCTACCCGACCTCTTCGAGACGGGCTCCCTCAATACCTTCTTTGAGAGTCTCAACGCCGGCAGCGGCCTGTTCTCGAACCAGCCAACAGCCCTGACGCCGGGCTCGCAGCAGATTACAGGCATCAGTCTCGCCGACTTCAACAACGATGGCTTCCTCGAACCCTTCCTGAGCGTCGTTTCCGACGGTACTCCCACCGGCGGCGACTTCGTGTTCGTGAACGACGGCACCGGCTCGTTCCCCACCGACACGATCATCGGCACCGGCCACACCACGGCCTCGGCCATTGGCGACCTCACCGGCAACGGGAATATGGACATCCTGACGCTCGACGCCAACGGTAACAGCCAGGTCTGGTTGAACGAAGGCGCCGGCGACTTCACGCCGCTCTCGTTCGTGGATTCCAACGTCTACAACGGCGTCGCGCTCGGCGACCTCGACGGCAACGGCACGCTCGACGCCTTCGCCGTCGGCTCGAATGGAAACGCGGTCTACTTCAACCACACCGCGCCCGTCGTCACCGGCCCGTCCGGCGTCAACGTTACGGAGAACACCTCGGCGTCCGTCAAGCCACTGTCCCTCAGCGATTACGACAGCGCCAACGGCTCGATCAGCGTCAATTTCAGCTCGACCAACGGCAACTTCAGCATCAACAATCAGACGGGCAGCTCCGTCACGATCAGCGGCACACAGAGCCAGTTGAACGCGCTGTTGCCGACACTGGTCTTCACGCCCACAACCAATTTCCACGGCAGCACCAGTATCGTCATCACGTCGAACGATGGCGTGGTCTCGCAGACGCTGACGGTCCCCGTGACGGTGGCCTTCGCCAACATTCCGCCCACGCTCAACGTCCCGACCGGCGTCACCACGCAGGAAGGGGCGCCCGTGGCGTTCAACTCGCAGCTCAACGTATCCGACCCGGATTCGCCCTCGCTCACGGTCCAGGTGACCACCGCGAATGGCACCGTGACGTTCGGCGGACAGACCGGACAGTCCGTCACCGTCAGCGGTTCCCAGGCATACTTGAATGCCCAGCTCAGTACGATGGTCTTCTCGCCCGCGAGCCTGTTCTACGGCAGTGCTTCCCTCGTCGTCGCCGTCAGTGACGAGGAAAACACGGTGACGCACACCGTGAACGTCACCGTGACCCAGCTCTACGCCCCACCTCAGTTCAACACACCTTCCTCGGTGCAGACGAACCAGAACGTCGCCTTCTTCCCTGGGGGCTTCAGTGTTTCCGACCCTCAGAATACTTCGCTCACCGTGACCCTCACGACCACCGGCGGCACGTTCACGCTCGGGTCGTCAACCGGCTCGACCGTGCAGGCGACCGGCGTCCCCGCCGCGCTCGATACCATGCTCGGGAACCTGGTCTACTCGCCCGGCTCGTTCGTCGGCACCGGCCAGGTCCAGTTCAGCGTGAGCGACGGTCAGACCACTCAGTCGACCACGGTCCCGTTGACCGTAACCCAGACGATCATCGCCCCGGCCACGGTCTCCGTGAATCAGCTCGTCACATCCCTGCCCGAAAACAGCGACGTGCGCCAGCCAATCGCCATCGCCGACCTCACGGTCAACGGCGACTCCTCCGACACGATCACGCTCCAGCTCAGCGGTCCCAACGCGAACGACTTCGAGCTCATCGGCGACATGCTCTACTTGCAGCCGAACGTTGTCCTCGACTTTGAGACCCAGCCCGTCCTCAACGTCTTCGTCACCGCGGTCGATCCGAACGCGGTGGGCACGCCGGTGCCATCGCTTGTCACGGTGGATCTCATCCAGGAGCCCAAGATCGACAGTACGCTTGCGCTGGGCGTGTCCGACCCGTCGCCTGTCTATGGCGAGTCGCTCACTCTGACCGCAACGCTCACGCTTCCGGATGGCACCATCTTCACACCGACCGGCGACATCGAGTTCCTCGACGGCGGGAACGTGCTCGACACGGAGCCACTCAACGGCAACCTGCAAGTGACCTTCAACACCACCTTGCCGCTCGGTGCGCACGATCTTC
Source organism: Singulisphaera sp. (assembly GCA_027451445.1). Classification (GTDB taxonomy): domain Bacteria; phylum Planctomycetota; class Planctomycetia; order Isosphaerales; family Isosphaeraceae; genus DAIDJG01. The sequence continues at coordinate 13,161 of DAIDJG010000392.1, forward strand.
AGGTCGAATACGAGGGCGACCCCCGCTTCAACCTGGAGGATTCCGTGGCCAACGATCTGACCGTCGGCCAGGACCAGACGACTACCAAGATCACCTCGAACACGAGCACCACCTATGTGGGCCAGACGGTGCAGGTGACCGCGACGGTCTCCGTGAACTCGCCGGGCGTTGGCACGCCGACGGGCATGGTCACGTTTTACGACAACGGATTGCCGATCGGCACTGGCACGCTCAACAGCTCCGAGGTGGCCATGTTCTCGACCTCGAGCCTGCCGAGCGGCAGCCATTCGATCACCGCCGTGTATGACGGCGACACCGACGATGCGATGAGTCCGGGTTCGAACACGCTGACACAGACGGTCAACCAGTATACGACCTCGACGTCCCTCGTGCCTTCGCCTTCGGCCTCCGACTACGGCCAGGCGGTTACGCTCACCGCGTGCGTCACGTCCGCGGGCGGCGTGCCCACGGGCACGGTGGTGTTCAAGCTCGGATCGTCGACACTGGGAACCGGGACGCTCAACGCGGACGGCATGGCTTCGTACATGACCAAGCCCTTCCAGTTGCCCGTGGGCACCAACCAGATTCTCACGGCCGTCTATGAATCGGACGGCAAGTACGCGACCAGCACCTCGTCAAACGTAATGCAGACGGTCAACGCCGATCCGACGTGCACGTCATTGCCGACTTCGTCGGTGAATCCGGCGGCATACGGCCAGTCCGTGACGTTTACGGTGACGGTGACCGCCCAGTCGCCTGGCAGCGGTTCGCCCACGGGAACGGTCGTCTTCAAGGATGGCACGGCAACTCTGGGCACCGGCACGTTGAACGGCAGCGGCGTGGCCTCCTATACGACCACGCCGTTCCAGTTGGCCGCCGGCGTTCCGCACGTGATCACCGCCACGTACGAGACCGACGGCAACTACGCGGGTTCGACGTCGAAGTCGCTGGCCCAAACGGTTCAGTTGGCGGGTACCACAACGTACCTGAGCACGCCTCGAGTGTCGAACTTCGGCAATACGTTGACGTTCAAGGTCAACATCGCCGTCAACGCACCGGGGTCGGGCACGCCCTCGGGCACGGTGAGCTTCTACAACGGCACCACGTGCCTCGGTTCGGCGACGCTAGTTGGGGGTGCCGCGAGCTTCTCGACCGCGACGCCGCAAATCACAAACGGCTCGTACACGATCACCGCGCACTACAACGGCGACTCGAGCTTCAACCCCTCGACGTCCGTGGGCTATACCCAGACGGTCTACAAGGTCAGCACGACCACGATGTTGTCGGGCGTTGGTACTTCAACGTGCGGCCAGGTGATCGGTATCAGGGCGAATGTCAGCGCTGTGGGCTATTTGCCCACGGGATTGGTGACCTTCTACGATGGTAAGGCCGTGCTGGGTACGGCGATGCTCATCAACGGCAGTGCCACGTTGATCCTCAGCGCGGGTCGACTGGCTGTTGGCTCTCACGTGATCACCGCGACGTATTCCGGCGACGCCAACGACGCCCCCTCGACGTCGGCGGCGGAGACCCAGACCGTGCGCAAGGCGACCACGACCACAACCCTCGGGGCCGCAAGCATCGTGAAGCGCAGCGGCTCGGTCACATTCTCGGCAACCGTTGTTTCAACGAGCGGGACGCCGACGGGAACCGTCACGTTCCTCGACGGAACAACCGTTCTGGGCACGGAGAGTCTGGTCGCGGGGACGGCCACATTCACGTTCTCCGGCGTGCACCTCACCTCCGGCTTGAACTCGATCACCGTGCGCTACAACGGCGATACGAACTTCAACGGATCAACCTCGACGTCCCGGATGGTCGAGGCCATTTCCTGATCACGCCGACGCCCGTTGGCGCGAACCGCGAGGCCAGGAGAGGTGTCTCGCGGTTCATTCGCCGGTAGAATCGGCGGATGATCTCTTCCCCCGAAGGTTGTGCCATGCAGGCGCAGCGCGGGGGGACCGGCTGGTCGTTCGAATCCGACCGTCGCGGCAGTACGGAGTCGCGTGGCCACGGCGATCCTACACTCGCGATGAACTCCCTGGAGCGCACCATGAACAGCGTAACCCTCTATAGCAACGGTACGGCGGTCATCAGCCGGGAGTACGAATTCAAGGACCGGGAACCGTTGCGAATCGCGATCCCCGTGCGGAAGTCGGACCTCGATGACGTCATTTCGTCCCTCAGCGTTTTCGGCAACGTAACGATCACGGCGCCCCCGACGTACACACCGACAAACGCTCAGCAAACCGAATTAACCCTGAACCCGAAAAACGTTATCAAAGATCTGGCCATGAAACTGGCCGGTGCCAGTGTCGAGATCGAGGCCGGCAGCGTCTGCACCGGGAGGCTGATTGGCCTGCATCCGCATCGTCGTGAAGTCGAGGGAACCGTCGTCGAACAATGTGGTCTGGTGGTCCTCACCGAGAAAGGCGTGCGGCAATTTGAGGTCTCCGCGGTAACCGCCATCCGGTTCACCGACCCCTTGGTGCAGGCAGAGATCGACAAGGCCCTGCAGGCGAGCCTCGGTCAGATCAAACCCGACAGCAGCCTGGTCGAGCTGACCGTCCAGCCGAACGAGGGCGCGACGAGCGCGGTTGTGATGTATGCGACGCCCGTCGCCGCCTGGAAGATCCGCTACCAGCTTCGGTTGTCGTCCACGGAAACGGAGCTTGAAGGCCAGGCCGTCGTCGACAACGATACCGACGACGACTGGACCGAGACGCTCATCACCACGATCACGGGCGAGCCGATCACGTTCTCGACCGATCTCGCCGAAATCCGCCGACCCGCGCGCAGCCGGGTGAACGTGGTGTCCGACCGAGCGACCGGGGCGGTGATCGCGGAACCGGAGATCGCGATGTACGACGCGATCGAAGAACTGCACGCGTACTCCAGTGCTCCCGGCGGCCGGATGGCCAAGCGGATCATGAGCGCTGCCGCCCAACCTTCCACACCGCCGAGAGAGCGCGCGGTGCAGGCACAGGCGGAAGTGAAGGAGAGCGGCGACTTCAGTGTGTTCCGCTCGCCGAATCCCGTCACGATCCGAGCGAAGAAATCTGCGGTGATTCCGTTGTTCCGTACCGCCCTCAGCGAAGCGCGGGCCGTCCTCTTCTACAACGAAAAGGACGATCCCCAGCGGCCGTTTCGGGCCGTCCGTCTCAAGAACGAAGCCGCGCACTCGCTGGGCCGGGGCATCTGCGAGGTGGTCGTCGATGGCGACTTTCAGGGGAAGTGCGTGCTCGAAACGACCAAGCCCGGTGACGACGTCCTGTTGATCCACGCCAAGGAGACCGGCGTTCGCGTGTTCAAGGAGCCAAAGCGTGTCGAATCCCGTCTGATGGCGATCAAGATCTCAGAGGGGACCGTCTATCGCGAGGACATGAAGCGCCAGAAGACGCTGTACCGGATCCAGAACAGCCATTCCGCGGCGTTCCTGATGGAGATCGAACATCCCCGCGCCTGGACCGGTTCGACGCTCGCCGTGTCTGTTTCGGCGGGTGACTTCGAGACCGTCGATATCCCCAGCGGGCAACGCATTCGCTCAAACCTCGAAGCCAAGGGGACCCTGGTCGTTACCGTCATGGAAGAACAGGTCGAGAAGCAATCGTTTGCCCTGCGTATCTCGTGGTTGCAGAGCAATCTCATCGAATTGAAAGCGCCGGCGTCGAACAACAAGGAAATCCAAAAGTGTCTTCAGCTCCAAAAACAGGTCGATGCCCTCCAGGCCGACCTCAAGGAGAAGGAAGACGCGGCGAAGACCCTGGAGGAGGAGCAAACGCGGCTCATGAAGCTCATCCCCAACGGGCACAACGAACAGGCTAACGCCTGGCGCACCGATCTGGCGACGGCCGAAAAGGAGCTTCGGCAACTCCGGCGCACTGCGATCCCCAAGCTCAAACATCAGGTGCAGGAGGCGAACAAAGAGTTGCAGGAAGCCCTCAGCGGCTTGCAATTCTCTTGGTCGTGATGGGATGGTCCGGCACAGCCTGTTCGGCGCTCTCGCAGTCAGCTCTCGTTCCGTGAACGCACGGCAGGAGCGAACGCCTCCCAACCGGATGTCCCAGGTCCGTTTCATTCCGGGTTTCGGGCGGTAGGTAGAGGCCGCAGGCTTTGGAGTGCGGGGGCTTGCTCCCGCTTTTGCGCTGGAAAGGCCGTCCGAGATCCGGACACTCGGGAAGGCCGTTCGACGGCGGGACCGTCCTTGTTGGAGCGGGAGGGCGATACGAAAGCGGGAGCAAGCCCCCGCACTCCAAAGCCTGCGGCCTTCTTCGCACGAGCGGCTTCCGGTCGGAGAATGAAACGGCCCTTCCGAAAGCCCTCGATCCGTTGAAAGCGACCCGGTGCCACGTTATCGTGGCAAGCCGCGATCCCTCTGGGACGCGCTCTCACGCCAGCGAACGACGCCGATACGCTTGAGTCCAGTGTCAGGCCAACCATGATCGATTACGATAAACATAATTGGTACGACCATCTTTTCGACCTCGAAGGGTCGATGGTGCGCGAGATCCTCGGTCGCGTTTCGGCGTGCGTTGTGTGGGCCTTGGTCGTGTGTGCGATTCAGTTCGTTCTCAAGAAGAATGTATCCGTCGCACCGCTACCCCATACGTTGGTAGGTCTGGCGCTCGGTTTGCTCCTCGTTTTTCGGACGAACGCTTCCTACGACCGTTACTGGGAAGGGCGTCGATTGTGGGGAGGCATCATCAATGAATCGCGCAATCTGGCGCGAGGCGCGCACGCCTACCTGGCGGGTGACGCGGCGCTCGTCAGGACGATCCTGGACTGGACCGCGGCGTTTCCTTACGCGGCCATGAATCACTTACGCGGACAGCCGGGACTCGGCCCTGGGGCCCTCCGTCTACCGACGGCGGACACTCAGGCCATCTCGGGTGCCAATCATGTGCCTTTGGCGGTCGCCCTGCGCATCAGTGAAGCACTCGTCGCGGCCCGAGATAAAGGTTTGATTTCCGATTATGTGATGATGTCGCTCGATCAGAACGTGCAGCAGCTCATCGACTACATGGGCGGCTGTGAACGTATTCACAAGACCCCGCTCCCGTTCGTCTACGTGGTGCACCTGCGACGGGCGCTCATCATCTATTGCTTCACGCTGCCGTTCGCGGTGGTCGAACCGTTCCGCTGGCTATCGATCGTCGTCACGTTCTTCATCGCCTACGTGTTTTTCGGAATCGAGGAGATCGGAGTCGAGATCGAAGACCCGTTTGGTCACGATACCAACGACCTTCCGCTCGAACAGTTCTGCGCGACGATCGAGAAGAACGTGCTGTCCCTGGGGAGCCGCTCCTCCCGCAACGGGGTGCCTCGCGAGGCGGATGGGAAAATGCGGGTGGAAGAGGTCGGGACGTGAGGCGGGTACGGGAGATGCGAGATGGCAGATGGTGGATGCAAAATGGCACATGGCGGATGCTGGGTGGCTCATGGCTGATTGTCGATAAGCCGATCATGGAAACCGCGTGAGATCCGTTTGAAGCGTGGACTGGCTCTCCGTCGGTTTGTTCGGCGATCTTGGGAGTTCCTTTGCTCTTAATCGGCAATCTGCCATTTCGCATCTGCCATCTTGCATCGACCAATCGCCATGACCTCTCGCCGTATCCCCTTCGAGCAAGCCGTTTACGGCAGCTTTCCCTTCTGGAACCAGGGCTACGCCATCCTCGCGCATTCTCCGGGCTGCCGTCCGGAGTGGTTGGCGGAGCTGCGTCAAGTATGCCAGCGGTACGGAGAACGGCCGTCAGCGGACGTGCGGGCGGGCGGAATCTTTGCTTTGCCGTTAGTGAACGGTCCGTGGATGATTGTGCGGCCGAGCGAGCAAGGCTGTGATGATCAGGGTAGACCGGGCGCCTTGGGGTTCCATGCGCTCTTCGTCAGTACGGCCGACTATCGCGCGGCGGGCTGCAATCCCTTTGGGTTTGCTGCGGTTCTGCAGTCGGAGTGGAACGCAGACACGCGTGTCTTGCCGGCGGGTGTCTGTGTTGTTGACGTGAGATCGGATCAGACGGAAGAACCTCGATCTCACCGCATTGCCGAGGCGGTTGCGCGCGGGCGTCGCGTCGCACTGCAAACTGACGGGCCGATCGACGCTCTGGCGCGGCAGGTCTGGGGGGCCTTGCCGGTGTCGGCGCGCAAGCGTGCGACACTGGCAACGTGGGCTTTTGGAAACGACCTGCGTTTTGATCTCGTTGCCGTTCCTCGCGCGACGCGGCTTACGCTGGATGACTCGTATGTCGATATCGATTCTCAAGAGGGCTCCGAGACCCAACATCCGCGGACGCGCGATCGGTTCGGTCGGCGTGCGCGGTGGGTTCTGTTTGGCCTGGGGGCGATTCTCAGCGGTGTCGTGCTTCATTTCACGCTCCATCGCAGGTCCGACACGATCGAACTCCCCTCGGTCTCGGTTCAAGTACCGCGAGCGCCGGATCCCGCGGCCTACGGAAATGAGGCAACCGAGCCTGACGAGCGCCGACGCGTCGTTGAAGCTTTGATCAGTCTCACTCAGCGGTTTGGCGTGCCGGTCCCGAACCCCAATGTGGAACCAGCCGAGTTGATGATGCACATCGCGAAGGAGCTCCGATATCGCGGGCCGCTCTTGACGCCCGACGATCGTACGCGGCTTGCAGGGGAGGGGGGGCGGAATGGGCGGCTCGCTCTGCGCTGGGATGAGAGTGTTCGGCGCTACCTCGACGACCGGCCGCTGCCCGACGGGTTCGCGCGGGGCCCGCTTCGGTGGCAGCTCGATACGCTGGTGTGGTCGTTTCACCTTGACGACCTCCGTACGACACACCGCACAGCCTCGGAGGTTGTCCACGCGTTGGCCGACGCGTTGGCGATCGACGTTCCGGTTCATTCCATCCCGCTGGCGGCACACTTCCCACCGCTGGCGGCTTACGAGACGTTCCTCACCCGGCTCCCTCGTCGTTGAGGCGGCTCAGGGGTCGGGGGTAGTGCGAGATGATCGTCGGGAGACTACAATGGGCTCATGAAAGACCGGAACGGAACGAGACGGATCGCGGCCGGAGTGCTGCTGGGTTCGTTATGGGGCCTGGCGGGCTGCGGCGGTGGAGAGAATGTGACACCACAGACACTCCGCGCGGCCCAAACGCGCTGGCAGCAGGCCGGGATCCGAGATTACGACCTGGAATGGACCAGTTCGGGGCTAACGCGCGGCCATTTCTTCGTCGCGGTGCGCGATGGGAAGGTGCGGACGATCGAAAGTCTACAACCAAACGGGACCCGGACCGTGCAGCACCCGCCCGAACCTCGGTTTTACGGGGTCGACGGGCTGTTCCTTACCATCGCCGAAGAACTCGCGACGCTCGACACCGACCGTCCCTTCGGGCAGCCGAAGGGGACGCAGGCCGTGCTCCGGTTTTCGCCCGATCCGAAGCTTGGCTACCCCCGCAGTTATCATCGAGACGTGATCGGCGTGCACTTGGGGCTGGCGATCAGTGTGATCCAGCTCACGCCGAACTCCAACCCCGCTACGGCCCGTTGAGCGAACCCCGAGTGAGCGGAACCACGTTCCGACGGAAAGTGCCCGATCCCGTGCGCGAAATCCAGGAGCAAGGCCGCCAGTGGAGCCGGGCCGCCGCTCGGTATGACGACCTCTTTCTGGATGCCCTCCATCCGGACGTCAAGAATCCGATTCTGGATATGCTCGACGCCTTGCCTGAGCGGGAACGCAAAACGGTCGCCGACCTCGGCTGTGGGCCCGGCGCATTGCTGCCCCGGCTGGTGGGGCGGTTCGGCCGTGTGATCGCGCTCGACTTTGCGCCGGCGATGATTGCGAAAGCCAAAAAACGCCTCGGAGCCGACTCCGCGCAAGTGGAGTTTGAGACGCGGTCCATGCATGATCTCGCGCATCTCGCGGGTCAGCTCGACGTGGCGGTGGCGATCAATTCGGTTGTGATGCCGGATGTCCGGATCATCGACAAGACTCTGCGCGCGATTCGCGAAAGCCTCGCGCCGGGTGGGATTTTCCTCGGGGTGGTGCCCTCGATCGATGCGATTCACTATCATACGATGCTCTTGCTCGACCAGGCGCTGGACCGCGGTCTCGCCCCCGAAGAAGCGGAGCGCACGGCCGCTTTCCACGCCGAACATCATTACTACGACTTTGCGTTTGGCCGGTTTCAGTTCCAGGGCCTGCGGCAGAAGTTTTGGCAGCCGTTTGAGTTGCGTCATCGCTTGAACAAGGCCGGCTTTACGTCGGTGGCGTTCGACAAGGTGCTCTACCCCTGGGACGAGAACCTCGCCAGCGGGGCCGATTTCACGGCGTTTCCCCAAAGTTGGGACTGGGCGTTTCGCGCCGAAGCTTGACACACTCTCCCCCGATTCGACCAGGAGTGGGTTTCAATGACCGCCGAGTCGTCGGATGCCCGCGAGGCGCAAGAACAGTCGATCAAGGCCAGGAAGAGCGAGCTCTTCGAGGAGGAGGCCAAACCCGAACCGACCGGCCCGCGACTGCCGATCGAGGAGTACCTCAAGAAGACGCCCGCGACGCCGCTGGCGAAAAGCGTCCGAATCGCCATCTACGTGGGCTGGGTGCTGGTGGCGCTCCTCTTTTTCGGTGCGATCATCAGTCTGGCCGTGCATTCCAAACGCCGGCCCGCGCGCCGGCGAACGACGCATATGGCTCCCGACCGCGGAACCTGGCGTCAAAACCTCGTGCTGGGCGAGCGAGGATTCCGCAGCTTCACTTCCCTCAACTCACATTCCCTGGCAATTGGGGCAGGCGCGTCCTCAAAAATTTGAAGTTCTTATCACCCGACATTCTCGATTTTCGGATATAATCCATGTCGCGCAGCGTTGCGCGAGCGCGGCCCCATGAGGGGGGTTGCGTACATGAGTTTCCCCACAACGGATTGGAGTTTATCACTCATGGCCGTTCGTACGGTTCGTCGGCGATTGGGGTTCGAGGGACTGGAACAGCGCGAGACGCCCAGCTCGATGGGCGGGGGCATTACCGAGCTGGCGAAGCATCCGAAGGCGGTTGCGTTCAAAGGCGCCGGAAACGCGGTCTATTCGTCGCAAACCACCGCTGCCGTGACTGGGCGTGCCAACGTGTTGGGCAATTTTAACGGCGAATTCACGGCGACGTCGGCGACGACCACGAGCGTGGTCCTCGATTCCGGGAACAACCAACTCGACCTGACCGTTACGGGGTCGTACAGCAAGGGAAAGACTCCGCATTTCAGGGGGACGTTCGTGATTGACAGTGGTACCAACCAATTCGCCGGTGTCACCGGTTCGGGCAAAGTTGCCGGCACTCTCAACACGATGACGGATACCCTGAAATTCAGCATCAACGGCAAGATCACACCCTGATCGCGCGTTGCTGAGAGGCTGATTACGCTTGGCGTTGACACGAGCCCGAAGTTTAATCGAGTGATGGTAGACTCCACCCACTTGGTTGTGCTTCGGGCTCGTCTGTTGCACGAGTGCCGAACGATCGGATAGCGCACGTCGTACGGTCGAGCCTCTTTCACTACCCCGAAGCGCGAGCGAGGGATTATTATATAATCCCTCGCTCGCGCTTCGGGTTAGTATGATTCTTGGTCAACTTGAGACGGACCCAGCGTTAAAACGCTGGGCTATTATCAAATGTCCCTACGGGACAAAGGCGAATAACGCCGATCCGACGTTCGAAATCAAGGGAGCCCGCCCCGGCGGTCCCCACACCATCTGCGGTGGGGAACGCCGGCACGGGCCCAAAAAGTGAGATCCCACTCGTCCGAACGACTGCCCGAGACGTCCCTCAGGTCCCGAACTCGGGCCGGCGCGCCGAGAGCTGTGACTGCAACCGCTGAATGATCGACGAATGCATTTGTGACACCCGCGACTCGCTCAGGTCGAGCGTGGCGCCGATCTCCTTCATCGTCAATTCTTCATAATAATAGAGAATGATGATCAGCCGCTCGTTCCGGTTCAGACCCTTGGTCACCATGCGCATCAAATCTTTGCGCTGGAGGCGGCGGGTGGGGTCCTCGCCTTTCTTGTCTTCGAGGATGTCGATCTCGCGGACGTCCTTGTAGCTGTCGGTCTCGTACCACTTCTTGTTGAGGCTGATGAGGCCGACGGCGTTGGCGTCGAGCGCCATCTTCTCGTATTCCTCGAGCGGCAGGCCGAGGCGTTCGGCGAGTTCGGCGTCGGTGGGAGGGCGGCCGTGCTGGGCTTCGAGGGCCTTGCGGGCCTCTTCCATCTTGGTCGCCTTCGAGCGCACGAGGCGAGGGACCCAGTCCATGGTCCTCAGCTCGTCGAGCATCGCGCCCCGGATGCGGGGGACGCAATAGGTCTCGAACTTCACGCCCCGGTTGAGGTCGAAGGCGTCGATGGCATCCATCAAGCCGAAGACCCCGGCCGAGATGAGATCGTCGAGGTCCACCCCTTCGGGCAGACGCTGCCAGATCCGCTCGGCGTTGTACTTGACCAGGGGCAAGTAGCGTTCGACCAGCCGGTTCCGCAAGGGCGTGGTGGGGCGTTCCTTGAACTCCCGCCAGAGTTCCGTCACGTCCACGTCCAGCTTTGTTGTCATCCTTGACCTCCATGTCGCCTGCGCGGGAGGGAGCACATCCATGTGCACAGCGGGGGGCAAAACGTCCCGGTTGCGATCCCGGGTCATTCGGGGGTGCGGTTTCGGTCTCGACGGGGGTACCCCAGAGCGTTCGCCCTGGCGTGCAACGGGTCGAGCCTGCCGTACTCCCTTCCCTGCATACCCTTCGCGGTCCAAGGAACCCGGTCCCATCTTAAATATCGGACGATTGGTGGAACCGGCTTGAGTCCTATCCTCGAGATAACCGTTACAACGGGGAGCCCTCGGGCCGCCAAGACGAAAGACCTGTGTCTTAGCGCGCCACGCGGCTCAAGGCCCAGCGCGTCGCGAGCGTTGCAAAGAAACCGGGGCGGCGGTTCCTCGGCTGTCGTTCTTCCAGCACCGTCCGGGCCAGCCGGCGCACGCCCTTCGAGGCGACGGCGGTGGGGAAGGCCGAGACAAAGGGCTGGCGAAGCCGCACCGCTTGCGCCACGCGGGGATCGGCCCGTACGTGCCCCAACGGGGTCACGACGGTCCCAAGAAACTGCCGGCTCGATGCCGTGAGGCGTGTGAGCACGTCCGAAGCCTCAGCGACCGACACCGCCTGGTTGACGACGGTGCGGAGGCGAGGCGGACCGGGTAAGCGTCTGAGGCGTTGGATCGCGGCGTGCGCGTCGGCCACCGAGGTGGGTTCGGGCGTTGTGACCAGCACGACTTCACCCGCCGCGGCCGCGAGCGTGGCGATCCCCGGGCCGAGCCCCGAACCGGCGTCGACGATCAAGAAGTCGGCCTCGGCCTCCAGCGCGGCGAGCTCGTCGGCGAGCCGGGTCGCACCCTCGCTGAGGACGTCGACCAACGTTCGCATCCCATGCGCCCCGGGGACGATCTGCACGCCGCCCGGGCCTTCAATAATCGCGTCGGCCAGCGATGCGTCGCCCGCGAGGACGTCGCCCAGGTCGAACGGCGGTGACAGACCGCACAGCAGATCGATGTTCGCCAGCCCGAGGTCGGCGTCGACCAGCACGACCTTGGCGCCGCACTCCCCCAGCGCGATCGCCAGGTTCAGCGCCAGGTTTGACGTGCCGACTCCTCCCTTGCCGCTGGTGAACACGAGCGTACGGGTCTGCAACGGCAAGGGGCATGACCGCTCCGGAGGATCGGCCAGGACCGCTGTCCCCGACCGCGCCCGGACGAGCTCTCTCAGGGCATCGGCTTGATCGGACATAGGCTCCTCATATCAAAATGGCAACGCTATCGTTTTTGTACTTTGGAGTAACCCGAAGTGGACGAAGCATCTGACTCCCTCCCCCCTTGTGGGGGAAGGTTGGGGTGGGGGGTTCGAGCGGCCAAAGGTGATGCGACACCCCCCACCCCGGCCCTCCCCCACAAGGCGGGAGGGAGTAATTCAGTTTCTGCGTTCCCATGGTTTGCAATCTTTTGAACCGTATCGTGTTTATGCAACCACCTCATCGCCCAGGATCAGCCGCGCCAGCCTCCGGCGGTCGGCCGGCTCGATGTCGTCGGGCACGGCCTGGCCGGTCGTCAGGTAGCTCACTGGCCGGTCGGCCTGACCGAGGAGCGCCAGCACGCCTCCCAGGCCATCCGCCTCGTCGAGCTTCGTGAGGATCAAACGATCGGCCTTCACGTGTGCAAACCGCTCGACTGCGGAGCGGAGACTCCGCTCACCCGCCACGGCACTGAGGACGAGGTGGACCTCGTCGGGTTGTGCCGCCGCCAGGAAATCAGCCAGTTCGCGGATCTTCACTTCGTCGCGAGGACTGCGCCCGGCCGTGTCAATCAGCACGAGATCGACATCGCCCAGCTCTTCGACCGCCCGCGTCATCTCTCCCGGGGCATTGGCCACGGCCAGCGGCAGGCTGATGATTTCGGCATAGATCCGAAGTTGCTCGACGGCGGCGATCCGATACGTGTCCACCGTGACCAAGCCCGGCCGGAACCCCTGGGCAAGCTTGAAGTTGGCCGCGAGCTTCGCGACGGTGGTCGTCTTGCCAACCCCCGTCGGTCCCACCAGCGCGACAACTCTCCTTGCTCCCGGCACCGCGCCGATCGGCGGCGCAATTGAGATGCACGACTCAACCGCCGCACGGAGCGCATCACGCACTGCTTCCGGCCTCGCAGCCTCATCCGGCTCCAGGCGCTCGGCGACCTCCCGCACAAGCCTGCGTGCCAGCACCTCTGGCACCTCGGCCTCGAGCAACTGTGCGTAGATCGGCACGAGCTCACTCGGTAGTTCGGGCAGCAGGTGATCGATCCGTCCTTGCTTGCTCAAGTCTTCGACCATCGCGTGCAGCCGGCTGAGCTGCTCGCCGAACTGTGCGTGCAAGGCGCCGGGAAGCACACTCCCCGTCGACGTAAACGTGGACGACGCCATCTTCATTACGGGAACCGAGGGCGCCGCCGCGGGCGCTTCGGTCTGACTATTGGCTGCGGTCACTTCGATCAATTCGCGCGTTCCCAGGCCGAACAAGCGACGACGGCGCACTTCGCGCGTGCCGAGGATCACCGCCCCGCCACCCAGGTCCTGGCGCACTTGCGCGAGCGCCTCGCGCATCGTGCCCGCTCGGTAGGTTCTCGCTCTCATGCGGCCTTCGACCTTTCGCAAAGGATCGAGTGACTTCTTAGGGTTACGCTAGAATTATTTGCCAATAACTTTATCGAACGATCTCAATAATTCACCAACGTCGTCGCAATCGACGTCACCGACTCCGGTTCTTCCTCGACAACGCTCCCGAGCGTTTCAACGGGTGTATCGCGGGGAATTTCGCGCTGGCTGAGGACGACGAGCCGGGGAAGGTCCGCACGCGTGAGGTCCTTGAGAACGGGACGGGCCTCAGCCGACGCGAGGACGACCGGGGGATAGCCCGCTTCGATTAACGGAGCCACCGCCAGAGCCACGGCACGCAGCAGGCTGCGCGAAGTGTCGGTGCCGAGCGCGGCATCGGGACGTGTCTCGGCCTCGCGGCCGGCGGCGGAGAGCCGGGCGTCGACCGTGGGGGCGAGCGCGACGACGTGCAGACGGCCGTCGGGGCTGCGATACTGTTCGGTAATTCGCCGGGCCAGACCTTGGCGCACGAGCTCGGTCAAGACATCGGTGTCCTTGATGCGGCCGGCGTGCACGGCGAGGGTTTCCAGGATCGTTTCGAGGTCGCGAACGCTCACGCGCTCGCGGAGCAGGTTTTGCAGCACGCGCTGAACTTCGCCGGCGCGGAGCAACGTGGGCACGACTTCCTCGACCAGCGCAGGTGCCGTGGCGCGGGTGCGGTCGAGCAGGCGTCCGACCTGTTCGCGGGTCATGAGCTCATCGGCGTGACCGAGCACGATTTCACCGAGGTGGCCGGCGACCACGGCCGAGGCCTCCAGGATGCGGCAGCCAGCGAGTTCGGCGACCTCGCGTCCGTCGGCGTGGATCCAGACGGCGGGCTGACCGGTCATCGGATCGACGCCGTCTCGGCCATCGGGCCGGGAGGTTAGGCCCGCAGGAGGGACCGCGAGGAGTCGGCCGGCGTAGGCAATCCCTTGTCCAACGACCGTTCCACGGATCTTGAGCCGGTATTCGTGCGGACCGAGGCTGAGCTCGTCGCGGATCCGGACCTGCGGCACGATCAGCCCGAGGTCTCGCGCGACGCGTTGGCGCACCCCCCGAATGCGGTCGAGCATGTCCCCACCGCGAGTCGGCTCCGCCAGAGCAATGAGACGGTAGCCGATCTCCAGTTCGAGCGGGTCGACGTGTAGCAAATCCTCCATCCGCTCGCCCGCGGGCTCGCTGACGGCCGGCGCGGCGGTGTTGGAGGCCTCGACCTCGGCGTCGGCCGCGTCGGTCTCCGCCGATTCCGCAGAGGCGCCCTGGAGAACCGCCGCGATCCCGAGCGCAAAGGCGAGCGTCAGGAGCGGAATCTTCGGCAGTGCGGTGAACGACAGCAGCACGAGGAAGCCCGCGGCAATCGCGAGCACTGTCCGACGGCCCAGCAACTGGCCCACCACATCGCGCCCGAGGTCCGTGTCCGACGATGACCGGGTAACGATCAGTCCGGCAGCTAGTGAGATCAAGAACGCGGGCACCTGGCTCACCAGTCCGTCGCCGATCGTCAGCTTGGTGAAGACGTTCACGGCGTCGCTGAGGCTCATTCCGTAGTTGACCACGCCGAGAAAGAGCCCTGCGCCAATGTTGATGAGTGTGATGATGATGCCCGCGATCGCATCGCCCCGGACGAACTTGCCAGCCCCGTCCATGGCGCCGAAGAAGTCGGCCTGGCGATAGACGAGCTCGCGGCGGCGGTGTGCCTCGTGCTGGTCGATCAGCCCGGCGTGGAGATCGGCGTCGATCGCCATCTGGCGGCCGGGGAGCCCGTCGAGCATGAACCGCGCGGCGACTTCGCTGATGCGCGTGGCTCCCTTGGTGATTACGACGAACTGGATTACGACCAGAATCGCGAACAGGATCGCGCCCACGACAACCTGGTCGCCCGCAACGAACTCACCGAACGCCCGGATCACGCCGCCCGCAGCATCCAGCCCGTAATCGCCTCCGCGCGTCAACACGAGGCGGACGGTGGCGACGTTCAGGACCAGCCGGGTGAGGGTGGTCGTGAGCAGGATCGTGGGAAAGGTGCTGAAGTCCTGGGGCGTCCGGATGGCCAGGGTGGTCAAGAGGATAAGGACGGCGAGCGTGATGTTGGCCGCCAGCAGGAGGTCGAGGACGGCCGGTGGCACCGGCACGACGAACACCAGGATCGCGCCGACAATCGTGACCGGCAAGATCACGCCCCCAAGGCGCGACCAACCGGAAACGGCAGGGCTCGGTGTTGTGGGAGGCATCCCTTCCCCTCCACGACCATGTGACGGAACCAAATCGCGCACGTATCACGGGCGAAGCGAAGGCATACGTGGCGAGCGTCCTTGCTCGACCAAGGCCGCCGTCTCTACTCAGAGACGTCGGCGCCATCTGCCGCTGCCGTACTAGCGTCGGGAACCCGATCGGTGACTTGCCTCAGACGTGTGGCGGGACGATAACGCGATTCGACTGGGGTGTCCAGATCGAAACCGACCGCTCGTCGCGGACGCGGACATACGTTCGGGGACCGGCCCACCACCGTTGCTCTCAGGGTTTTCTCAACGCGCGAAGTCTGCCTAGACCATACCCTTTTCCACCCGCACGGAAACGCGTTGCGGATTCATCCTGGCCCATGGGTCCGACCGATACGAAAAGGGCTAAGGGCCAATGTCTCGAAGTTGAGATTTCGAGGGGTAACGATGGCGTCTTCAACACCAGAGAGACCAGCGCCCACGTGGGAAGAAATCGAAGCCCTGCGCCGGCAGCTTGTGACCTTGCAACGGGTGAGTAGCCTCGGAGTTCTGGCCGGCGGCATCTGCCACGAGCTCAACAACGCGCTCACGCCGATCTTGAATTACGCCAAACTCGGCCTGCGAAATCCTGATCCGGCGTATCGGCAACGAGCCTTCGAGAAGATTCTTGAGGGAGCCCAGCGCGCCGCGGCGATCACGGGCGGGGTGCTCGGACTGGCTCGGCCTCGGGCCGATCGCCGCGACCCGACCGATCTCGTTCGCCTGGCGGAGGAAGTGTTGCTGCTGGTCGGCAAAGATCTCTCGCGCCATCAGGTCCGCGTCGACTTTCAGGCCGAGGGACATCCGAATGCTCGGGTCAACCCTGCCCAGATTCAGCAGGTGATCCTCAACCTGGTCATCAATGCACGCCAGGCGATGCCCGGTGGCGGAACGGTACGCGTTCGCGTGGGAACGGATCCGTCGGGAAGAATGGCCGAGCTTTCGGTTTCGGACACGGGGATGGGTATCGCCCCCGCGGATCTTCGGCGGATCTTCGAGCCCTTCTTCACGACCAAAACCGGCCCCGACGACCTCGGGCAGGGCGGCACCGGGCTGGGATTGTCGGTCTGCCGCGAGATTGTCGAGTCGCACAAGGGCCGTCTCCGCGCGGAGAGCCGCCTGGGTCAAGGGTCGACATTTACCCTCCGGCTACCGATTTGTGCGGCACCGGCGAAACAGGTCGTGGCCTGACGACGTGCCGTAACGGGTTTCACCCGTTGACGCAGCCTTCCCAATCCTGCCTCCACACCGCCCCCTGGCTTGCTGACCCTGGACACGGTAGCCTTATTCCGAAACCGGTTGTTCTGAACGGGCTTTCGAGGCTGCGAGGGGGGCTGCAACGTGCGCTGGGTGACCGTAAAGACCGAGTTTGGGCCGAAGGCATGTGGGGTCTGGCAGGGCGAATACGTGGAGGTCAACGCGGCCGACCCTGAGTTGCCGACGACCGTTCGGGAACTTCTGGCCCTGGGCTT
Source organism: Singulisphaera sp. (assembly GCA_027451445.1). Lineage (GTDB taxonomy): Bacteria > Planctomycetota > Planctomycetia > Isosphaerales > Isosphaeraceae > DAIDJG01. The sequence goes on from DAIDJG010000392.1 coordinate 30,042, forward strand.
CGAGGCCCAGGAGCGCGCCTGGGAGGCTCTGCCTCGCGGCGCCGCGCGTCACGATCCGGCGAATGTGGAGTTGCTCGCCCCTGTTCCCAACCCTCAGAAAATCATCTGCCTGGGTCTGAACTACCGCGACCACGCGATCGAGACGGGTGCGCCGATCCCCGAAGAGCCCATCCTCTTTAGCAAGTACCCCAGCGCGCTGATCGGCCACGAGGGGAAGATCGTCCTCCCCGCCGTGAGTCACGAGGTCGATTTCGAGGCCGAACTGGTCGTCGTCATCGGCCGGGGCGGGAAGCACATCCCGAAAGCGCGGGCGATGGAACACGTGGGCGGTTATGCGGTGGGCCACGATGTCTCGGCGCGCGACTGGCAACTGCACAAGCCAGGCAAACAGTGGATGGCCGGCAAGACGTTCGACACCTTCGCTCCGGTCGGACCTGAGCTCGTTGCCGCACACACCATCTCCGACCCGCATAACCTCGGCATCCGCCTCCGCCTCAATGGTGAGGTCATGCAGGACTCGAGCACGAGCCAGCTCATCTTCCGGGTGGATGAAACCATTGCGTATCTCTCCCAGATTTTCACCCTGGAACCGGGCGACTTGATCTTCACCGGCACCCCGCCAGGCGTTGGGATGGCGCGAAAGCCGCCGGTGTGGCTGAAGGCGGGGGATGTGGTGGAGGTTGAGATCGAGGGGGTTGGGTTGCTGCGCAACAGCGTGGTGGCGGGCTGATTCTCGCGACGCGCGTTTCGAGGAGGGCCGGATGACACCCGATGCGATGCGAGTTCTGAAGGCCGCAGTAAAGTTGCCTGTCGACGATCGCCTTGAGCTCGTCGACGCTCTCATCGTCTCGCTTCAGCCCACGGATCGGCCACACCTTGATGACTCATGGCGCGAAGTCGTCGCAAGACGATCGTCCGAGTTAGCCGGTGGTGCCGTGGCTTCTGTCACGTGGGCTGATGTCAAACAGCATGCTCGAGACGCTCTCGATGGATGATTCAGGTTCGATCCGAACGCCGGAGCTGAGCGTCCGCGTTAAGTTACGATTGAGGTACACACGGGTGCGATCCGAAAGTAGGGTGGGTCGGAACCGCACGCGAGGGCGGTGAGGCCCACCGGCCGTCCCAGCCTCGCCGGTGGGCCTCGCGCCGCTGCGCGGCGTTCCGACCCACCCTACAACGTCACTCCTCTGAGTCGGTCTCTTCAAGCGATCTGCGCAAGCCTCGAAGCACGCCTTCAATATCCTCATCCTCCAGGTCTGACCACTGACCGAAGACCAGGACGGTGCGTCTCGGCGTGCGGAAGCTCCGGATGCTGCACGAGTTGGTGATGTCGAGGCTGATGAATTCGACGTCGTGGCCGGTCGCGGGGTGGCCGTCGATCGTCTCGAACGCCTCTGTGGCGTCGAGGGTGGGGTACTCCTCGCGGAGCGCTTCGAGCGCCTCATTGGCCACGTTATCGGGGTCGGGACAGTCTTCGTCGGTGGTCACGAAGGCGAACGCCAGACCGCTGGGTGCGCTGACCGAAACGGTAATCAGCGACTCATCTTCGGTCACTTCCAGTTCCCAATCCTGCGGAAACTCGAAGCGGATCCCCCGCTCGTCGTAAACTGCCACCATCGCACACGTCTCCCGTGTGGTTGTGTCTGAAAGCCCGCGCCGCTCGGTCGGGAAAGGAAAAAGACGTTGCCAACGAACACGGGGAATTCACGAAATACCGAAGATTTTCCGACAACATCGTACCATACCTGCCGCCCGCCTTGGAACCAGACGGCTGAGGGTGGTACATTGGCCGTGCGATCGGCGCTTACGGAAAACGCTTCTTTTGTCTCTGCGAGTCTCCCCGGCTATGCGAGTTCTGTCAGGCATCCAGCCTTCTGGTGCGCTCCACATCGGCAACTACTGCGGGGCGATCCGTCAATACATCGCGCTCCAGGAAGGGAACGATGCTTTCTACTTCGTTGCCAATTACCACGCCCTGACCAGCGTGCGCGACGCGGAGCTGCTGCGCCGGTATGTGTTCGACGTGTTGGTGGACTTGCTTTCCCTGGGGATTGATCCGGAGCACGCGACGTTGTTCGTTCAGTCGGATGTCCACGAGACGACCGAGCTGGCGTGGCTCCTGACGAGCGTGACGCCGATGGGCTGGCTGGAGAAGTGCGTCAGCTACAAGGATAAGGTCCAGCAAGGACTTCCGGCCGAGCACGGTCTGTTCGCGTACCCGGTGCTCCAGGCGGCCGACATTCTGCTCTACGACGCGGATGTCGTGCCGGTGGGCCAGGACCAGAAGCAGCACCTGGAGATCACGCGCGACATTGCCGAGCGGTTCAACCACGTCTATGGCGACGTCTTCCGACTCCCCAAGCCGTATATCCTGGACCAGGTTGCGGTCGTGCCCGGTATCGATGGGCGGAAGATGTCGAAGAGCTACCAGAACACGATCGAAATCTTCGACGAGCCCGCCGTGATCCGCAAGAAGTGCAAGAAGATCGTCACGGACAGTACGCCGGTCGAAGCACCCAAGAACCCAGACACCTGTCCGCTCTTCGGTCTGTACAAGCTCTTCGCCCCGGCCGGCGATCTTGCCGAGGTCGAGCGCCGTTACCGTGAAGGAGGGATGGGCTACGGCGAGATGAAGACGCGATTGGCCGATGCGATCATTGAGCACTTCGCGGTCGCTCGCGAACGCCGCGCCGAGTGGGTGGCGCATCCCACCCGGGTCGCGGAAGTGCGCGCCGCCGCAGCCGAGCGTGCGCGGCGGTCGGCCCGGATCGTCCTGGACCGCGCACGAGTCGCCTGCGGTATGGATTGACGAGCGCACAAACGGGGTTGACGGTACGATCCTTCGAGCGTAACGTTCGGCACTCCTCAGATTCATATCGCTCCGGCTTGTCGTGGTCGTCGGCATTCGATCCGATGCCCGTTGGTTCACAAGGTTGCCCCAAGGTTGCCCCAGGGAAGGGGGTTAGGAAACATGCGGCGCCGGGCCGTCATTGCCGGAGGTGTCGCCATGCTGCTGCTGCCGGCGTTCTCCGGCTGCGCTGCGCTCCGTTTCCATAATGAGCGGCCGCTTCCCTCGACGGCCCAAACCCCCGAGTGTCAGCAATTGAGCCAAAGGGCCCAGGCGGCGATCGACCGACACGATTACGCAAGGGCGCAGGCTGATCTGGAAACGCTCGTGAGTTACGCCCCCTATTCCGCCGAAGCGCAACAGCGGCTCGGACGCGTGTTGCAGCTTCAGGGGCGACTCGCGGAGGCCGAGACGGCCTACCGGCGTGCGCTGGCGCTTGACCCCGACTACGTCGGGGCCTTGACCGGCCTGGGCGAGGTCGAAGCGGAGAGCAAGCGAGCCCCTGACGCCCTCGAGCGCTTCCATGCTGCCATCGAAATCAACCCGCACGAGGCGGAGGCCCAGTTCGCAGAAGGCAAGGTGCTGGAATCACTCGGCCGCACCGAAGAAGCACTCTCCGCTTACTTCCGCGCCCTGGCCATCGACCCGAACGCGGCTGCGGTCATCTTGAGGGTGGCCATCATTCAACTCGCCCACCGCCAGCCCGATCAGGCTCTGGTACGGCTTGACCAGGTACTGGAACTGGTTCCCAACGATGCCGACGCCCACTATCAACGCGGCCGCGCACACCTCGCCCTGAAACATTCCGCGCGCGCTCTCGAAGACCTTCAGTTCGCCGCCCAGCGCCTCCCCAATCGGGCGGACGTGCTCTATCACCTCGCGCGGGCCTACCAGGCCGAGAGCAAGCCCCAGTTCGCACTCGAAGCGGCCGAACGGGCCCTGAAGCTTGCGCCCAACTATGGCGAAGCGCTGGCGCTCAAGGAACAATTGAGGCGCTGAGCGCCTTTCGGGATCGAAGCCATCCGGTCGACGATACGGCTGCATCGAATCGTTGACAGTCGATGACGTGACAATTTGCCACTCAAAAAGAAGGTTCCAGTTCGCCTTGGTGAGCAGGATCGGACTTTCGTGCGCATTCGGCGCACCGATTGCATCAAAGGATCGGAACCGGGGTAACTGTTAGAAGCGTCGGTCTTCGCCTTCCCCGGTACGGCATCGGTATCTTCACGAGTTGCCGACGGGGTTCGCCCGCACCCCTCACCCGGCCCTCGTTGAGGGCCGACCTCTCCCGCAAGGGGAGAGGTGCGATGTTGGCCTCCACGGCTCGCAGAGCGCAAAACTCCCTTCTCCTCTGGGGAGAAGGTCGCCGCAAAACGGCGGGGTGCGCGGTTCGGGGTGTTGCGGTCGTCGTGTCGATGCTAATGCCCGGTATGGGGCCTTGAATTGGGAAAGGGCAGATTCATGAACGTGCATCGTGCGTTCTCGAAGGTCAGCGCGTGCGCCCTGGCCTTGTGGGCGTTGGCGGGAGGTGTGTCGCGAGCCGACCAACTGGCCGGGATCATCAAATCGGTCGATACGTCAGCGCGGACACTCCGGGTGTACGAGAAGACGACCGACCGCCCGTTCAACGTTGTTGTTGCGCCGAACACGGTGATCACCTCGATGAGCGGGCGCCCCCTTACGATGAAGGCTTTGAGACGAGGGGACGGCGTGGGCGTTTCGCTCTATAACGGAATCGCCACGGTCATCGTCGTGAACCAAACGGCGCTGTTGGGCGTGGTGGAATCGATCGACCTCGACGGGAAGACGTTCACCCTGGACGAGAAGGGAACGGATCGCGATGTCAAAGTCGCCATCTTACCGAACACGACCATCGAAACGCCGGACGGGAAGAATCTTCCCTTCAAGGACCTCAAATCGGGAGACGGCGTGAGCGTGAATTTCAACGGTGAGGATGTCGCGGTCGTCGTCGTGAACGCCAAACCCGACGAAATGACCGGACACATCAAGACCGTTGCCGCCGATCTCAAGTCGTTCGTCATCACCGATATTGCCACGAAGCGGGAGGTCAGGGTCGCCGTCACGCCGAAGACCAACATCGTGACGTCGGAGGGGAAGACGATGGAACTGCGCCAACTCAAAAAGGGTGACGGAGTCGGCATCGCTCACAACGGGAGCGTCGCGTCCAAGATCGTCGTGAACCCGGCCCCGGCGCAGTGACCGACGCTACTGGCGAGTGTCGCGCAGACTGAGTATGATGTGAACGCCTCAAGAGAACTGAATTAATTAAGAGTGCTGATATATCGGGATGGCAGAGACGGAGCCTCGCCCTCCCAGATCCATCAAGCGATTCTTCGTTGAGCTGAAGGCGTTATTCCTGAGGAAGTCCTCGCTGAGCGCGCTCAGCCTGGGAAAGTGTCTGTTCAACCTGGGTCAGCAAGGGCGTTCCTTCGAGGTTGGCGTCACGAGCCACACGCTCGAGAGTTGGGCGCAGCCGGCGATCGTCGAGTGCGATGAGGACCCGGAGCGCCACGTCGCGAACGGCGGGCGACGCATCGGAGTCCGCCAGCAGCGCGGCGAGACGTTCGCGGATGGCGTCGTCGTTGTGCTCGGCGTGATCGAGAAGCTGGGCGGCGGCGCGAGCGGCGGCGATGACGATTTCATCACGGCGCGAGCTGAGGGCCTCGCGCACGATCGGCAGGGCTTCGGCCGCGCGCAGGTCGCCGAGCGCGATCAACGCGGAGTCGGCCAGCGGATCGCCAGGGGTGCGCGCGATCTTGAGGAGCTGGGGGACGATATCTTGCTGGTCGAGCTTCGCCAGGACGCGGATTGCGGGGGCGTTCCAGGCGAGGTCGTTGCTGGTTTGCCAGCTGCGACGCAGCTCGGGGATCGCCTTCGGATCGCCGATCGCCGCGACGGCGGCGACGGCCTCTTCACGCAGTGTGGTTTGCGACAGATGCTCCAGGGCGACGGTGTAGCCCTCATGGAAGCCGTGGCGTCCAAGGAATGCCACGAGCCGGAGCTTGCGCGAGACGTCGGCCTCCTCGTCGAGATGGGGCCAGAGCGCGCTCGCGGCCTCGTCGGTGTCGATCTTACGCAGGGCTTCCATCGCGTAGGACCGAACGGGGAATAGCTGAGGATCGAGCAGCGTCGACACGATGGGGATCAGGCGCGCGTCGGCAACGTTGGCACACGATTCGGCGAAGGCAAGACGCTCGCGAGGGCCGAGCGAGCGTTTCCAGGCTTTCAGGAGCGCCGGGGTGGCCGTCTCCCGAGGGAGTTGTCCCAGCAAGGTGAGCTCGACGCTCACGTCGAGCCCTGCGTCGTGTTTACGTTCAATGCGATTGGCGACCAGGTCGGCGGCCTTGGGGGCATCGAGGCGAACGAGCGCTCGGCCGGCAACGTCCTGGATGCTGTCCGGGGCATCGAGAAGCAAGGTTTCGTAGGTGCGCGAGACCTCGGCGCCTCCCACCGACGCCGGGAGCGTACCGAGCACATGGAGCCGTGCTGTGAGCTCGGCGAACGTTGCGGCGGGTTGCTTCGCGTTGCGCCACGCCAGGGCCGTCGGCGTACGCAGCAACGCCGGTGCGCCCGCTGCGCCGAGCGCGTTGATCAACGCGACCCGGACGCCGAGGTCGGGGCCAGAGTCGGCCAGGGCGGCGGCCAGCGCCACGGCGGACTCGGTCTGGAATCGGTTTGGGTCCGGTGCTCCGCGATCGGCGCGCGGACTGGGGATGGCGCCGAGCATTGCCCCGAGCGTCTTGGCGGCAACCTCGCGGATCGCTGGTGAGCCTGTTTTCAGGTGGGGCAAGACCGCCTCGGCGATCGCCGGATCCTGCGCCGCGGGAAGCGCGCGCCGTCCCAGGGCGAGGAGCAATGGGGCCGCGTCGCGGCCTTTCGCCCCTTTCAATCCATCGCGAAGCAACGCGACCCTCTCGGCGCGGTCGCGCTTGCGCATTGTCGCGATCAGTACATCAACAGCCGCAAGCAACGGGTCGTCCTTGCTGTCGAGGCGAGGGATCGACTGGGCAAGCGTTGCAACACCGCTGCAGTTGCAATTGAAATAACCCTGACCCTGCCGGCCGAGCAGCACCAGCATGAGCTGACCTCGTTCGAGTCGATCGGCCCCTTCGGCGAACCGATAGATTCCCAGGTCCTGGCCCGTCATCAACAACTCGGTGCGGGCGAAGATCCCCTTGAGCACGCGAATGGGCTCAAGGCGATATTGCTGTGTTACCTGCACGTTCTGGCCGCCGTGGATGATCTTGGTCTCGGTGACGTCTACGAGCCGCACGGCCAGAACGAGCTCAGCCTGCGCGACGGCAGGCTCCAGGTCGAGGATCCCCGTCCGTGCCGTGGGATCAAGCAGGGGCAAGAGGATTCTATGAGGCGGGATGAACCCCACATCCTGCTCGAGTGAGAGGGGTGGCAAAGACCTCCGGCCCTTGACCTGACCCCGGGTTGATGCTGTGAGGGCAGCGCAAGCTACAGTCGCTATCCCAAGGACCCACAGTGGACCACCGAGTTGGAAACGGCACGTCGGCGGCTTCCCCGAGCCTGTGTCGAACATCGTTCACATCTCCCCTGGAAGGAATGAAAGGAATGAAGGTTCGGTGCGTCGTCGGGTGTCCCCGACGGCTGCTTCCGCGACGAAATGACGGCGAATTCGCATCTATAATTCTTAGCGCGTGTTATCGCGCGACGGTCTCTAAATAACATTGCATGAACATAAAATATATTATAAGGCATGCTGGTGTCATGTCTCCCCGACCCCAGCCACCTCGTGTGGCTGGTGAAGGAGGTCTCCGGCTAGTCGTCGTGGTGCCGTGTTTTGCCGACCCCAGCCACCTTGTGTGGCTGGTGAAGGAGGTCTCCGGCTAGAGACGGGCGACCGCTAGCCAGCGACCTCCTTCACCACCCGCACAAGGCGAGTGGGGTCGTACGTACCTGGGCAACGTGTCTAGCCAATGACCTCCTTCACCATCCCCACAAGGCGGGTGGGGTCGTGTGATGGCGTGCGATGCATCGCATCTCGGGCCAAACGCAGCGGGTGCAGACAGCATGCGACTTGCCCAAACCAAAGCCGTGCGTCCAGACGCGTCCCAAGCTACCGCAAGGTTATTCAGATGACGCTCAGCGCTCGCAGCGGCAGTCTTCCTGAGCGCTCCGCTCGAGACCGTGATTCACACCCAATTCCGCCCAGAGCGCGTTCAACTCGGCCTGCGATAACCCCTGGCTCGTGTTCGGACAACTCAAATTCAGGCTGTGGTGCGTGTGAGGAACTCCGGTCGAGAGCTCTTGAGGCGTGCTTGCTGAGACGAGGTCCAATCGTGCGGAACTGCTCAACAAGACGACGGCCGCGCAGAGTGTCAGGGCCGTAGAGACCGCGCGCACGCAGAGGGACCAGGGTTTTGGACAGGTCGGCTCAACGCAGAACTTACCGTTAAGAAGCAGCGTGATGCGCTTCGTCAGCATCGATGACCGCCCCCACAAGCCGAGCGACGGGGCGAGCATGCTCGCGGCACGCCCGCCAGTTCGGGACCAGGAGAGCAAGGCTTCGGCGTAGGCGATCCGCCCTTCGCGTGCAGCGGCTTCCGCGTCGGCCAGCAGCTCCTGGTCGGCACGGATCGCGCGGCGAAGCCAGGCGTACAACGGATGCGCGAAGAGCAACGGCAGCAAGAGCCGGCTCAGCGCAAGCGTCCAGAGATCGCCGTTGCGGATGTGTGCCCACTCGTGTGCGAGCGCCGCCTCAATGCGGCTCACCGGCTCTGACTTGGCAAATCGCGTGGGAAGAACAATGGATGGCCGGATCAGCCCCACGGCGACCGGATGACAGACCGTCGCACTCACGACCAGCCGGGGAGCCCTCGCTCCGTCGTCGACGACTCGATTCAAGATCTGTATGACCTTATCGGGCACTCCGCTCGCTGACCGAGCCAGCCGGCCCGACGCGATCGCGCCGAGGCCCAACCATGCGACCATCGCGCCCGACCCGCCTGCGAACGCGACGAAGATTGCCGTAAGTGAGTTTGAAGGCCGGTTCGGAGCAGGTGTCGTTATCGTCGAAACGTGCAATGCGGAGGGCTCGGGGCAACACCCGCCTGTCCAGCGCGCCGTGCTCGTGATCCTTGGTTTGCTCTCGCGCTGCGGAACTGACCGTGTTCCTCTGGCAACAGCGGTGATCGGGACGAGCAGCACGAGGGAGACAAGTGCCGAGCGCGCGACGACCAATCGACGCGCTGGCTGTCGGAGCATAAGCATGATCAAGCCTGTCACGGTCAGGACGACCGTCGAGAGCAGGTACACCTCTGCCAGCCAGGCCCCGGCCGGTCGGATCCACGAGCTCATCGTGTCCCTCCTTGCTTGTCTTTGCCGCCCCCTTGCCCACGCCTCATGGTTTGTTGTTTGACCTCGGCGATCATACGTTCGAGGTTCTCCAGTTCCTCGAGGCTCGGCCGCTTCGACTGAAGCGCCCGGGCGACGTACTCGCCGAGTGCCCCGTCGAAGACCCGGTCGAGGAACCCTCCCGCGAGCCGCCGAAAGACGCTGTCGCGCCGGACTTTCGCGTAGTACGCATAGGCCTTGCCGGCGGCCTCGTGGCCGACGAGTCCCTTTTCCTCCATGGTCTGGAGCAGGCTGAGGACGGTCGTATAAGCCAGGTCCCCATCCGTGGGTCGCAGCTCCGCGTAGATCTCCCGTACCGTGGCCTTGCCCCGGGACCAGAGAACTTTGAGCGCTTCCAGCTCTCGGCTGGTCGGCAGCGTTTCCGACATATCGATCTCCTACCAGGTCGATTCGTGCATCGACGTCTCCTATAGTACTGCCCGACCCGTAGGTTGGCAAGAGAGACGGTCCGACAGAACTCTGGGATGACGCGTGGACACCGTGTGCCACCCAACGAGCCCCGCTCTATCTTCGCCCTTTACCAGTCAAGACCGAGTTGCCCCAGGGCGATGAGGATGATGGATGAGTGTTAATATGGTGTAATATAGAGAATTTTATATATAAATGTCACTATAATCGTATTATTCTGTAACGAGCCATGGCTCGTTTTCGTGGCAGCACCGGCAACGGTAGGGACTGACCGTCAAGCCCCAGGACGAGAAGAGTCGACTAAAAATCGAGCTCCCAATGCACGTCCTGGCGTCCTTACGGCGTCATGCAGGTTGAAGAGATGGTAGCAACCAGAGAAAGCTTAACGCCAGCACCGAAATTGCATGTTCTTCCTTTTTCCTACGTTTTTTTCCTCTTTTGACCAAAAGATGATATCTTAGAGTAAACCTCTAGTTACCGGCTGTTCGGGAGGGATTCACGAGTCTTCTTTGCACAGCATAGAGCTTCACAAATCCTTCAGATGATCCGCTCTGGCGCTCGCCCGGTCGAGGACCAAACCGAGCC
>DAIDJG010000393.1 GCA_027451445.1 Singulisphaera sp.
TGAGAACCAGCATTTTTTCAGCATGGGCTTCGTCGAGGGCCAGAGCCTGGCCCAGAAGGTGGGCGCGGGGCCTCTGGCCCCTCGTGAAGCGGCGCATTTGGTTCGTCAGGTAGCCGAGGCCGTTCAGTACGCTCACGAGCATGGGGTAGTCCATCGCGACCTGAAGCCTGCGAATGTCTTGCTCGACGCGAAAGGTCAGCCGAAGGTGACGGATTTCGGCCTGGCGAAAAAGCTGGAGGGCGACAGCGGGCTGACCGCGAGCGGTCAGGTCATGGGCACCCCGAGCTACATGCCGCCGGAGCAGGCGTCGGGATGTACCGACGTCGGCCCGCTGGCGGACGTGTACAGCCTGGGGGCGGTGCTGTATCACCTGTTGACGGGTCGCCCGCCGTTCCAGGCCGCCGGGGTGATGGAAACGCTCTTGCAGGTTCTAGAGCGCGACCCGGTTCCGGTGCGGCAACTGAATGCCTCGGTACCGCGCGACCTCGAAACGATCTGCCTGAAATGTCTCGAGAAGGACCCAAAGCGCCGCTACGGCTCGGCTCGGGCGCTGGCGGACGACGTGAGCCGCTGGCTCGCGGGCGAGCCGATCGCAGCGCGGCCGATTACATCGTCCGAACGCGCGCTCAAATGGGTCCGTCGCAGGCCGGCCATGTCGGCGCTCCTGGGATTGGTGATGCTGGTCACGGTACTCGGACTCGGGGGCGTGCTCTGGCAATGGCGCGTGGCGGTCCATGCCCGGAATCTCGCCCAGTCCCGTTTGCATGATGCCAATTTGGCTCGTGCCAAGGAGCGCGAGCAGACCAACCTCGCCGAACGACGACTGAGCGACGCACAGAAGGCGCAGGCCGAGGCAAAAAGTCAAACCGCGCTCGCCGAACAGCGTCTTTACGACGTTCATATGAACCTCGTCCAGCGCTACTGGGAGGACTACAACGGTTCCCTCATGGATGACGGACTCAGAGCCCAACTTCCGCTCAACCAAGGCGGCGTCGATCGCCGCGGTTTCGAGTGGCATTACTGGAAGCGCAAGATGGCCTCGGGGCATGTTGCGCTTTGGGAGCAGCCGAGCGGTACCATTGCCGGCGTGGCGTTCAGCCCCGACGGTGATCGCGTCGCGGCGGCGAGCGCCACGGGCACCGTCAAGGTTTATGACACGCGATCACGGCAGGTGGTCGTCACGCTCCAAGGACACAAAGGCCCAGTCGCGAGCGTGGCCTTCGGCCCGGACGGTAAGCGGATCGCCTCGGGTGGCCAGGATAGAACGGTGAGGCTGTGGAATTCCGCCTCGGGCGAGCTCGTCCTCACACTGACCGGACATACCAACAGGGTGCCGAGCGTGGCCTTCAGCCCAGACGGAACGCGGGTCGCCTCGGCAAGTTGGGATTCCACGCTGCGGGTCTGGGATACCGCCAGCGGTGCACCAACCCTGACGCTTCAAGGGCGCGGGTCCGTCTCGGGCGTCGCATTCAGCCCCGACGGCCGGTTCCTCGCCTCGTGTGGGGACCCAATCGTGACGCTATGGGATGCGACCACGGGTCAGAAGACGCGTACCCTCAACGGGCATACGGACGGGGTCACGAGCGTCGCGTTCAGTCCGAACGGCCGGCAACTCGCCTCCGCCAGTTCCGACCGGACGGTGAAGCTGTGGGAGTTCGCGACCGGCAAGGTCATCGCCACTCTCGACGGTCACCCCAGGGCTGGAGGCTGCGTCTCCTTCAGCCCCGACGGCAAGTGGCTCGGATCGGCCGGCATTGATGGGCAAGTCCACCTTTGGGATGCGACCTCGGCGCAGAAAGTACGCACCCTCAAGGGCAGCCCTTCCGGTCAGGGAATCCTCGCGTTCGGCCCCGATAACCGCTTGCTTGCCTCTGCAAGTGGAAACGGGAGTGTGGAACTCTGGGATTTCCGGACCGGCCAGGAACCCCTCACGCTCACGCGTGGCACCGGCCCTGTGACTTGCGTTGCGTTCAGCCCCGACGGCGAGCGCCTGGCTGCGGGCCAAATGGGTGGAACGGTCGGGTGGTGGGACACCCGGACGGGTCAAGACATCCGCGTTGCCCAGCGAGTGTCAATCTCGGGATCCCCCAGCGCCCCGGTTTCCAGCCTGGCTTTCAGCTCCGATGGTAAATGGGTCGCCACCGGGAGTGCGGAAGGGGCGGTGACGATCTGGGACGGAGTGAGCGGGAAAGAATCCAGGAGCATGGTGATCTCAGGCACGGGCGCTGTCCAGAGCGTGGCGTTCAGCGCCGACGCGCAACACCTCGCTGTCGCATTCGCGGACGGGACCGTCGGCGTGCAAGACACCGCGAGTTGGGAAATGACCCGCCGCATCAAGGCCGGTTTCGCGGCGATTCTCAGCGTGGCCTTCAGCAACGACGGGAAGTGGCTCACCACCTCCGGAGCCGACGGGACCGTCAAGGTGTGGGACGCCGCTACGGGCAAGGCAACCCACATCCTCGCGGGTTACGACCGCGCCGTCACGTGCGTCGTATTCGCGCCCAATGGTGAGCAAGTCGCTGGCGCCGGCGAGGACGGCACGGCTTCGTTGTGGGACGTTCCGGCCGAGAAGCTGGTCCGCACGTTCAAGGGCCACGCGGGCCCGATCCGGAGCGTCGCGTTCAGCCCGGATGCCCGACGACTCGTGTCAGTAGGGGAAGACGGGACCGTACGCGCGTGGGACGCCGCCACAGGACGCGAAATCCAGTCTCTCAAAGGCCACGCCGGCGCCGTGAGCGGCGTGGCGTTCAGCCCCGATGGCCGGTGGATCGCCTCAGGCGGCGCGGATGGAAAGGTGATGATCTGGGACGCCGAAACAGGCCAGGACATCCGTACGCTCACGGGTCACCGCACAGAGCGCCCCGTCATCGCGTTCCGCCCCAATGCCAGTGAAATCAGCGCCTTGAGTGCAGATGGTGCGTTGACGTCGTGGGACGTAACGACCGGTAAAGAAATTCGCACGGTCAAAACCGGCGCCCGCGCGATCGTGCGAGCCGCGTACAGTCGAGGCGCTCAGAGACTCGCCACGGGAGGACCCGACGGGACCGTGACTCTCCTGGATGTCGCGTCCGGGCACACGCTCCTGACCTTCAAGGCACACGAAACCCCCGTCAGGGTTCTCGCGTTCAGTCCTGGCGGCCAGCGGCTCGCTTCGGCGAGCGGACCCATCGGCAAGACGGGGCAAGTCAAGCTCTGGGATCCGGCGACAGGCAAAGCGATCCAGACCATCAGCGCGCATGCCGCCGGTCTCGGTAGTGTCGGGTTAAGCTCCGATGGCCAGCAACTGGCGACGACGGGTTTTGGTCTCGATCAAACAATCCGGCTGTGGGACGTGGCGACCCGGCAGGAACTCGCGACACTCCAGTCGCAATATCCCCTGTTCGCGATGAGCGTGGAGTTCAGCCCCGACGGCAAGTGGCTCGCCATCGGAACCGTGAACGGCACCGTCGCGGTTTGGGATCTTGCGGCGCGGCGGCAAGTCCTCACTCTCAACGGGCACACCGGCGGTGTACGCTCGGCTTCGTTCAGTCCCGACGGCACACGGATCGTCTCGGCCAGCATGGACGGTACCGTCAAGGTGTGGGACACCACCACGGGACAGGAGACACTCACGCTCAAAGGACACATCGGCGATGTCGACAATGCGGAGTTTAGCCAGGATGGCACACGGATCGTATCCACCGGCGCGGACGGCACCATCAAGGTCTGGGACGCGAGACCCCTCGATCCCGCCGCAACGGAATCGGGGCAGTTTCTCCAGTGAAATTGCGTTTACGACATGTGAGTCGGTATATGCGTTGTTTGGGTAAATCGCTCAAAGTCAGGAGATTTGCGACGGAAGCCTTGGGATCCATTCCTGAGAAATCCCCTGGCACGCGGTCCTATGTAATGGACATCTTTGGGAGGATTGCGTCGTGGTCCAGGAATCGCCGATGAAGGATGTTCACCCTGAAAAGCCCGCCAATCCGGACGTTGCCGACGCGCGCCGAATCGACGCGTGTTGCCGTCGCTTCGAGACCGACTGGCGTGCGGGACGGAGTCCGCGGATCGAAGACTACCTCGATGCCGAGCCGAATTATCGCCCCGTGCTGCTGATCGAGCTGATCGCGCTCGAACGCGAGATGCGTGCCGTGATGGGAGATCACCCCTCGGGTGAGGAATACCGGGCACGCTTCCCGGACGATGAAGTCGCGGTTGCGGCCGCGTTCGAGGACTCTCGCCGACCGAGCGTGCCCGCTCGGGAGGAACCTGTTGCCGAAGCGCCGACGCTCCCTCCCGTGGCTCGCGGCGAGGTGCCCAAGACCGAGGCTCCCACGCTCGCTCCCCGATCGCCTGCGGAGGCCGAGACGCTGGCCCCATCGCACCCGCCGTCCGAGGACGTAACGGTCGATTTGAACGGCCCTGGACCAGCCGCTGAGCAGCGGGCGACGGTCCGTTACTTCGGCGATTACGAACTGCTGCGGGAGCTTGCGCGCGGTGGCATGGGGGTCGTGTACCAGGCGCGCCAGGTGAACCTCAACCGCACCGTCGGGCTGAAGATGATCCTCGCGGGGCAGCTTGCGAGCGAGGCGGACGTC
>DAIDJG010000394.1 GCA_027451445.1 Singulisphaera sp.
ATCGCCGCCCCGATGCCGATGCCGGAGAATCCGCCCTCCGAGATCGGCGTGTCGATCACGCGCTCCGGTCCGAAGCGGGAGAGCATGCCCTGGCTTACCTTGTAGGCGCCGTTGTACTCGGCAACTTCCTCGCCCAGCAAAAAGACTCGCTCGTCGCGCTCCATTTCCTCAGACATTGCTTGATTCAAGGCTTCGCGGAAGGCAATAGCGGGCATGATCACTCCTGCGGAATATGGGGCGCAACTGTCACGTCTTCGTAGAGCCAGTCAAGCGGCGCCTGCTCGCTCTCCTCGGCGAATTCGACACTCTCGTCGATCTCTTGTTTCACCTGCTCCCAGAGGCGGCCCGAAGGCTCCCAGAGGAGCCCCGAGCGGCGTGCCCAGTGGAGGTCGTCTTCGGTGATCCAACCACGCTCCTTGAGCACGTCGCGGTAGATCCGGATCGGGTCGCGCTCCAGGGCCGCCTCAAGCTCCTCCTGAGTCCGGTACTTGGCCGGATCGCTGATTGAGTGCCCTTTGAACCGGTAAGTCCTTGCCTCAATGAACGTTGGGCCCTCGCCGGCACGGGCACGCTCGGCAGCTTCCCGGGTGGTTTTGGCCATCAGCTCGATGTCATTGCCATCGATCGCGATTCCGGGGATCCCATAAGCCGTGCCGCCCCGGATCGTCAGGTCGGTGAGGCATGACGAGCGCTCGAGCTGCGTGCCCATCGCCACCAGGTTGTTTTCGCAGACGTAGATGACCGGCAGCTTCCAGAGGCTTGCCATGTTAAAGGCTTCGTGCATCGAGCCTTGATTCATGGCGCCGTCGCCGAAGTAGCAGATGCAGACCCGGCCGTTCTTCTGGTACTTGCACGCAAAGGCGATCCCGGCGGCGAGGGGGATATGGCTGCCCACGATCGCGTGGCCGCCCATGAACCCCTTCTCGGCGTCGAAGAAGTGCATCGAGCCGCCCTTGCCCTTCGAGCAGCCCGTCGCCTTGCCCAGCAGCTCGGCCATCGCGACCTTGGCTTCCATCCCCCGCGCGAGGGCATGGCCGTGGTCTCGGTAGGCCGTAATCACATAATCATCTTCGCGAAGAACTCCGATCGAACCCACGGCGACCGGTTCCTGTCCACTGTACTGGTGGAAGAAGCCGCCGATTTTGCCCTTCTGGTACATCATCTCCGCGCGTTCCTCGAAACGGCGGATCTGAAGCATCTGGCGTAACCAGCCCACACCCTGGTTTTTCGTCACAATCGGCTTGGCCTCGATTTCCACTTGCGCCATCTCGTCCAACTCCTCAAAAGGCCCAGGATCAGGCGACTGCCGGATGACGTCGCGGACCGGCACGGAAGACATTGACTGCTCGGGCGGGACTGGGTGATTTCGGATGCCGTACGGTCTCGGCGGACCGTGGGAATTCTCTCGCCGGGCCCGAGCCGCCGCCGCTTCCTTCAAGAACCTGGCGAAGACTGCAAACATCCGTGCCCTCTCAACGGCCTACGGAGAGGTGAGAGAGACTCCTTCGATCGCGTATCTTACCCAAAAACAGAAGAATCGTTCCAGGCGGGGGATTGGAAAAACTCGGACCCGGTTCCGGGGAGGGGTTCGACCACCGCGCGGGGAGAGAGAATCCTCGCGCGGCACAAGTCGCGCTCGGGTCCACGATGTTCGCAGCCAAGAGACAATTCCGCGGATTCTCGACGCATGACTGACGAGAGTCGTACGAGTTCCCGCACAGTTTCTCGTGGGCCGCGGTGTTACTTCCGGTCCGAGAGCAACTGGCGGAGGACGTAGGTGAGAATCCCGCCGTGTTTATAGTAGCGGATTTCTTGCGGCGTGTCGATCCTCACCGTCGCACTGAACCGATGTTTGGCCCCGTCGCCCCGTTCGGCAACGACGGTGACCTCTCGCCCAGAGGCGAATTCACTGTCGAGCAAGGGTGCGAGCCCCTCGATGGAGTACACTTCCTCGCCTGTCAGTCCCAGGCTTTCCGCGTTGTCGCCAGCGCCAAACTGAAGCGGAAGGATGCCCATTCCCACGAGGTTGGAGCGGTGGATTCGCTCGTAGCTTTCGGCGATCACCGCACGGATTCCGAGTAGTTTAGGACCCTTCGCGGCCCAGTCGCGTGACGAACCCGAGCCATACTCTTTCCCGGCCAGGATGATCAGCGGCACGTTCTCGGCCTGGTAGGCCTCACTGGCGTCGAAAATCGACATCACCTCGCCGTCCGGCAGGTGGCGCGTCACTCCGCCTTCGGTACCCGGCGCCAGCTTGTTGCGCAGCCGAATGTTGGCGAACGTCCCGCGCACCATCACTTCATGATTCCCTCGGCGCGAACCATATGAGTTGAAGTCCGCGACCGCGACGCCATGTTCCGAAAGGTACTTGCCTGCAGGGCTTTGCACCTTGATCGAGCCCGCGGGCGAGATGTGGTCGGTCGTGATGCTGTCGCCCAGGACCGCCAAGACCCGCGCGCCCTGGATCTCGGCCACGGGAGGCGCTTCCTTCGGCATGTCGATGAAATAGGGCGGATTCTTGACGTAGGTGGACTTCGCGTCCCAATCGTAAAGGTCGCCCTTCGGCACGGGCAGCCCGTTCCAGTGCTCGTCACCCTGGAAGACCTCGCTGTACTCCTTGTGGAACATGTCGGCGCGAACGGACTTCATGATCGCGCTCTGAACCTCGTGCTGGGTCGGCCAGATGTCTTTGAGGTGAACGGGCTTGCCGTCCTTGCCGTTGCCCAGCGGTTCGTTGAGGAGGTCGATGTCCATCGTTCCGGCGAGTGCGTACGCGACGACCAGAGGCGGCGACGCGAGGTAGTTCGCGCGCACCTCCGAGTTGATGCGTCCCTCGAAGTTGCGGTTTCCGCTCAGGACCGCGGCGACGACGAGGTCATCTTCGTGGATCGCCTTGGTGATCTCCATCGACAACGGGCCCGAGTTGCCGATGCAGGTCGTGCACCCGTAGCCGACCAAATTGAAGCGCAAGGCATCGAGGTACGTGTCGAGTCCGGCGTCCTTGAGGTAGTCGGTCACGACCTTGGAGCCGGGGGCGAGGCTCGCCTTGACCCAGGGCTTCGTCGCAAGCCCTGCCTCGACCGCCTTCTTCGCCACGAGCCCCGCGGCAATCATTACGGACGGGTTCGAGGTGTTCGTGCAGCTCGTGATGGCCGCGATGACCACCGAGCCGTGGCCGATGAAGCCGGAGCGGAGCGGGCTGTAGTGGGCGGCGGGGGCGCTGGGGTCTTCGACGCCAACGGCGGTGCCGCCACCACCTTCGCCTTCGAGCCGCAACTCGCTCCGTTGGTCGGTTTTCGCTGCAGCGTTCGTTTTCGCCGGCCGGGCTTCCAGCATCACGCTGAGCGCCCTGTTCCAGTCGTTCTTGGCGTCGTGCAGCGGCACCCGGTCCTGCGGACGTTTGGGCCCGGCAAGGCTGGGCTCGACGGTTGAAAGGTCGAGCTCGAGCGTGTCGGAATATGTGGCTTCCGGCGTCTCAGGTCCGTGGAACAGCCCTTGCGCTTTGGCGTACGTCTCGACGACGCGAATGTGCTCGGGGGGGCGCCCGGAGAGTTCGAGGTAGCGGATGGTCTCGGCGTCGACGGGAAAGATGCCGCAGGTGGCGCCGTATTCGGGAGCCATGTTCGCGATCGTCGCGCGGTCGGCGAGCGGCAGGTTCGCGAGGCCCGGGCCGTAAAACTCGACGAATTTGCCCACAACGCCCTTGCGCCGAAGCATCTGGGTCACGGTCAGGACGAGGTCGGTTGCCGTCGAGCCTTCAGGGAGCTGGCCGCTCAGCCTGAAGCCGACGACCTGCGGAACGAGCATCGAGACGGGCTGGCCGAGCATGGCGGCCTCGGCCTCGATCCCGCCGACGCCCCAGCCGAGCACGCCGAGGCCGTTGATCATCGTGGTGTGCGAGTCGGTCCCAACAAGCGTGTCGGGATAGGCGAGCGGCAGGCTGAGATCACCGTGGATCAGCTTCTTCACGTCGGGATGGGCTTCGATATCCACCGTGGTGAACACGACGCGTGCCAGGTACTCCAGATTGACCTGGTGCACGATGCCGGTGTCCGGCGGGACGACCCGAAAGTTCTGGAACCCATCCTGGCCCCAGCGGAGGAAGGCGTACCGTTCACGATTGCGCTCGAATTCGAGCTCGGCGTTCGTGGCGAACGCCTGAGCGGTTCCCGCTTCGTCGACCTGGACGGAGTGGTCGATGACGAGCTCAACCGGCTGGAGGGGATTGATTTTCTTGGGATCACCCCCCATCCGCTTCATGGCGTCGCGCATCGCAGCGAGGTCCACCACGGCGGGAACGCCGGTGAAATCCTGAAGCAAGACGCGGCTAGGACGAAACGCGATTTCGCGGGAGGGGACGGCGTGCGGATCCCAGGATGCGAGCGCATTGATGTCGTCCGCGGTGACGGTCAGCCCGTCCTCGTGGCGCACCAGGTTCTCGAGCAAGATCTTGAGCGAGTACGGCAGCCGGGAGATGTCGAGTCCTGCCTCTCGGAGGGCGTCGAGCCGAAAGTAGCGGAAAGTTCGATCGTCGACTTTCAGGTCGGTGAGCGCATGAAACGAGTCGTTCATGATGGTTCCCAATCAACAAGGATCGATACCGAAGGCCATCGGCCGCGCGAAACGGCCGACGGCTGTGAGTCAAGAAACGCGGGGCGATCAGTGCAGACCGGGAAAAGCGGAGGGGAGCCCGCGCCGGGTCAACCGACGAATTCTACAGCAACCGGCCGCTCGACTAAACCCGCTTCCGCCGCTCGGTTGAGAAGCGTGCGAACCGCCTCCCGGCCCTTCGGCCCGTAATCGACCGTCCAGTCGTTCACGTACATCCCGACAAACCGGTCGGCAAGACCGGGGTCCAGGTCACGGGCGTACTGGAGCGCGTAGTCGAGCGCCTCCTGTCGGTGCTCCAGCGCGTAGACGATGCTTTCCCGCAGGAGCCGGGCGATCTTCAGGACCAGTTCGTCACCCAGGTCTCTGCGAACCACGTTGCCGCCGAGTGGCAGGGGCAACCCCGTCTGCTCGAACCACCACTGCCCCAGGTCGACGACCTTGTGCAGCCCTTTGTCGCCGTAGTAAAGCTGGCCCTCGTGGATGATCAGACCCGCCTCGACGTCTCCCGATGCCACCGCGGGCAGGATCTTATCGAACGGCATCACCGCGACCGGGGTATCCTTGCCCAGACAGAGTTGGAGCGTCAGATACGCCGTGGTCAACTTGCCTGGAATGGCAATCGTGCGCCCTTTGAGGTCTTCCAGAATTCTCGGCTGGCGCGTGATCAGTGTCGGGCCGTAGCGGTCGCCCATGCTCGATCCGGAAGCGAGAAGCGCATAGCGATCGGCCAGGTGCGCGAAGGCGTGAATGCTTACGGCGGAGACTTCCAACTCGCCGCTCAACGCACGCCGGTTCAGTGTTTCGATGTCCTCAAGCTGGTGCACGAACTGCAACCCGCCCGTGTCGATCTTGTCATGGGTCAGCGCGTAGAACATGAACGCGTCGTCCGAATCCGGGCTGTGTCCGACACGAATCGTCCGCGAGGCGGTCAAAGTCATGGAGTGGCTTCCTCAGAGGGCCAAATCACAGCACGTCGCGGGGTTGCGCAGTGCGGGACAGTTGTGAGTGCTCACCGGACCCTGCACTGCGTTGCTACGCCCTTCCGCGTTCCGATGGGCAGGACGTGCGGTCCCGAGATGCACCAAGGCTGGTCTCAAGCACGATGCGTGCGCGGGAGTCAACCTTGCTTCTGCTCCCTTCTCCTACAACCCCCATCCTATCCCCATGCCATGTGAAGGACAACGCGCGAATCCGCAGGCACTCGCGTTGACACCGACGCCCTGAGTCTTGACGGCTCTGGTTTGCGCTGTTCAGATGTGTGTTCAATCCTTTTAGCAATCGCAACGCAACCGAGCTTTCACAGGTCATTGCACAAACATTCCAGGGTGCGATTCTGAGGAAACGGTTGACGTTCAAGAGTGCTCTCGCCGTTGCTGCGCACGAGACGCGGGGAGACGTTCGAATCCGACGCCCCCTAACCCGACGCCACTTCCCGGTGTCGGATCGGCGTGTGGAGGTCACGATGAGGTTCGAGTCACTCAACTCCAGCATCGTTCTCGCCGTGCTCGTCCCTGCGGTCGTGCTGCCCTGGTCGGTGTGGGACGCGATCCAAAGGCTGCGAGCGGGGCCGATCCGGTTGCGATTGCCTTTGGCCTCGGTCCGGAGGCCAGTCGCCAAACCGGCGGGGTCGATCACGAAAAATCCCTGGATGCCGCTGATCATTACGTTTCTGGTCGCGTTCTACGCGCTGGCGATCGGTTGGTCGACGGCGCTTTTCTTCGCGCTTTTGTACAGCTCATCAATCACGGGTCGCTTCGCCACGATCCCCCGTCGCGACAAGGCTCGATGGTCGATCTGGGTCCCCGCAGGAGTGTTGATGGTGGCAAGTGTGGGCTTAATCGGGTTTGGAGTCGGTGCGTTGTCACCGCCGTTCAAACCACCGAATCCGACGACCTCCGAGCGAATCTTCGAAACGTTCTACTTACTTGCCGGCGTCGGCTGCGGCGTGGGCGCGGTGTACCAGTTCGTCGACGCCTTCCAGGGTACCGTGCTGCGCGACCGAGGCATCGAGGTGTTTGGGATGTTCTTCCCCTGGAGTCGGGTCGTCATCGAGACCTGGCTCCCCGATGATGACGAGGGCTCTCTGTTGAAGCTAAAGACGCTGGCTCCAAAGCTGTTGGGAGTGAAGCTGGCTCTCGATTCCGAAGTTGTCATGCCGGTCAGCGCGTCCGATCGCCCGGCCGTCGAATCGTTCTTGAACCAGTGCGGCGCGAAGATTGCGGTTCTCGCGGAAGATCCGGTGAAAGTTGACATTAAAAACCGGGTCGAAGGCTGATGCGATCGCCCGCGGTTCACGGGCGATTTCCCGGGAGATCCGTCTGATGAGACAGGTCACAGGGCGAGCCTTATGGGTGGGCCACGCAGGCGACCTGCGCGACGCTCATCGCGTCCTCGGTGCGGCCGTGGCGGCCGTGGTGGAGCTGTCGGACAGTGAGCCATTCGCCGACCTGGCGCGGGACCTTGTGCGCTGTCGTTTCCCGCTCTCGGATGGTGGTGACAACCCGCCGTGGCTCTTACGATTGGCGGCGCAGTCGGTCGCCGCATTCTTACGCGCAGGTGTACCCGTCCTCGTCTCCTGCTCCGCTGGCATGAGCCGCTCCCTCTGCATCGCCGCGGCTGGGATCGCACTCGCGGAAGGGACTCCCATCGTCGAAGCCCTCGCCATCGTCTCCGGAGGCGGTCCGGCAGATGTTTCGCCGGGGCTGTTCGCCCAAATGCTGAGTGCGGCGGGTGAGACCTGAACGGTCTCGTCGCTTCATTCTCAAGGCTGATCACGTGGTATCAAATGCGAGCGTTCGGTATATTGGGCGGTACGCTCGAACGATTCGCGATACGGGTAATCCCCATCTTCAGCGAAACTCGGGTCGCTTCGCGTGCGAACGCCTCTCATTGCTTCCCCCCCAGGATCGCGGTCGATCATTGATCGAAACCGGATGCATGTTTGCGCCCGGTCATCTTGGGTCAGGTGGAACCAATATGAACGAGCGCGGCGATTTTACGGCGGAATACAGGCTCCTCGTCATCTGCGGGATCGCGCTGATTGTTGGTGCATGCTGCGCTGTTGCGGCCTTCGTGTTATTGCGGCTGATCGAGCTGTTTACGAACATCTTTTACTTTCAGCAACTGTCATTTCGTCCCCGATTGCCGGCTGAGCACACGCTTGGCTGGTGGTCGGTTCTGGTGCCGATGCTGGGCGGATTGATCATCGGATTGATGGCACGTTATGGCTCCGAGCGAATCCGAGGGCATGGCATTCCGGAAGCGATGGAAGCCATCTTGATTGGCCGGAGCCGGATGAGCCCCAAGGTGGCCGTGTTGAAGCCGATTTCCTCGGCGGTCTCGATCGGCTCGGGCGGTCCCTTCGGCGCTGAGGGGCCGATCATCATGACGGGAGGATCGATTGGCTCGCTGATCGCGCAGCTTTTCCATCTCACGGCGGCGGAACGGAAGGTCTTGCTGGTCGCGGGGGCCGCCGGCGGGATGTCGGCGACGTTCAACACGCCCGTTGCGGCGGTGTTGCTCGCGGTCGAACTGCTGCTCTTTGAATGGAAGCCGCGAAGCCTCATTCCGGTCGCGCTGGCGAGCTCAGTGGCGTCGCTGCTGCGGCCGTACCTGCTTGGAGCGGGTGCGATGTTCGCGGTGACCCCGCACGGACTGCTTCCTGCGGCCGACCTGCTCGCGTCCGTTCCGCTTGGGTGCCTTGCCGGGGTCCTGGCCCTGGTATTGACGCTGTCCGTTTATGGTGCGGAGGATGCCTTCCACCGGCTGCCGATCCACTGGATGTGGTGGCCGGTGCTGGGCGGTCTGGCCGTCGGACTCGGCGGCATGGTGCGACCCGCCGCGCTCGGCGTTGGTTACAACGTCATCGAAAGCCTGCTGCAAGGCGACTTTGTTACGCGAACGCTCCTGGTATTGATACTCGTCAAAGGTCTCATCTGGGCGATTGCGTTGGGATCCGGTACCTCGGGTGGCGTGCTCGCGCCGTTGCTCATGATGGGAGGGGCGCTGGGAGCGATCGCGTCCACGGTCCTTCCGGGCGGGGATCGGGCCCTTTGGCCACTCGTCGGGATGGCCGCTGCGCTCGGCGGCACGATGCGCTCCCCGCTGACGGCCACAATCTTCGCATTGGAGCTGACCCACGACGTCAAGCCCTGCCGGCTCTGTTCATCGCATCGATGACGGCTCACTGCTTCACCGTGCTCGTGATGAAACGCTCGATTCTCACCGAAAAGGTCGCGCGCCGAGGCTATCACATCACGCGTGAATACTCCGTCGATCCGCTCGAGAGTCTGAGTGTCGGCGACGTAATGACCACCGCCGTGGTCAGCATTCCCGCGGCCTTACCCGTGCGCGAGGTGCTGAGTCAGTACTTCTTCGGCGAACACCAGCATCCCGGCTACCCGGTCGTTGACAAACTCGGCAACCTGCTCGGCATGATCAGCCGCACGGATTTGCTCGAAGGCTGGATGTCGGCTCTTTTGAACGGAGAAACCCGCGCCGACGTGCTGAAGCAAGGTCCTATTATCGCTTACGATTTGATCGGCCGCAGTGTGGTGACAATCGTTCCCGCTGAATCGTGCCGCGCAGCGGCGGAGCTGATGGCACAGTCGGGCGCGAAGCAGCTCCCCGTCGTGAGCGCGACGGATCCGAACAAGATGGTGGGCATCGTCAGCTTGACGGACCTGCTCAAAGCGCGCCAGCACATCATGGAGGAAGAGGCGAAACGCGAGCGATTCTTTGGACCCGGGCTCGCCAAACACGCCGTGCCCACGGACTGAGGAACAGGCTCGGAATCACGTCGCGATCTCGAACACCCCCACCTGGCGGAGGCTCTTGTTCCGAGCGGTGATCCGTATTCGCATTTGTCCCGTGGGGACAAAGACGACTCGGCGATCGGGTCATGAGCACACAAATGCCGTCTGAGGAAGACGCAAATCAGGGGGAACGTTCGAGGTGTGTTCCCAAGCTGACCTGGTCGCATTGGATTCGAACAAATCACGTCCCGAGCGCGGGCGTTACGTGCGTCGCACTACGCTCGTAACGTCCGTGCCGGGGCCGTGTTGTTGATGCCAAGTTCGAAGGCGCGCGGCGGCTTCGAGCAACATTGCGGGCCGAGTGTCCGGTTCAGCGGTGTCCGCGTTTCGGCGCGGTGACGACATCGGCCGTGGATGTCGCGGACACAACGTGGCCGGATTTGTCACTCACAGTGATCGTGACGGTGTAGGTTCCGGTATTGCGGAACCGATGGTTGCCGATCGCTGAAAAGTGACCGCCAGGCAACATCTTGACCTTCGCTGCGGAGTTGCGCGATGCATCGCCCCAGTTGATCGTGACGCGGAAATTACGCGCTTTGGTGTTCGCTTCGGTGAAAGTGGCCACGGTTCGTTGAAACGTCTGACCCGCCTTCGCCGTAATCGTCGTCCCCTGAACCGAGAGTGGGCCTGGGCCCGTGGGAGGCGGAGGCGGAGGCGGCGGAGGTGTTGAGGACGGATCAAGAGCTCCGAAAAGCCCGTGGGTCTCGTGGTCGGGGCCCGCGGTGAAGTACACCGTGTTGGGACTGCCACTGAGGCTGCCGCCGCCGACAGTGAGACTCCAGAGGCCATCAATCGTGATCGGTTGACCGTTCGTCCCCGTCAACGGGCCCAGGAAATTGCCGTTCGACGGATCGAACGCATTGATCCGGCCATCGCCGAAGTTGCCGACAAGCAGGTCGTTGGCAAACTGCCCGAAGGTCGCGGGGGCGATGGCCATACCCCAGGGCGCGTTCAAGGTCCCCTGGCTGGCGACCCTGCGCATGAAGACGCCCTCGGTGTTGAACTCGTCAACGTACCCGTCGCCCTGGCCAAAGACGTTGTTCTTGTAAATGTCTTGCAAGGCGTAGCTGACGTACAGGTTCCCGCCCAGGTTTTGCACGTTGAACGGGGCGTAGCCCGAAGGCAGCGACGGGTCGGAGAACGATCCCTGGAGCGTGGCGGGCTGGAAGTTGGCGTTGAACGCGTCGATGGTCCCGTTACCAAAGTTCGCGGCGAACAGGTCCTCGCCCGAGGCGTTGTTGCCGAGTGCCAATCCCTTGTACGACGCGCCCGTCGCCGAGTGATTCACCGCAATAACCGCGTTCGGATCGACCGAAGGGTTCCAACCCGCGATGGTCCCTTCCTCGGTTGCGAAGAGGAACAAAGAGGCCCCGGAGTTTCCGCCCTCGGAAACAGGGAAGCCTGCCGAGCTGTTAAAGACCGTCCCGGCCGGTGCGGACACCTGGCCGCCGAGGCCGGGGATGGTGATTACGTTGGGCGGCTGGAGATTCCCAGAGCCATCCACGACGGTCGATTTTCCCGTGCCGTTGTCCGAAAACCAGAA
The DNA here is from genome assembly GCA_027451445.1 of Singulisphaera sp. Taxonomy (GTDB): domain Bacteria; phylum Planctomycetota; class Planctomycetia; order Isosphaerales; family Isosphaeraceae; genus DAIDJG01. The sequence continues at coordinate 10,969 of DAIDJG010000394.1, forward strand.
CGGCTGACCTGCTTCGAAGGAGATCCCCCAGGGGTTGACCAGGTTGGGATCGGTATGAGCCGCCACGCCCGCCTGGTCTGAGATAATATTGGTCTGAACATAGGCGGTGCTCAACAGAGCCCGGACTTCCAGGGTTGCCTGCGGGAGCGCCGGTTTGCGGGAACGCGGAATTCGGCCCGTCCGCTTCGAGGCTCGCAACGCCCTCGCGAAGAATCGACGCATGTCTGCTCTCCTCAAATGTCCCAAGAGCGGTTTCGCCCGACCCAGGCGTATCCCTACCAACCCGAGCCATCCCGGGGCGAAGCGCGCTCGTCATGTCTTCGGGAAGTGAACTCTCATCCAGGGATCACTCCATGATCCTGCCCCATAAGAGAGCCGGACTGCACGCCTCCGGTTACGCAATTCCACGCGTTCCGGACGTCGCGGACCAAGCCGGACCTCACCGTTGCCCTCCGAGTTGCAGGGGTCTTCGACTTGAGACTTTCTTGATGAGCGCGGTTTTTTCCGTGGAAAGAACGATGCGAAGATCTGCACGGAAAACGTAAGGCCAAGCCCAGAAAGGAGTAGGAGCTGGGATTTTCCGGCGATCCGTGGCGCGGTATGATGCCACTGCACGTCTCGTCACACTCGGCGTACTCAGATCGGCCGAGATTCCATCTATCGAACATGTGGGATGGTCGTCATGGATGACGCAAGCGCAATGGGGGGGACCTGCATCGCCCTTTCTCCTGAGGAGGCTCTCGCCGAGGCGTTGCGATGCCATCAGGCGGGACGGTTGGGGGAAGCCGCGGCGGTTTACGAAGCGATTCTGGAGAGCGACGGACGGAACGTCGCCGCGCTCCATCTTTTGGGGCTGATCCGGCAGCAGCAGGGTGATGTCGACCGTGCGATGGACCTGGTCGCACGTGCTGCGGTGTTGCGTCCTGACGTCTCGGCGATCCAGGCGAGCCTGGCTGAGTTATGCCTGGCTAAAGGCCGCTACGAGGATGCGTGCCGTTGTGCCCGAGTGGCCCTTCGGAGCGGACCGGACAACCCGACGCTACGTTTGATCCTCGGCTCAGCCCTGCGGGCACTCGGCAACCCTGAGCAGGCCATCTCCGAACTGCGTCGGGCGGTCGAAATCCGCCCGGATTGGAGCGCCGCGCATAACGAGTTGGGGAATGCGCTTCGTGCTCTCGGACGCGGTGAGGAGGCCAAAGCCGCATACCGCACGGCGATTCGCCTCGTGCCGGACTCCGCGCTCGCCCTCGCGAATTTGGGTCTTATGTTGATGGATGAGGGAAGCTTCGTCGAAGCGCATGCGCTTTTGACGCGAGCCGTGGCCCTCGAGCCGGGAACCGGATCTATGTGGGAGCGGCTCGCGGACTTTTACGAGCGCGTGGACCAGTTCGACGAGGCCGTTCCGTGCTGGGAGCGTGCTCTGGAACTCGCCCCGACGGAGACCGCGAGCCTTCATCTGGCACTCGGGCGTGCGCTTCAAAAGGTGGGCCGCGAGGCCGAGTCGGAGGCACATTATCGAACGGCATCGGCACTCGATCCGACGTCTGCGGTTGCCCAGGTCAGCCTGGGGGTGCTCCTGGCGGAACGGGGCGACGTTGCGGAGGCTGAGAACGCGTATCGGTCCGCAATCCGGCTGAATCCCACCTATGCCCCTCCCCATGCGCGGCTGGCCAATCTCCTGGGTGCTCGATTGCCCGACGGCGATCTGGAGGCACTCCGGCATCGGCTTGACGATCCGGAGATCGCCTCGGAGCCGCGGACGCGTCTACTCTTCGCTCTCGGGCAGGTGCTGGATGCGCGAGGCGAACACGCCTCCGCGGCCGCGTGTTTCCGAGAGGCGAACGCGCGGCAACTGGAACAGATCCCCACGTATCGGCGTTTCGATCCGACGCAACTTGACCGGTTCACGACGCGACTGATTCAAGCCGTCTATTCCGGCTTCTTCCAGCGCATCGCGGGCGCAGGGCTCGCATCGCGCGTGCCGGTGTTTATCGTTGGGCTGCCCAGGTCCGGGACAACTCTGATCGAGCAGGTGCTGGCCAGCCACGCGCGCGTGGCCACGGGCGGAGAACTCGCGTTCGGGCCGGAATTGTTCCGGTCGCTGCCGGCGGTCCTCAATGCGTCGTGCGATCCTGAGGATTGCATCCCTCGCCTCGGACAGGCGAGCATTCGGCTGATGGCCGGCGATTACCTCAACCGTTTGCAGGCACTCAACACGGCGGGCGCGGACCGGGTCATCGACAAGCTTCCTGAGAATTATCAGTATCTCGGCCTGCTCCTGGCCCTGTTTCCTGAGGCCACGGTGATCCATTGTCGCCGAGACATTCGCGACGTTGCCCTCTCGTGCTGGATGGCCGACTTCCGACGAGTCACGTGGGCGAACGACCCCACCCACATCGGCGCAGCGTTTCGCTCCTACCGCCGGATCATGGACCATTGGCGAGACACCGTTCCCGCGACGATCCACGAGGTGTGGTACGAGGAGGCCGTGACCGACATCGAACCCATCGCGCGGCGACTCGTCGCGGCCCTGGGCCTTGAATGGGACCCGAGCTGCCTCGAGTTCCATGCCACAAGGCGACCGATCCGCACTCTGAGCTCGACCCAGGTCCGCCAGCCGATCCATCGACGCTCGATCGGCCGTTGGAAGCACTACGAGCGCGAATTGGCCGAACTGTTTGCCGCTCTTCCCGACGACGTGTGACCTGGATCCTGTTCCTAACGATCGCGTTGCGCACATCGGGGAGGGCGAGGCTCCGTCCGAGCCAGCCTTGATCTATCGGCGAGTCTTCGAGCCGATGGATTATCGCGTGCCGCCCAGGGTACCGCGTAGTCACGCGCGATGTACCGAGGACTCGAAGACTCGTCCTCCGAACAAGGCTGGCTCGGACGGAGCCTCGCCCTCCCAAATACATGCAGGTGCCAAACATAAAATGATGGCGAGTGCTTCGGGCATGCGCAACGCGATTAGTAACCGCTCCAAACCGGTCCTACAAAACGATGGACGGCGGAGCGAGGGCATTTCACGCCCTCGCGTCCGCCGTCCTTGATGAGATCTAAACTCTCGTGATTGCTACTCAGCGCCCGGGCGCAGAGGTCCGACCGGGTGTGCCGGAGTCGCTTCGGCGCGGTTCGAGCATTTCCGTCTGGTCGAACGGATCCGGCGTATCGTCCTTTTCCGCGACCGTCATCAACTCACGGAACGGCAGGTCTTTCGGCTCCGACGCACCGAGCTGTCGCAGCGCCCGGACGTAACGCTTCACGACCAGTCCGGTGTCCTTCTTGTTGAAGTCGTCGTTGCGATAGTCCTTGTGCTTTTCCAGAAGTTCCTTCCAGATATCCAGGCCTTGCTTGAAACGATCGACGGCCGTCTGGAACTCGCCACGCTTGTAGGCCATTGTGCCTTCGTAGAAGAGCCGACGGGCCTCGACGCCTTCCTTGGTCATTTCTGCCGCACAGCGATCCTTCCAGTAGCGGTAGTTCATCTGGTCGGCCCAGCGCGAGGTCCAGTACTGCTGATTCTCGGTCAGCTTCTTGTAGACCTCGGGCTTCGTGTCGTCGTCGAGCTTAACGGGTTCCTTGTGCAGATTTCCCTCGGCGTCGCGCACCAGATTGTGGCTCATCCAGGTGTAGTCCCCGAAGTCTTGCCACTCAGCGTGAGCGTTCGCCCACTCGGACATGGCCACCTCACCGAAGGTCGCCGGCAGGTCGAGCGTGCTCATCTTCTCGAGGCTCAGGGCATACCGAGTTTGAGCGTGCGCGGGCATGGAGCGGAACGCGAGGTCGCCAGGCCGCCCCTTCCGTTGGGGCGTCGGATCGACGAACTCGACGTCTCGCGTCCCGGTCTGGGCACGGTCTTCACCGCGGTCGACCAGCGCGACCGCGTCAGCGAACCAACCGTAGCCAAGCTGGAAATTGTCCTGCTTGAACTGCCTCACGCCCGTTTTGGCATCGATGTAGCTCTTGAAGTCTTCATCCTCGTCATCGTGGAAGAGACGGCGCAGGATGATCGACTCATCGGCGAACCCGAGTTTGTGGTAGTACGTCCACGCAGTGTCCCAGCGCAGGTCAGGGGACCTCTTGTTCTTACTGACCCCCTCCTTGACGAACTGAATGCCCTTCTTGATCCAGTCGTACTTGTCCTCAGGGGCATCCCATTCGACCGAAACGTTGTAGGCGAGGTTCCAGCTCTGGAACGTCCAGATCGACAGGAAGTGCGGTTGAAGCTTGGTGATCATGTCGACGGTCGACTTGAGGCCGTCCCAGTCGTGCTCCTTCTTCAATTCCTCGGCGTTCGTCCAGAGGGCGTTCACGTAGATCCCTCGGAAGCCGCCGAGCAACGCGAGCTTCAGCATGAAACTCCCCGTGTCGACCTGGCCGATCGCGGCTTCGCCGAGATCCCGGCGCTGCTTCTCCTCATTGAGCCACTTGGTGTAGGGAATCGTGGCGCCGAAGAGGATGACGATGAGCAGCCCGTAAATGAGCTTACGATACTGGTTTGGTGCAGCCTTCATGCGGCCACCTCCCGGTTCTTCAAGATGATGTATCCGGCGATGGAGAACGGCACGGCGTAGGCCAGTGCGAGCAAACCGTTAGAGAGCATGAGCATCCAGGGCACGTAGTAACCGTGCGACACCGTGTTGGAGACATCGAGCGCCGAGAAGTTGGGCACGATGTAGACCAACCGCGCCATGACGGGGTTGAAGATCGAGTCGAGCGTCTTGGCCGTAATGACGGTCAGCGTCGGGGTCATCTCGCTCATCTGGTTCTCGTGGGCAATCATGCGCAGCATCGACTCGAATGGGCCGCCGCCGAGCAAGCTTTGGTTCGAGAACTCCAGAAGGTATGGGAAGAAGACTTCCCCTGTGAGGAAGAAGAAGATCGTGGTGAGCAGGGCCACCGGCCAGCTCAAAAACGTGCCGGCGAAAACACCGATCGCCGTCAGAACCATCGCCTGGAGCCAGACTCCCAGGAGCCCCTTGAAAAAGTTGGCCCCGAAATTCCCGGACTTACCGAGGATGTACAGGTCGCCCTCGGCCATACCCAGATACTGAGTCCGGCTCATGCAACGGACTTCGACCCGCAGCGCATTGAGCGAGCCGGCCAGAACGCCCGCGGGGATGACCAACCGGTTCGTGTAATACTCGCGAATCGGAATGATATTGTCCTTCTCGGCTCCGGTCACAGGGTTGACGACCTTCACCTGTGCATAGACCGGATCGCCGATTCGCCCCTTGGTCGTACGGTAGACATTGAACGACATTTCGAGCGTGAAGGGCCGCGAATGCAGCGCCTCGGCCTGCCGGCGCAGGCTGTCCGCTTCGGCGGCGCGGTCGGCGGGCAGCGCGGCGGCCTTGGCCTCGATTTCGTCGATCTCCGACTTGAGCTTGACGTAAGCACTCGTGGCCCGCTTTTCCTCGGCCCGATTGCGGTCGATGCTGGCGCTGAGTTGCCGGGCCCTTGCGGGAGTGACCTTCGGGTCGTTCCTCTCTTCCTCAGCAGACCGGATCAAATACCGGACGTTGAGGACGCGATTCAGCAGACCTTCCAGGGAGTCCGGATCGAGTAGCGTCTCGACCGGCACGGGACGGCTCAGTCGCCGCTGGCGCCGGGGATCGGGCTCAGGGTCGAACGGGTCCGGGACGGCGGGGCCGTACGTCCAGATGGCCGTTGCGGCCGTGGCGCCCTCGATGTGACTGCGAGGACGCTTCATCGACTGTTCACCGCCGACGTCGATCCCCACTAGGTGCCGTGTGCCCTTGGAGTCAAGGAACGTCAGCGAGCCTTCGATCGGCATACGGGCGGACATGCGATTCCGGAGCTGGTCGGCCTGGTCGCGCAGTTGGTTGGCCTGCGTCATCCGGCCGGCTTGCGCTTCCTTCGACGCGAGTGCCTCGGTATCGCGAATCGCCCCGCCGACGTTCCGCCACAGATACAAAAGGCTGATCGAGTAGAAGACCACCACCAGCACGGTGACGATCGCCATGAAACCGATCATCCGGCCCCAGATCAGCTCGATGCGACGCACCGGCTTGGAGACGACCGTGTAGATCGTCTGGTTCTGAATGTCGTGGGGAATGCTGAGCGGGGTCAGGATCGTGACCATCACCGCGAGCAGAATCATGCACAGGAACGAAAGGGTACTGACGTAGATTCGGCCCATCTCGGCGATTCGAGGGGGCGCCAGGAACCAGTGGGTGAACGCCAGAATCACCAGGAAAACGGTGATGACGACCCACGGCGCCCACATCCGGCGCACCGATTCGGTGATGCTCAGCAAGGCAATCGAGGTCAGCCGGCGCGCCCGCACGCGGAGCAACTCGCCGATCGCCATCAAGATCACGCGCAGGAACACGACGTACCCCATGTACGTCGCGCTCCACCGGGCACCGTCAACGATTCCGTTGCGCCAGGTGTAGCCGGGGATCTTGCTACCCGGAGGAGGAGGCGGGGTCATGGAGGCCAGATAAAGACCGAACGCGATTCCGAGCGCCAGAGCCATGTGGATTCCGACGAGAACGAGCGTATCGATCCGCTTCTTCTCTCTCGCAATGGCCCGCCACAGCCCTGATTCGACCCAGAGAAACAGGATCACGATCGCGATCAACGCCAGCAAGTCGTGGCTATAAATGTTTGCAATCTTGTAAACTTTGATCCGCTGCGTTTGCTCCAGGATCTGGAGAGCGGCCGCGGAGATTCCGAGGATGATGGCGCCCAGGGCGCCGTAATCGAGCCAGGTGAACCGCCCCATCGTCCAATCCTTGAGCGCCGAGGATACCCAGCCGGCGACCCAGGTGATGAGACAGAGCAAGCTGACGACCTTGACCCACAACAAAACACCGCCCAGGATCCCCGGGATCGTGAGCCCTGGGTCTCCGAGCAGGATGCCCCAGGCGATGTACGGTCGCAGTCGCCCCTCAACGCCGGGCAGGACGAACTGCGAAAAGAGGACCGGTAATGAAGCAAGCAACGACATGGATGATGAAACTCCTGGTGCGCCGGCGCGGAGTCCGAACACTAGCCGTGAATACTGGCAAGGTCTGGTAACCCGAGTGTTTTGAAACGAATCCGTCGCCTCGACCGCCCAACGTGCAGTCGCTCACCGAAAAACAGCGATCGAGACGTGCGTTGACGACGGTCAGGACTGGGCTCGCGTCCCGGCGAGTTCATCGGCTTCGGGGATCGCTGGCTTGTTGAGGTCGGCCGCAACGCGGCGACGGCCAGGGTGCAGGTCGCTTTCGCGCACGATTCGCAAGAAGAGCTCTTCCAGTGTGGTCGTGGGGTGATCGACCGCGATCAACTCTGCGCCGTGGCGCGCGATGATCGCCTTGATTTCCGCCAGCGCGGGCTCAGGCAGGTCGCGCGTCTTGATTTGCGTCACGTCCTGGACGGTCAAGAGATCGGTGACCTTCCCGATCTCTTTCAACTCGCCGCGATGCAAAATCGCAATCCGGTCGCAGATGTCCTGCATGTCGGCCAGAAGGTGGCCCGAGAGCACGACCGTCTTGCCCTGCGTGCGCAGGTCGCGGATCAATTCCTTGATCTCAGCGGTCCCGATGGGGTCGAGGCCGGAGGTCGGCTCGTCGAGCAAGATCAGCTCGGGGTTGTTGATGAGCGCTTGCGCCAGACCGATGCGGCGCTGCATGCCTTTGGAGTATTCGCGGAGCTGGCGATGTTTCGCGGCGCTCAGACCCACCATATCGATGAGCCGGTTCACCCGCTTCGTCCGCTCGGAGCCCGAGAGTTTGAACAGGCGCCCGTAAAAATGGAGCGTTTCCTCGGCGTTGAGGAACTTGTAGAGGTACGACTCTTCGGGAAGGTAGCCAATTCGCTCGTTCTTCGCGACGTTCGTCGTGGGCTCGTTGAAGATCAGGGCTTCGCCTTCGGTCGCGAACAGCAATCCGAGCAGAAGCTTGATCGTAGTGGTCTTGCCCGACCCGTTCGGGCCTAGCAACCCAAAGATCTCGCCCCGGTAGACCTGCAAGTCGAGCGCTTTGAGCGCCTGGACTTTCTGCCGCCCCCAGAAGTCGCGATAGACCTTGGTCAGGTTGCGTGTCTCAATGATGACATCACGGCTCATCACGAAGTCGCCTTGTGCAAAACAAAGGAAGAGGACGAAGAGACAAAGGAAAGGAGCGAGCGCACTTTCCGATGATACCGGATCGAGTACCGAGCCCCGGCACGTGCCGCGAAAACCACACCTGTGAAGGATCGAGGAAAAAGGACGAATTACGATGGGCCGGCAACCGTGAAACCCATTGCCAAGCCCGAAGGACGCGGCCCCGTCGGTATCAAACAAGCGCCGAAGGTCGAATCGCTCCGGCCGCCGGGGTCGCTACGT
>DAIDJG010000395.1 GCA_027451445.1 Singulisphaera sp.
TGCACTTATGATCCAACAGGCGGCGATCGCTCGAACAAGGCTGTTTTTCAGCCACCGTCGCCATGTTCGTTCTCGTCGGCTGGCCAGCCGATGCCGTGTGCCTTTTCGGCCCCCCGTGAAAAGTGTCGGGTCGCCAGCCCACAAGGGGGGGGAGTTAAATCCTTCGTCTGCTTCAGTTTAGGGTTCGTTGAACGGTATTGGCCCTAACCCGCCCCGCTTGCGGATTCAAGGATCCTCTCTGAGCTTGATAAACATCAACTCCTGCCCCTATAATATAGGGTCTCTGCATAGAACGGTCGCGCGCGAGCTCAGGTGAGACGGAGCGGTAGACGACGCCGAATGGGTCCCGCTGAGCCGAGGTTCCATGAGAAGCGCAGAAATCCGCGAAGGCGTTTCGGTCGGTCTTCGCGCCGACTCCCATAAATCCGTCGGAATGCTCAATTCGTTCGACACCGTGCGGAATCCGCCCGGCGTCGGCTCGTCCGAGTTGAAGATTCCGGGATATGAGATTCTCAGTCGCATTCACGACGGGGCCATGGGCACGGTGTTCAAGGCCCGGCAGTTGAGCGTTGATCGGATCGTGGCCATCAAGGTCCTGGGGGCACGATGGGCACGCGACGCCGACCACGCTGAGCGCTTCTGCCGCGAGTCGTTGATTGCCGCGCAACTGTTACACCCCAACATCGTCGCCACGATCGACGCCGGGGTGGCAAACGGCCGGCCCTACCTGATCATGGAATACGTCCAGGGATTAACGCTCCTCGAGTTCATCGAGCAGCGGGGGATCTGCGACGAAACGACAGCGCTCCGGATCGCCCTGGACATTGCAGGCGCACTTCGCTTCTTGAACCAGCGAGGGCTTACCCACCGCGATATCAAGCCCGCAAACATCATCGTCACGCCGGAGGGCGTGAAGTTGATCGACCTCGGTTTGGCTCGACCTCTCGGGGACGAGACGTGGGCGGTGGCGGAAGCGGGTATGGCGGTGGGCACGCCGGAGTACATCAGCCCGGAGCAGACCAGAGGGCAAAGCGACCTGGACGTTCGAAGCGATCTTTACAGTCTCGGTGCCACGCTGTTTCACCTCGTCACGGGCCGGGTTCCCTATGGCGGCACGTCCGTCGCCGAGGCCATGCACCGACACGCGAGCGCACAGATCCCTCTGCCTGCGCCGGAGTCGCTCAACAACTCGCTCACCAGCGGCCTCGGTGCCATCGTGCGAAAGCTGATGGCCTGGACCCGAGAGGACCGCTATCGCAGTCCGGATGACCTGATCTTCGACCTCACGAGGATGCTCCGAGGCGCTCGTCCCCTGATCGCGGATTTCGCGCCCGACGCGCTCGCTCCGCTCGCCGTTGGCGAGGCTCAGGACGCGCGTCGGACCGACGTCGGCGTGATTCAGCCGAATTGCGCAGACGACGTTCCCGTCCCGATCGACGATTTCATGCCCAACTGGGTTTCGCTTCTCCTGTTCTCCGCCTTGACCCTCTCGCTCGTGATGACCGCCGCCGTGCTGGTCGTGGTGTCCGGTTGATCGGTCCACCCGCGCTATCGTGGCGAGCGTTTGCGCCACTCCTCGAGCCACTCCTTCCCCTGTTCCTTCGTCAACGTCGAGAACTGGGCGTCGATGTCGGAGCGCTTTGGGTTGCCCGTCTGTTCGCACGCGAGCCCCCGGCGCACCAGGCGGTCGCATTCGCCGGTCCAGTCCCCCGAGGTCATTCCGTGCGCCAGTGCGGCGAAATACCAGAGCCGCGCATCATTCGGGTAGTTCTGGACGAGAGCGAGAAAAACCTCACGTGCCGCTGCGTATTTTCCTTCGCGAAACAGCGCAGCACCGATGTCCCTGGCGCTGTCGGTCGGGCTGACCTGATCGGCCGCGGAGCGCGCTACGATCGCGTCCTTCAAGGCATTCAACGATGCGTCAACCTGCTTTGGTACGGTGGCAACCTCGGTGCGAAGGCCGTTCACGCCCTGGTCGAGCGCATCGACACGTCGGCGGAGCGACTCGAAGGTCTCCGGTAACGGAGCGAGCCTTTCGCTCTCTTTGACGAGCTCGTCGATTCGTGTCTGCAACGGCGCGAGATCCAGCGCCGCGGGGGTCGAGGGAGGCGCATTGGGCTTCGCGTTCAAACGTTCGTCGAGCCGGGCAAGCTCGTGCCCGAGCGTGCCGAGCTCTGACTGCGCTGCGCCGATACGCGACGTCAATGCATCCAGCTCGCTCTTTGATGGCTTGGAATCAATCGCGCGCACGACTTCGCTCAGGGCTGAGTTCGTTGCCGCCGTGGTGGTGGGCTCCGTGCGTGCCGCACTCTTCCGCGCGGCCGCCCATCCCGCGAGTGCTCCACCCATGAAGAACACGATGTTGCCGGCGAGGACCACGAGGACAACCGGTAACGAGGCTCGCCGCTCGATCACAACATGAGGCAAAGCAGCACCTGCGATAATGCGCGGGGGTAGCGGTCCGCCCTGAGCAAGTCGCGACTCAGCGTGTCGATCGGACGCAGGGGATTCTGGGTTGTCGAAGTAATCGGCCGGCAGTCCTCCCGTCGACGCGGGTGCCTCATCCATCTCGACCGGGCTGTGGTCATTCGGGTTTCCTGCCATTCGCTGTCCGCCTTTCGAGACTTGCGCCGGCACTCGATCGTCGCGAGGCAAACCCATCGCGTCGACGAATCGCCGCGCAACTCGGCCACGTCATTCGCCAGAAAAAATGATCAAAAGGATTCATTGGCATTTTTCGCGGGAATCGCTGAGGAGACAAGGACCTCGCACGACGGCGGTTTCCAAACCCCAGGGGCGCGGCAGAAAGTTTATCCACCGTAGCCCCCACCCGAAGCGTCAGGTCTACGATCTTTGGCCGCTCGCCGACAGCGGTTTACGACCGCGTTGCGCAGATCCTGACGGCGGATCCCAATACTGACCATAGATGGTATAGAAGTCATTATATAATTATCCATCGCTCGCGCTTCGGGTTAGTGTTAAGAGCTAGGGTATATGCCGGAGTTACTGAGCGTTGCAGAAATAACTTAACTCCTTCGCGGTGCCGAGGCCCTCAAGCGCTTCACGATCGGCTTGCGCCGATCACGATACCGAGGGCTCTTACACTAACCCGAAGCGCGAGCGAGGGATAATTATATAATGTCCTTTCTCGCGCTTCGGGTTAGTGTAAGAGCCCTCGGTAGGTTGGGAGCCCGTTGCGCACGAGCCGGCAGAAAAGCGGTCGCAACTTCGACCCTCGCCATCGGTATTCGGCGCCCAACTCGAACGTACAACGCATGAAGCTATCGAATTTCGACGGAACTCGGTTGAGTTATTTCTGCAACGCTCAGTAAGCCCACACGAGCCTGTGGCACGATCCGCCCGCTGTCGCCCGCCTGGACGGTCGCGGCCGTGCGCAATGCGACCGTAAACCGCTCTAAGACCAATCGCTCACACGCATGCACTTGACACTCGGCTGAAGCGATGCCCCCGCACGTTCACGGCTCTTACGGGGACCGCTACCGCGAACTCGCGACGACGCGGGCTCCGAAACGGCGGTAGAGCACCGGCAGACCCAACAGATTCAACGCGGTCGATGTCACCAGACCACCGAGGATGACAAGGGCCATGGGGCCCTCAATCTCGCTGCCCGGCTGACCCCAGCTCACCGCGATCGGCAGCAGCCCGAGTGCCGTCACTAACGCCGTCATCAAGACCGGGGCCAGACGCTCCCGCGCACCTCGGAAGATCAGGTCCGGGCCCCAGGGAAGCCCCTCGACCTCATGCAGGTGCTGCCAGTGGCTGACCATCATGATGCTGTTCCGCGTCGTGATGCCGAACAGCGTCACGAACCCCACCATTGACCCGACGTCCAGCACGCCGCCCAACATAAAGACGACCGCCACGCCGCCGACCAGGGCAAACGGCAGGTTCACAAGGATCAGGAGGAGACGACGCAGCGAGCCGAAGGCCATCCAGAGGATCAGCAGGATGCCTACTCCCGCGGCCGACCCGAGCAGCAGCAACTCCCGCTGCGCCGCCTGCTTGATCTCGTGGGCGCCGGTAAAGGTGAAGGTGATCCCCAAGGGGAGAGTCAAATCTCGGACGCGCCGCTCCGCCTCGGCTACGAAGGACTCGATGTCCCGCCCCTGGACGTTGCATGTCACGAGCTGCTGACGAAGCCCACCCTCGTGCCGGACGAGGAAGCGGCCGTCGGAGAGGAACACGTCGGCCACCTGCTTGAGTTGGAGTCGGCCGCCAGTCAACTGTTCCGGGCTGGCCACCGACCACCGGGTCCGTCCTCGCGGTGAAGGATCCGACGGCAGCGACCCGGCGTTCGGGACGGAGATCCAGAGATTGGCCACTGCGTCGGGATCGTTCCGCACTTTCGGATCGAGGATGACCACGACGTTGACGATCCGGTTGCGGTCGTAAGCCTGGGCGACCTCCGCCCCCTGATAGGCGGCGTGGACGGCGTCGAGGACATCGGTGGCATGCAGGTTGCGCCTGGCCGCATCCTCGGGGCGCACCCGGATCACGACCTCCGGCTGGCCGGTCTGCGGCTCGGGGCGGACGTTGTCGGCCCCGGGTACGCCACCGATGGCTTCGGCGATGTCTCGGGCGGCTCGGTCCAGATCTCCCAGATCGTCGCCGTAAATCTTCACGGCCACTGGCGCGATCGAGCCCGAGATGGTTTCCTGAATCCGCTCTGAAAGGAACGAGAAAACCTCGAACGAGAACCCAGGGAACCTGTCGCGCAACGTGGCCTTGAGCGACCCCTCGACAGCCTCGAACTCTTCGCCTTCGAGATCCTTCAGCCCGACCTCGACTTCGCTGTACTCGACGCCCCAGGTGTCCTCGCCGAGTTCGGCCCGCCCGGCCTGCTGCGCGATGTGTGT